>CADAEJ010000010.1 GCA_902786965.1 uncultured Ruminococcus sp. | reverse complement strand
ACCCCTTTCCTAAACCTTTTATTGCTTTTTCGGCACAAGGTGTCTGCGACACCTTATCCCGAAAAAGTAGTAGAGTTCAGAAAAAGAGTTTGAGAGAAAGCGCTCCCAAGAGAATACCCACAGTTAATTGACAGGTATACCGCAACAAATGCGGATTTACTGAGGTTTGCACAACACAGCTCTACTCTTGTACAGTTATCACAAAGTGAAAGCCCGGAGCGGCACGAAAGCCGCTGTCATCTCAAACCGATATGCGACGGACAAGCGTGGTGCACGCTGTGCACAAATTCTGATATACCGCAGGAACACTTTTGTAAAATGGGAATAAAATAAAACAAACAAAAGCTGCTTGCGGGGTGTTTAAATCTCTGCACGGCGGGAATAATCATAGTGTGGATAGATTCCGCAAAAAATCTGATTGGAGTTGTTTGTTTTGACTGTTCGCAGAGGAGAGATATATTACGCTGACCTCAGCCCTGTGGTCGGCTCGGAGCAGGGCGGATTACGTCCTGTACTGATAGTTCAGAATGACGTGGGCAACAGACATTCGCCGACTGTTATCGCGGCGGCTATAACAAGTCAGCAGGACAAGGCGAGGCTGCCGACTCACATAAAGCTTGACAGCAGAAAATGCGGTCTTGCAAAGGATTCGGTGGTGCTGCTCGAACAGATACGTACATTAGACAAGCAAAGGCTGCGCGAGAAGATGGGGGCGCTTGACAACACCTCTATGAACGCTGTGAACTCGGCGCTGTCGGTGAGTTTCGGGCTGAACGCTTTTTAGATGCGAAAAAACCGGGGAGATAACTCCTCGGCTTTTTTGTTACTCTATTATCTGTCGGTAAAGCTCCAGCGTATGCGCTGCGCACTGTGCAGCGTGGTCGATGTTCAGAAAGCGAGGCGGTTCGGCGGATATTTTATCCTTATAATCGCTGACCACATAATCGCGGTAATCGCTGACCTGCTTTGCTGTAACTGTTGCGATAGCCCTTGGCTGCGCATTTTCAAGCTCGCCCACGGCGCTTAAAAAGTCCTGCCTTGTTACAAGCAGGCTGTTGAAGCGGAAAAGCTCCTCCCATTTGAGCTTTGTTATCTCCTCGCGGGAAAGCTCGCCGCCGCTTTGCAAAAACCCGAACAGCTTTGGCTGCACAGCCTCGTCCCACGCGATATCGGTGATGCAGTGGAAAACATATCCTTTGAGGTAATCGGCACAGTCTTCAAACCGTGTAAGGTTTTGTTTGTAAAACTGTGAGAGCTGCTTTTTCCACACAGCGTAATCAACGCTTCTGATATGCGCGCCGTAGCGTTCCTCCCGGCTTGCAAAGCCTTTGAGATTGACGCTGTCGGGCGCTATCGTGCCGAGCATGAAATCGGGTCTGCTTGTGACACCTATCTCACCGCAGAGCATCTGCGCGATGATGATATGAACGGGAAATGACGGCATTACTTACCCTCCAGTGATTTGAGCGCTTTCATCTCGTTTTTATCGATGCGGATAACGCTGTCCTTGATGACCTCGACCTCTTTTTTGTCAAAGGTCGCAACGGTATCGTTGTTATCAAGCTTAACGCGAAGCTTGCCTGTGATGAGGTTGACCTCCTCGACAACTCCCCTGCCGCTTGTGGTCTTGACGATCGCGCCCTGCTTTGGCGTTGTTTTGAGCAGATCCTCGTAGGCGTCCTGCTCGTATTTGAGGCAGCACATCAGTCTGCCGCAGGTACCAGATATCTTTGTCGGGTTGAGCGACAAGCCCTGCTCCTTCGCCATTTTGATAGAAACAGGCTGAAAGTCGCCAAGGAAACGGCAGCAGCAGAACGGCTGACCGCACACACCAAGTCCGCCGAGCATTTTAGCCTCGTCCCTGACACCTATCTGGCGCAGCTCGATCCTTGTTCTGAAAACGGACGCAAGGTCTTTTACAAGCTCACGGAAATCTACTCTGTTCTCGGCGGTGAAGTAAAACAGCAGCTTGTTATTGTCAAAGGTACACTCAACATCAATAAGGTTCATATTGAGCTTATGTGCTGCGATCTTTGCCTCGCAGATCCTGAAAGCCTCTTTTTCCTTGGCTTTATTGCGCTCGATGCGCTTCATATCGTCATCGGTCGCAATACGGATTATCGGCTTTATGGGATTATTGAAGGTACTCTCGTCGATCTCTCTGTCTGCAACTGCGACCTCGCCGCACTCGACTCCCCTTGCGGTCTCGACGATGACCTTATCGCCCTGCTTTACGTCCTTTCCCTGCGGGTCAAAGTAATAGACCTTGCCGACGCTCTTAAAACGAACTCCGATTATTTTCAACATAACATTTTCCTTTCTATTTTGCCAAAGAGCAGTCACACAGCCTGTGAAAGCTTTGCGGCAAAGCTGTTAAGGGTCAGCGAAAGATTGCAGTTGGCATCTATCCTGCCCGTATAATCGCAAACGGTATCATAAAGTCTTGCACACTCTGATGCGGAAAGTGACGAGCAAAGCTTGCGCGCGCCCTGTGCATAGCAGCTCACAGACAGCTTTTCGTCCGTTTCACCGAGCCTGTCAGCACAGGCATCACGCACTATCTCGCCGAAAAGAGTTATGCAGTCCCTTGCGAGAGCCTTTTTGCCCTCAACGCCATGCAGCGCCGCAAGGATACTGTATCCGTCACGGGTGACAGATGCATCGCAAAGCGCGCGCGCAGCCTGCACGCTGTCATAGAAGCTGTCTTTTTCAAGGTAGGACAGACATCTGCCGATATTGCCGCGCCCTGCGCTGACCGCCTCGGCAAGCTGACTTTCGGAAAGCTGCTCGGTATTTTCGCGAAGATACTGCATACACTCCTGCTCGCTGACGCAGGATACCGAAAGCGAGAGCGTTCTTGAAACTATGGTAGGCAGAAAGATCTCCTTGCTGCGCGCCGTCATTATTATGACAACGTGCGCGGGCGGCTCTTCTATCAGTTTCAGAAGAATGTTCTGCACCGCCACGGCGGTATTTACCGACCTGTCAAGATCGGGAATGATGTACACCTTATACCTGCTTTCGTTTGGCATAACAGCTGAATCGGCAACTATCGGTCTTATAGAATCGTCAACGATATAGTTGCCGTTGGCGTTTGCCTGCACGTTTATTATATCGGGGTGAGTGCCGTGCATGACCATTGTGCAGGATCTGCACTTACCGCACGGTTCGCCGTCATGGCGGCTGCACAGGTAGCTCGCGGCGATATAGCGGGCAAGCTGCTTTTTGCCAAGCCCTTTTTCGCCGTGTATGATGATCGAGCGCTGCTCTCTGCCCTTTTGTATCATTTTGCGGATAAGCTCAAGTGCTGTGCTGTTTCCGCAGACGTCAAGACCCATGATCAGACCTGCTCAAAGCGCTCGATGTCGGTCACGAAAATGGTCGCGCCGCCGATAGTTACCTCGACAGGCTCGGCATCGGTAAAGCCTCTTTCAAGCACAGCCGATGCGGGAACTGCCTGGATCCTTTTCTTTGAATACTGCTTGCAGACCTCGATGACGTTATCGACCTGCTCGTTTGAGCAGCAGATCATAAAGGTGGTATTGCCCTTTGAGAGAAAGCCGCCTGTTGAGGCGAGCTTTGTGGCTCTTATCCCTGCGCCCGAGAGCGCTTTATTCACAGCGTAAGCATCATCGCTGTTTACGATAGCATATACAAGTTTCATGTTATCCTCCTTATTGAAGACGATTATAGTATTATAAGTATAACACATTAAGCGAGAAAATGCTATACCTTTTAAGAATTTTTATTATATCCTCACTTATTACCTCGCCGCTGACCACGACAGGCACTGACGGCTGGCATGAGGTGACTGTCAAGGCGCAAACCTTGTCAAGCGATTTTTCAAGGTCTGCTGTATAGCTTGGCTGTAAAGCTGCCTGCCTTGCACTCAATACTCTGCGGGTCGGTTTTATGATCGGAAGGTCGGTTTTGAGGGGGGCTTTGACGGGTATCCTGCCCATAGTCTGCGTGAGCGTGTCAAAGTCTGCCTGCGTGTTGGATATGCCTGCCATCAGCACGACGTACTCGGTATCGCTGTACTCGGGCTCGATACCGCCTGCGCGGAGCATATCGGCAAGCTGCGTACCCGTATATCCGCAGCGTGAAGCGTGAACGGTCATCTTCATTTTTTCATTTCCGCAAAGCACCCAGCCCTGTGCAAGAAGGCTTTGCTTGCAGCTTTCTACCATATCGGCTGTGGTTTCAAGCGCTTTTGAGAACTCGCCCGAGCGCAGCATTTCGCTGCAAAGGTCGAGGCTTTGCAGGATAAGATATGACGGGCTTGTTGAGCCGAACATCGACATCACGCTTTTGGCGCACTTTACAAACGCCTCGGGTGCGCCCTTTGAAATGTGCAGATATGCCCCTCCCGTGTAGCAGGGCAAGGTCTTGTGCGCGGAGTCGCAGCACATATCCGCACCAAGCGCTACGGGGTGGACATTTTGCTTCAGGAATGCCGTATATGCGCCGTGGGCGTTATCCACCAGCAGCGGAACGTTCGCGGCTTTGCATATCCTGGCTATCGACCCGATATCAGCAAAATTGCCAAGATAATCGGGGCTTGTGACGTAGCAGCAGTCGATACCGCCCTGCGAGAGCGCCTGCTCAAACTGTTCGGGAGTGATGTCAGCGCAGCAGACAGAGGTGGTCGGCTGTAACGGGTAGAGCCATTTTATATCGAGGTCGAGCAATATGCAAGCGTCGATAAACGCTTTATGGACGTTGCGCGGTGCAAGCACGGTCATGCGCTCGCTGCGGCAGTTCTGGCGCACTATGCCAAGCATCGTCTTTATGCACTGGCTCGAGCCTTCGGTGGAATAGAGCGTTGCGGCACTGCCGAACGCCTGTGCGGTCTGTGCCTCGCTCTGGCCTATTATGCCGCGTGCATCGTAAAGATAATCTGCACCGCTTATCTCGGTGATGTCAAGCGCTTCAAGCCCGTGGAAAGCCCTTCCCTTATGCCCGGGCATATGAAAGCGCACTGTGCCGCTCTGGCTGTATGCCCTTACAAATTCGTTTATCGGTGCAGACACGGCTGTACCCTCCTTTATCAAAGCTTTTCAAGCAGCCTGCGCAGATCGCTGTCGCGCAGACCTTTTATTATGCGGTCACGTCCCCGCGCGATAGTGCGCGATACGGTGGACTTGGCAACACCGCACCTGTCGGCTATCTCGTCCATGGTCATATTGTCCTTGTAGTACATCAGCAGGTAGCGCTTCTGCTTGGCGGTAGTCTGCTCGAACATCACACGGTGCAGGTCGAGAGATCGGCTCGGTGTATCGCCGCTGTCTGTCAAGTCAAAGAACTTGTCACGAACGTAGCCGTCAACGTCCGTCAAAGATATTCTCCTGTGTTTCATTCTGTTCCCCTTTGTGCGATTAACAAAAAGTTTACAATTTAAAATTTGAAATAATTCACTTACATTATACCACATCTTGTACTTTTTGCAAGAGCAAACACAATATAATTATTATTTGTGCAAATGGAGGGAAATTTGTTGGACAGTTTGTGCAAAAATGCCTTGAAATTTCGGAAATAGTGTGCTATAATGACAATCGTAGACGAAAATGGGCATTTTGTTGTACACAAAAAGAAATAAATACAGATAATAAACACTATCTGTGCGCAAAGTGATAATTTTCGGACACAAAAGGCGGTATTGTGTAAGCTGCCTTGACTATTCTTGAACGGGCAAGACTCAAAAATGGGCGGTCCGCATAAGGAGAAGTGTAAAAATTTATGGAGAAGAAAAAGCTTGACAGACTGTCGGAGCTTACTGCTATTTCCCGCAAGCGCGAGCTTACGCAGGCTGAAAAAGCCGAGCGCGAGGTCCTGCGAAACGAATACAGGGCGGGCGTGGTGGCTAATCTCACGGCGCAGCTGGACAATACAGTCATTGTGCGCCCTGACGGCACGACAGTTCAGGTGAAGGATATGAAACGCAGCGGGGAGGAATCATAACTTGGCAGGTTTATCAAGACAAAAGCAGAAGCTGCTGACTATGAAGCAGTACTTTGAACGCAAGACTGATGAGGATCACTCGATAACGGGCAACAAGCTTATCGACATACTTGCAACGTACGGCATCAAGGCAGAAAGAAAGACTATCTATGACGATATCAAAACGCTTATTGACAGCGGTATGGATATCGTTACAGTCAAGGACGGTCATTCAAACGCTTATTATATGGGCGCAAGGACCTTTCAGGACGAGGAGCTTTTTGTACTGGTAGACGCTATCGCCTCCTGCAAATTCCTCACAAAGAAAAAATCGCAGGAGCTTATCGCCAAGATACAGGGTCTTACCAGCGAATACAAGGCGCAGCAGCTGCGCCGCGAGGTTTTCGTAAACGACCGTTCAAGAACGGTCAACGAGCAGATCTACTACAACCTCAACAGCGTACAGGAAGGTATATTTGATAAAAAGACCATCTCCTTCCAGTATTACGACTACAACTCAAACAAGAAAAAGGTCCTCAAGCACGACGGCTTGGTGTATACCGTATCCCCTTACGTTACGGTTTGGGAGCAGGACAATTACTACCTTGTGTGCTACTGTAACAAGCACGAGAAGATATGCCGTTACAGGATAGACCGAATGACTAACGTAAAAGTGAACAGCGAAAAACGCAGAGAGCTTACTGATGATGAAAAGAAAGAGGTAAACAATCAGCAGTCTGTTTACAGTATGTACGGCGGTGAACCTACGAACATCACCCTTGAATTTGAAAACGAATTGCTTGCTACCGTTATCGACAGGTTCGGCGACAAGATAATTTGTCATCAAAGCACTGACCACTCCTTCTACATAAATACAGAGGTACAGATATCGCCTACATTCTGGGGCTGGCTCTTCCAGTTCGGAGAGAGAGCAAAGGTAACTGCTCCGGCTGACGTGGTGGAGCTTGCAAAGCAAAGACTTGATACTATCAGAAAGCAGTATGATTAGTTTTTACGCTGTATCATTACAGCTTGTGTAAAAATCCCGAGGAAGAGAGCAAAGAGATAAGCTTTAAGGGGAAAAGACCGACTCGAAAGGGTCGGTCTTTTTTTGCTTATTTTACACATATATAAAGATGTACAAGCGCTGTTTTAGCTGAATTGACAAAAACTCGGAAATACGCTTGATAAAAAGCAGGAATTATGCTATAATCAATAGGTCAGATCTTGTTTACAAATTGACAGCAGAAAGGAGCAAACTACCCTATGCTCAGTTTAAAGGAGATATGCAAATCTTACAAAACGGGCGACACCGAGGTCCAGGCGCTCAAGGGCGTAAGTATGGACTTCCGCGACAGCGAGTTCGTATCTATCTTAGGTCCTTCGGGCTGCGGCAAGACTACGCTGCTTAACATCATCGGCGGTCTTGACCAGTATTCGTCGGGCGACCTTATCATCAACGGCAAGTCTACTAAGGACTTCAAGGACGCTGACTGGGACTCGTACAGAAATCACAGAGTCGGATTCGTTTTCCAAAGCTACAACCTTATCCCGCATCAGACGGTGCTGGCTAATGTTGAGCTTGCGCTGACGCTTTCGGGCGTTTCTAAATCAGAGAGAAAGAAAAGGGCAAAGGAAGCTCTGGAGCAGGTCGGGCTTGGCGATCAGCTGAACAAAAAGCCAAATCAGATGTCGGGCGGACAGATGCAGCGTGTGGCTATCGCGCGTGCGCTGGTTAATGACCCGGATATCCTGCTTGCTGACGAGCCGACAGGTGCGCTGGACACGCAGACAAGCGTTCAGGTAATGGAGATACTCAAAAATATCTCAAAGGATAAGCTTATAGTTATGGTAACGCATAACCCCGAGCTTGCAGAAACCTATTCTTCAAGAATAATCAGAGTGCTTGACGGCGAGGTAGTGAGCGATTCAGACCCGTTCACCTGCCCAAAGAGCGAGCAAAAAGAGGTGCTTGACAAAAAGGCTGCGAAAAAGGCTGCCAAGGCAGAACGCAAAAAGCTCAAGACCTCTATGAGCTTCCTTACGGCGCTGTCGCTTTCAAAGAACAACCTTATGACCAAAAAGGCGAGAACGATACTTACATCCTTCGCGGGAAGCATCGGTATAATCGGTATCGCGCTGATACTCTCGCTTTCAAACGGCGTGCAGGTCTACATCGACCAGGTGCAGAGCGACACGCTCTCAAGCTACCCTCTCACTATCACAAAGACGACTACGAACACGGAGTCTATGATGAAGATAATGGCTGAGGGCAGAGATAAAAAGGACGTTGACCACGACAAAGAAAAGGTCTACTCGCAGAACAGGATGAGCAAGCTGATAAATTCCTATATGCAGGAAACAAAGATAAACGACCTTGAAAAGTTCAAGAAATTCCTTGACGGCAACAAGGATATTGAAAAGTACGTTACAAGTATTCAGTACTCCTACTCTACCACGCCGTACATCTACAACACCGATACCTCAAAGGGCATTGAACAGGTCAATCCGTCAACGCTGGGCGAATATATGGGTATGGGTGAATCGTTCGGAATGAGCGCATCTATGGAAAGTATGTCGGGTATGAGCAGCAGTATGTTCGGCGGACAAAGCACTAACATCTTCGGTGAGATGATCGACAATGACGAGCTTATCAAGAAGCAGTATGACCTGCTTGCAGGTAAGTTCCCCGAAAAGTATGACGAGGTCGTTCTGGTCGTTGACAAGAACAACGAGATACACGACTACGTTCTGTACACTCTCGGCTGGCTTGACAAAAAACCTCTTGAAAACATTGTTTCTAAGGTTTTTGCAGGACAAAAAGTCGAGGGACTTGATGCAGGACAGAAGGCTTACACATATGACCAGATGCTCGCGCTGCGCTTTAAGCTGCTCGCGCCTACGGACAGATATGAAAAGCAGGGCGATCTGTGGGTGGATAAGTCCAAGGACAGCGAGTTCATGAAAAAGGCTCTTGAATCTGCCCCCGAGATAAAGGTAGTCGGCGTTATCAGACCTAACGAGGACGCTGCGGCTGCTTCGATAAACGGCAACATCGGTTACAGACACGAACTTTCAAGCTACCTTGTTGACAGAGTCAGCAAGAGCGAGATAGTCAAGCAGCAGCTTGAAAACAAGGACATCGACGTTTTCACAGGTCTTAAATTCGGCGACGGCAAAACTCCGAAGCTGACAGAGGCGCAGAAGCAGCAGCTTATGGCTCAGCAGCAGGGCGGAAATACAGGTATGATGGGTATGAACGGTCAGACACCTGCGGAGATGATGACCGAGTCTGAAAAGAAGTATATGGAGTCGCTGACACCCGAGCAGCTCGACCTTATGCAGAAGATGGCTAAGGAAAGAATGGAGCTGCTGAAGAAAAGCGGCGGCGACGGACTGACCTCGGATTCGACGTTTGACCAGAATATGACTGCGCTGGGTTATGCAGAGCTTGAAAAGCCAAGCTATATAAACATCTACCCGAAGGACTTTGAATCAAAGGAAAAGATAGTTGACATCATCGAGGATTACAACAAAAAGGCTAAAGCTGACGGCAGAGAGGAAGACACTATCGAGTACACCGACTATGTTGGTCTTATGATGTCCTCGATAACCTCGATAATCAGCGCTATAAGCTACATTCTTATCGCGTTTGTCGCTATCTCGCTGGTAGTTTCCTCGATAATGATAGGTATTATCACCTACATCTCTGTTCTTGAAAGGACAAAGGAGATCGGTATACTGCGTGCTATCGGTGCTTCGAAAAAGGATATATCCCGTGTGTTCAATGCAGAAACGGTCATTGTCGGGTTTGTTGCGGGTGCGCTGGGCATCATAGTTTCGTATCTTTTGACGATACCGATAAATATGATAATCGCAAGTCTGACAGACGTAAATATGCGTGCGCAGATCCCTGTATTGGGCGCTGCGATACTGGTCGGCATAAGCATACTGCTTACGCTGATCGCGGGCTTGCTGCCTTCAAGGATCGCTGCAAAGAAGGACCCTGTGGTCGCACTGCGAACAGAATAACAAGATCAATAGAAACTCTCCTTACGGGGAGTTTCTTTTTTGAATAGAAAACGATAGCGTTTTTTATTCAACTGTACGAAAATTGTCACTGATAAAGCCAAATTTTGCACAATTTATTGACAAAGCAAAATGCGCGTGATATACTGATTTTAAGGTTTATGACCTGAATAATGCTTTATGCGGAAAGAGGAGAAGATATGAGAAAATACTTTGCGGAGTTCATCGGCACGTTTACGCTGACTGCTCTTGGCTGCGGTACTGCTATGCTGGTAGGCTGCAACTCTGACAACGGCGGCGGTTATATCCTGACTGCGCTTGCGTTCGGTCTTTCTATCGTGGCGATGGCTTACTGTATCGGCAACATTTCGGGCTGCCACATCAACCCGGCTGTTTCACTCGCGTTCCTTATCAGAGGCGAGCTGAAGATCGTTGATTTCTGCGGTTATGTTGTTGCACAGTGTCTCGGTGCTTTTGCAGGCGGCGGCATACTGTACTGCATATTCGGACTGGGACAGGTCACCGACAGGACGGGCGGCTACGGAACAAACGGTCTTGCGGGCGTGCACGACAGCATTGCTGCGGGACTTATCGTTGAGTGTCTGCTGACATTTATCTTTGTAATGACCATTATGGGCGTTACCTCAAAGAAGTTCAAGCACGGCTCCTTCGGCGGACTGGTGATCGGTCTTTCGCTGACATTCGTACACATCTTCGGCATCGGTCTTACAGGCACATCTGTAAACCCTGCAAGAAGCCTTGGCCCTGCTATCGTTGCAGCGCTTGACGGAAACAGCACACCGATGAACAATCTGTGGATATTCATTGTTGCTCCGCTCGTTGGTGCGGCACTTGCGGCTATCGTTTACAAACTTCTTGAGTCAGGCAGCGAGGCTGCGCAGGAAACTGATGATGCACCTGTATCTGCAAGCTCCCCTGCCAAGCCAAACAACGGCGCAGGAAAGAACAGAAAGAAGAACCGCAGATAATTTTCTTGCATAAGCAAAAGCTCCCGCTGAAACGGCGGGAGTTTTTTTGGCGCTATTTCACAAAAAGAGAGGATACTGTTTTTACAGCATCCTCTTTTGTATCATAATTCTCTTTTAATTCTGCCAAAGGTGACATCGCCTGCTTTATAGCAATTCGTGATATCTGTAAAGCTTGGCATATCAGACGAGAACTGCCCTACCGCATCGTCCTCGTTCCTGCGGAACTGTGCATACACGCGCAGCCTGCCGGCTCTGTTCTTTTCGATGAACACAAATGCCTCGCCGCAAGCCTCGTCAACAAGGAACTGCACTATCTCATGATAGTCGCTGCTGCAGGATATCTCCTCCGTCTGCTCCTCGTCATACTCTTTATCCCTTGCACGAAAATACTCTTTGCACGGCTCAAACCTGCTGCGCGCGCTCATAAGCTTGAACACGCAGCGCTCGATATTTCTCGAAACGCTCATCGCAAAGTGCATTCTGGGGTCGATGACTATCGCCCTGCTTTCACTCACACACTCTTCACCGACCGCAGTGGTCTGGCTGATATCAGGGTTTCCGTCATTTGCCTTACTTCTTCGGCTGAAAAGTATGCGCTTGTTGTGCCTTTGCCGCTGTGCATCTGTATTGAGCGCAAACAGCGAAGATACGAGTTCTCCCAGTCCCATACGGTCTCCTCCTTACAAAAGGGTGATAAGTACATATAGTTTACAATACTTATTCCGATTTGTCAAGAGATTTTATAAATTATTTACAAATTGCCCTGTATTTGCGGCTTTTTTGCGACTTTTTGGGGCTTTTCGGGGCGTTTTCCTTTTGAAATGACTCTCCAGCTTTGCTTATACTGCTCGTAAGCCTGCTCGAACTGCTGCGGGGTCGGCTCTATCGAACCGAAGCAGGTGCTTTGGAAAAGTGCGATAAGCAGGTCGATATTGCCGCCGAGTTCGCGGACATACTCCCCTATTGCCTCGGGGGTATAGCCGTCAAATGTCTTGGTATGCGAACGGTTGAGCAGCTTTATCACTCGACGGTAAAGAATCATCGTTCTTACGTCAAGCGGTCCTGCGTGATTTCTTATTCTGAAAATGCGCTCGTCGATGCGGTCAAGCAGGATTATGAAAATGAGCACGAATGCTGCTCCCAGAAACAGCGCTGCCCTGCCAAGATACATTGCGACTGTTCTTATAGTACCCGATGCATTGCCGCCCACATTGCTTCTTATAGCCATATACTCGGGGACTGTCGGGTCAAAGGTCATCCAGCCGATACCTGCGATAAAGCACTCAACAAATGCGTGGGCATTGGTATCTCTGACTATCATCCTGCTGGGGTCATCGGGGTCTTTTTCGTATGCGGCAAAGCCCTCGACATATCTTGTCGGCAGACCAAGACTTCTCGCCATAAGCGTCATAGCTGTTGCGTAGCTGGTACACGAGCCTCTTTTGCTTTGGAATACAAAGTAGTCTATCGACTCATCGGGTGGGATATAATCCATATCGTAGGTATAGCCGTTGGTTGCAAAATAGTTTACGATAGCGTTTGCTTTTTCATAATCGTTGGAACAGTTGATGGTTATCTGCTGCGCAAGCTGCTTCATATCGTCTGAAATGGTGTAATAGTCATCAGATGTATAGAAATACCTTATGTTATCCATACTGCGATACTGCCTTGCCGTTATCACACCATTACTGCGCATATCTTTCAGCAGTTCATAGAACTGTGCGGTATCAAACGGCATATTCTTTGCCTGCGTTTCCATCTGCCCGGTAATGGGATAATAGTAATATGTCAGATCACCGAGCTCGCTGTTATAGCTATACGGGTAGACCTCTGAATGCGCACTGCGCCCCATACGGATAGTGTTGTCCGATGCACGCGGCTCAATGGTGAGAACTGCGGGGATATATGCAGGTCTGAACGACTCCTCGTAATAGAGACTAACAGAACGCAGGTCATTCTCGGAGAGCGGCTTTGCTACGGCGTATTGATCAAATACAGTTTTGAACTGCGCATCGGCAGGGGTATATTTCTGCGCGGCACTTATCATCATCGCGCGATATGCCGTGTTTGACGCTGTGGGGTCGGTATTGCCGTTCAGCGTATTCTGATACTCGAGCAGGTCACGGTTGGACACCCATTTTTCACGTCTGAAAGTATCAAAGGTCTGCCTTCTCAGATAAAGGACGCTTTCGCCCGAATTGGTAGATGCTCTGAAGATCGTTTCACCCGTAGCGCTTGCGCCGAATCTGTCCGAGGATTCCTCATTGAGTGATGAAAAGGCGTTCAGGTCGCTGTCGATACGGAAATCAAAAAAGTTGCGGTTGTTTTCAAGGTATGACTCGATCTGCGGCTTTGGCACGAACATAGTTATCATACCGACAAACGTTACAAACACAAGCGCGGTTATAACATACGAATAGTTGAACACGGTATCGCGCTTGACATCGTCTGCGGTGAGCCTGCAATGGAACACAAGACCGAGATAGACGGTCACCATAAGGGTCATATCAAAGCCGTCGATACTCAATGAACGCTTTCCGTAGATGATGAACGGCAGTATCACCGCAAGCATCAATCCCGATGCTCTGAACCTGATTATTGAGAAATAGTAAACGACTGATGCAAGGAAAAAACCGAAAAAGATAAATATTACAGCCTCGTACTCGCTGACCCTTGCGATATCTGTACCCGAAACGTAGAACCAGTTCATGAACCACACGTTGGTGTTTCGCCAGCCCGTGTTCATAAGCACCGAGCAGGCACCGACTACCGCCGCGCCGATCAGCAGGAACACGATCGCACGAAGTATCTTCCTGGGCTTTATCTTTTCATAGACGAAAAACAGCATTGTCATATATACAACACTCAGCGCAGTCATAGCCGATGCGCTTGCTGCAAAATATGTTTTTATGATTATCCTCATTACCGAATAGCATAACAGCAGCGGCATAAGATAATTCAGCAGCGTTTTAGATATCGTCTGCTTATGCTTATTGATGAATTGCATTTATTCCTCCGATAAGAAATGGTTACATTGCGACAAACTCGAGATCCTCGGTTATCTTCCACATATTTGTACATATCTTGCTTATGCCGCTTTGCTCGGTAACAACGAGCGAGCAGCCCTTGGACTTGTAAAATGCCGCTATCTCCTGTGACATATTGGCGGTACAGCAGGTAAAGCATATCACCGAGCTGTCCGCCTCAAGCACTACCTCGTTTCGCTCACGCTCGGGAGTAGGTCTTATGCCTGCAAGCTCCTCCTGGAGATACAAAAGTCCTTTTTCATCGTTTATATCGACTGTCTGCCAGCCGTCGAGATAATAGGTATAGCTGCTCTCGTAGCCCTGCATGAGCAGCATCGACAACAGCGAAAGGCTTGCCTCAATTATCATATCAACGTTCTGATAATACGCTCTGTCGGGAACGGTCACGAGCGGATAGTCAAGGATAAAGCTCTGCGAGCTTGACAGCACCTTATCATCAAGGCGCACCATAAGCTCGTCCCTTTTTGACGAGAGCTTCCAGTTGACTCTTTTAAGCGGGTCGCCTATTTCGTACTTTCTATGCTCATAGCCTGCAACGCCCGTAAGACCTATTGCAGACTCGTCGGACTCCTCCTCGTCCTCCTCGTAAGCGGCGGCGTTTTCGGAGGTAGCCTTGAGCACATCAGCCTGAACGCCTGCATCTCTTATCTGCGGCATGATGCGCACTGCTGAGCGCATCGACCCGTCATCGGCACCTGCAAGCTTCATATTGACGATACCGAGATAGTCGATAAGCCTGACATCTGCAAGCAGCACCGTTGCCTCACCGCAGAACTCGGTTTTAAGGGGCACTGTGATGATATCGCCTGTTCTTCTTGCAGATATGACCTTGAAGGTCTTTAAATGCCCTGTGGTGATGTTGGGAGTCATATCAAGTGTTATCTCTATATACGATGTGGGCAGAAAGGTCGATTTTGCGATGGTTATCTCAAGCTCAACGTCCTCGCCCTTGTTTGCGATCTCAGTTGAAAGCTTTGTGCTCACGCTGACCGTCTTTTTTGAAACAAAGATGATGACCAGCGAAAATATCAGCGTCAGTACGAGCAGTATCAGTATGAACAATCCGCCCAGTCCGCTGACGAACACGCACAGCAGAACTGCAAGGGCTATGCACAAGGCATAGTTGGCTAAATTTCTAAACACGTTTTTACTGCGCCTCCACGGGTGATTGAACTGTCATCGAGATACCCTGCAGGGCCTGCTCGTTTGACTCAAACGCGCTTTTGCCCTTTGGCGAGAGTATCATTCTGTGTGCAAGTGTTTCGCTCATTACTGCCTTAACGTCATCGGGAACGACATAGTTTCTGCCGTTGACAAAGGCGTATGCTTTGGATGTTCTCAAAAGTGCGATACTGCCTCTTGGTGAAACGCCAAGACGAACATACTGGCTGTTTCTTGTGGCGGTAACGATATCAAGGATATACTTTCTGACAGAAGGCTTGACCTCGACCTTTTTTACCTCCTCGATAAGCTGTGAGATGTCATTTGTGGTCATTACGGGGGTGAGCATTTTGGCTCTGTTGGAGCTGTGCTCGCCGTTTTCCATTATGTGAAGCTCGTCCTCGTAAGCGGGATAGCCCATTGATATCTTCATAACAAATCTGTCCATCTGCGCTTCGGGCAGGTGGTATGTGCCGTATGTTTCGACAGGGTTCTGCGTTGCAAGGGTCATAAACGGTGTCGGCAGGATATGCGTCTGTCCGTCAATGGATATCTGATGCTCCTCCATTACCTCAAGCAAGCTTGACTGTGACTTCGGCGAGGCTCTGTTTATCTCGTCGGCGAGCAGAAAATTGCACATTGCCGCACCCTGCTTATACTCAAGCTCGTGCGTCACCTGGTTGACCATTGAAAAGCCAACGATGTCTGACGGCATGATGTCGGGGGTGAGCTGGATACGGTTGAACTTTCCGTCAACGCTTCGTGCAAGGGCGGAGATAAGCTGTGTCTTGCCAACACCCGGTACGTCCTCGATAAGAACGTGACCCTCGCACAGCATTGCTGTGATTATTTTGGTTATCGGCTCGGTCTTGCCGACGATCACCTGCTCTATGTTATTGATAAGCTTTTCAATTCTGCTGTCCATTAGTATTCTCCTTTACTTTTTTCTTTAGCAGCACAACGTTCTCGATGCCTGTTGTGTGCGGGAACATATCGACCGGCTGTATAAGCTGTGCTTTGTAGCCGCATTTTGCAAACAGCTTCAGGTCGCGCTCGAGCGTTTCTATCTTACAGGAAACGTACACAACGCTGTGCGGCGATATTGCGGCAACGGCGCTGATGAACTGTTCTGTCGAGCCTGCGCGCGGCGGATCCATAATAATGGTATCGAATTTTTCGCCCTTGTACGCTGACTCGCAGATAAACTGCGCGGCATCGTCATTGACAAAGCGGATATTGTTCAGCTTGTTGAGCCTTGCGTTTGCTATGGCGTCCCTGACGGCGCTTTTATTGCTCTCGACACCCACTACCTGCGCACCCTGCTTTGCACAGACAATACCTATCGTGCCTACTCCGCAGTATGCGTCAAGGACACGCTTGCCCTCTGCGATGTCTGCGGCTTTGACGGCGGTATCATAAAGTGTCTGCGTCTGCACGGGATTTACCTGATAAAATGACGCGGGCGAGATAAGGAACTTGCAGCTGCAAAGCTCGTCCGCTATTTTGCCGCTGCCGTACAGAACGTTGTTTCGCTCGCCAAGTGTAAGCGGCATAGGGTCATCGCAGATGTTCTGCACGACAGTTGTTACCTGCGGGCACTTTTGCAAAAGCGCCTTGACAAAATTGTGCTTTGACGGGAACATCGCGCCCTTTGTGACGATAACGAGCATTATCTGCCCTGTCTGCTTTGCTGTGCGTATCAGCGTGTGGCGAAGTATCCCTCTGCCAGTGCGCTCGTCATACGGCATTATCCGAAATGATACGAACAGCTTTTTAAGCTCGGCGACTATGCTCTGCGCGGCGGTGTCCTCCAAAAAGCAATCCTGTGTCGCTGTCAGCGTGCGCGTTGATGACTGGAACACTCCCGATATAAGTCTGCCCGAACGGTCGCGTCTGTAAACAGTCTGCACCTTATTGCGATAGTTATATGGGCTTTGCATAGGTATGATCTGCTCTACTTTGCAAAACCGCGACAGCATACGCTGCGCTTTGGACTGCTTCCACTCAAGCTGCTGTTTATACGGCATATCGAGCTGGCAGCCGCCGCAGCGTTTGAAGCAGCTGCACCTGCGCTCACCTGTGGAATTGTTGATAGTTGTATGTTTTACCATTGTGTTTCCCCATAGTTAAGAATTATCATTTAATTATACCATTATTATAGGGTAATGTCAACAAATCTGCATTCGATCGGTGCAAAAACAGTAACAAATGCCGAAAAGTTATAAAATCGGTTGATTTTTTGCATTTTGCGTGGTATAATGTAAGGGTATTTGTATGGACACTTGAGGTAAGGACAAGGAGGACATAATAAAATGAAAGGTTTAAAGAAGAAACTTGCTGCCGTCTTTTGTGCGGCGATCATCAGTATCACCGCTGTCGGCTGCGGAACAGAAATATATGACGGTCCGCTGAAAAAGTCGGACACAAGCCTTGATACATCTGTGGTCAGCAAGGACACAAGCTCCAAAGCTGACGAGAGCAAGGGCGGAGAGGATCAATCCTCATCACAGGCACAGCCTGAAAGCAGTTCTGCACCAGATGCCTCTTCACAGGCACCGGCTGCTGCGGAGCCTTCATACAAGGTATCGCTGCTGTGCGTTGGCGACAATCTTATACACGACAATATCTATCTTGAGGCTGAAAAGAAAAGCGGTCAGAAGGGCAAATACAATTTTGACGACGCTTACAAGCCTATCGAAAGCTATATAAAGGGCAACGATCTTGCTATAATCAATCAGGAAACTATCGTTACCGACACTGTTCCGCCGAGGTCTTTCCCGACCTTTGCTACACCTAAGGCTGTTGCTGACAAGGTAAAGAGCCTTGGATTCAACGCGGTATCTATGTGCAACAACCACGTTCTGGATCAGGGTGAGGCGGCTATACAGGATTCTATCAAATACTGGGACAGCCTTGGGATACTTCACTACGGTGTATATGCCGATCAGGCTGACTGCGACAACATCAAGACCAAAGAGATCAACGGGATAAAGTTCGCATTTGTCGGCTATATGGAGCATACGAACGGTCTTTCGCTGCCTGCGGGTTCAAAGGCGACTTACATCACTCTTTCGCAGGAGGACAAGGTCAAGGCGCAGATACAGAAGGCTGACAAGATGGCTGACGTAGTTGTTGTATCGTGTCACTACGGCACAGAGATAACCAACGAGCTCAACACCCAGCAGAAAACTATCACGCCAAAGCTTGTAGAATGGGGCGCTGATATTATCATCGGCACACAG
Organism: uncultured Ruminococcus sp.; assembly: GCA_902786965.1. Taxonomy (GTDB): domain Bacteria; phylum Bacillota; class Clostridia; order Oscillospirales; family Ruminococcaceae; genus Hominimerdicola. Next base: position 81,287 of record CADAEJ010000010.1, on the reverse strand, counting down.
GCTCACGCGCTCAGCACAAGTGAGTACATCAACAAGCCCGATGGCACAAAGGCATTTGTTTTCTACGGACTCGGCAATTTCCTCAACACGATGTATGATAAGAATTCACTTATCGGTCTTATCGGCAAGATGAATGTTATCAAGGACAAGACCACAGGTAAGATCTCTCTTGAAAATGTAAAGTGCATCCCTGTTATCTCGCACTTTGAGGGACAGAGCTACGAGGGTGAATGGACAAACTGTACTATCTATCCTTACGCAAAGTACACAGATGAGCTGTTCGCAAAGAACTATGTCAGAGCAGACGGCTTTAACAGAGCGTATGTTGACAGCATACTCGCAAAGTACGTTCCGAAGGAATTCCTGAGCATCGAATAGGACTTTGCGGCAATAAAGATGATCACAGAGCTTTTCGCAAAGGCGGGAAGCTCTTATTGTTAAGGGGTGAGCTGCGTGGAGCGCAGGAACGAACCGAGGTCATTTATAATGCTGATAAGCTCTATGCTGATCTACGGCAGCATCGGTGTTTTCCGCAGGTATATACCGATATCGTCATCGGCGCTTGCGCTGTTTCGCGGTATAATCGGCTGCACGCTGCTGCTGGGGATAAAACTGGTTAGCAAAAAGAGTTTGCTGCCCAAAGCAGACAAGAAGGCGCTGATCCTGCTTTTCATCTCGGGTGGACTTATCGGCTTCAACTGGATATTTCTTTTTGAGAGCTACCGATACACGACGGTTGCGGCGGCGACGCTTTGCTACTATCTTGAGCCGTCGATAGTTATGCTGCTCTCCCCTGTTTTTTTCAAGGAAAAGCTGACGGGCAAAAAGCTGCTTTGCGTTATCGCGGCATTCAGCGGAATGGTCCTCGTATCGGGGGTAATTCAGACGGGCATACCAAGCGCTGCGCAGATAAGGGGCATTGCGTTTGGCATAGCGGCGGCTGTGCTGTACTCGGCGGTGGTGATACTCAACAAAAAGCTGCCTGATACAGAGCCGCTTTCAAAGACGCTGGTTCAGCTTTTGAGCGCATCTGTTGTGATACTGCCTTATGTGCTGCTCTCGCAGGGGTTTTCCGATGTTCCGACCGATGCACGATCGGTGGTGCTGATACTTGTTGTGGGGATAGTTCACACGGGGCTTGCCTACGCGCTGTACTTCGGCTCGATGAACGGGCTAAGCACGCAGACGGTCGCTATTTTCAGCTATGTTGACCCTGTGACTGCACTGCTGCTTTCAATCTTCCTGCTGCACGAGGAATTTTCTATGCTTGGTATCATCGGCGCGGTGCTGATGATAGGCTCGGCGATAGTGAGCGTGACAGGCAGGCAAAAGCAGTGAGTTTTCTTTCTTTACTGACATTATATCACAAAAATCAAGCGATTACAAATACCTATAACAAATAGGCTGCTATACATTCGCGTTATAACAAAAAAAGGACTGCCGAGCATTTCGACAGTCCTTAAATTATGCAGTTATTTATTATTCTTGCAGATCTCAAAAGCGTCCTCGTAGCTCATAGGCTTGCCAAGCAGGAAGCCCTGTATCACATCGCAGTCATACGACTTGAGCTTTTGCAGCTGCGACTGTGTTTCAACGCCCTCGGCGATGATAAGGCAGCCCAGCAGGTGTCCCATTGAGATTATCGCCTGAATGAACTCGTCATTACCGTTCTCTTCGTTAAGAGTGTCGATGAACGTTTTGTCTATCTTCAGAACGTCGATAGGCAGCTTATGCAGGTAGCTGAGCGATGCATAGCCTGTACCGAAATCGTCCAGCGCGATATTTATGCCCATTGATTTGAGTGCAGAAAGGACTTCCTTTGCGACCTCGACAGAGGAAATGAACAGGTTCTCTGTTACCTCGATGACAAGGTTTTTCGGTGGGAAGCCTGTTTCAGCAAGCGCTTTCTTGACAGTCCTCAAAAAGTCGCTGCTGAGCAAAAACGCTACCGAAACATTGATGGAGATCCTGATATCAGGATCAAGATCGACTGCGGGCTTCATCTTCTTCATCGAGTTTTCCATTACCCACTTGTCGATATAGCTGATGTAGTTGAGCTTTTCTGCGATGCGGATATACTCATACGGGCGGATAAGCTCGTCATTTTCGCCCTTGAACCTGATAAGCGTTTCATAGCCCGAAAGCCTGCCCGTGCGCGCATTGAAAAGCGGCTGATAAACTACCTGGAAACGCTGCGCATTGACGGCGTTTTTAACAAAGTTCTCGCCCTCGACATCGGCATTCATCAGATCCATCTGCTTTTGGTTGAAAAGGCATATCTGATGCTTGCCCTCGCTCTTTGCGTTGTACATCGCCGTATCGGCATAGCGCAGAAGGATCGAGGGATCGGTCGAGTTATCGGGGAAGAATGATACACCGATGCTGGCGGTTATGTAGAAATCCTTTCCGTTGATAAGGAACTTTTCCTTGAGCGTATACTGATATCTCTCCACCAGAGCCTTTACGTCGGTCGATTCTTTATACCCGCTGATTATAAGAGCGAATTCGTCACCGCCGAGCCTTGCAAGGAAATGCTTTTCACCGAGTATGCTGTTCCAGCGGCGGGCTATCTCGATAAGCACATGGTTGCCGTAGTCGTGACCCATCGTATCGTTGATGTTCTTGAAGTTGTCGATATCTATAAACGCGATGGCAAACTTTTCACCGCACTCAATATACTCTTTAATTGCCTGGTTGAACGCACGGCGGTTCGGCAGGCTCGTCAGCGAATCAGAATGCGCCATTTTATCAAGCTCTTCCTCATTAGTGCGCAGCTTTTCAAGCACCCTGTGCAAAAGCAGCACCATAAAGAAGTTTACAAATACGATACACAGTCCCGGGATGGCGCTGCCAATTTTTTTGAAAACAATTACCAGCAGCATCCATGACAGGTTTACGGCAAGTATCATCCGTGCTACTTTGAAACCTGTTCTGCCTGCCAGAAGCACAAGTACCATGTTTATTACCACTTGCATCAGCGAAAAAATACCGCATATAGTCTGTGAAGGGATAATCATCGAGCCTAACACGATAGGTTCCTGCTGCGAGGTGAAGATTTTCATACACACCTGCATGAGCAGGTACATTATACAGCATATAACAATTATGGCAGCATTGACTTTTTTACTGCGCTGTTTACCCATACTCGCCCTCCTTATATAATATTTGTCAATTTTGATTATACCACATAAATCCGCTAATTTCAAGCACTTTTGATTGACACGCAACAAATTGTGTGATATAATCAACAAGTGAGCGCTGCGGCTATGTGACGCAAAGCGCGGTTTTAAAGGGTTTACAAATCGACAGGAGCATAGTTTAACAATTATGAAATCAATAATAAAAACAAAGTTTGAAAAGATGTTACTTGCTGTTAATGTGAGTGATGAGAAAACTGCGAAGCTTATGGATATAATGAGAGCATACGGCGGTGAAGTCAAAGCTGTCGGTGCGGACTGCGGCGGTCAGCAGCTTGGGTATCTGCTCGGGTTCACGGGTTTTAAAGAGAGCGGCAAAGTGCAAAGCGTAACGCAGGAGTTTATTGTGTTCTCGGGGATAGACGGCGGTGAGCTTAACGGTATACTTCGGCAGATGCGCGAAAACGGTGCATCAGTCGCACTCAAGGCGATATGCACGGCGCACAATCAGCGCTGGACTGCATCGCAGCTTGCGAAGGAGCTTGAGCAGGAGCACAAGGCTATGACAAGGAGCGATAAGGTTGAATAAGAGAAACAAGGCTATACTGCTGATAATCCTGTCGGCGTTCAGCTTTGCGTTTATGTTTGCATTTGTACGGCTTTCGGGCGACCTGCCGACGATGCAGAAGGTATTTTTCAGAAACTTTGTGGCGTTGTTTTTCGCGCTGGGAGTAATGAAGAAAAAGCACATAAGATTTGGCTGTGCGACGAGAAAAAACTCGATGGTGCTGTTTACAAGGTCGCTGGCAGGTTCGCTGGGCATGATAGGCAACTTTTACGCCATTGATGTACTTGTGCTTTCGGACGCATCGATCCTCAACAAGATGTCGCCGTTTTTCTGCGTGTTGTTCTCGTTTATTTTTCTGCGCGAAAAGCTGAAGTTATTCAACATAGTGACGATTACGGGTGCATTTATCGGCGCACTTTTTGTTATCAAACCGACCTTTGCGAATGCTGATCTGTTTGCGTCGCTCGCAGGTTTCCTGGGCGGTATGGCTGCGGGACTTGCATACACCTGCGTTCGCTATCTCGGTCAGCACGGTGAAAAGGGGCCGATGATAGTTGCGTACTTCTCGCTTTTCTCCTGCCTGATAACGCTGCCGTTCCTTATTATAGACTTCCACCCGATGAGCATATTGCAGGTACTTTGTCTGATTGCTGCGGGGTTTGGTGCTGCAGGCGGACAGTTCGCGATAACGGCGGCATACAGCAATGCGCCTGCGCGGGAGATCTCGATATTTGACTACACGCAGATCATTTTCACCGCAACGCTTGGATTTCTGATGTTCGGTGACAAGCCTGATATATGGAGCCTGCTGGGATACATCATCATCATTTCGATGGCGATGACAGTTTTTATTTTCAGCAACAAAAAGGCTCAGACAAAAGAGGGATAAAACCGGGGTGCTGACGATCATCAGCACCTTTTTTTGCGCAAAAAAAGCCATACAGAACAGCATCTGTATGGCTTTATGATTTGTTTTATTATGCTCTTGCGTCTGCGATAAATCTCTTGAGGTCCTGTGCGTTTGAGCACTTTTCAAGAGCAACGTCCATAGAAATGGTTCTGGACTTAACGAGCTTTGCGAGCTCCTGATCCATAGTCTGCATTCCCTGTGCCTTACCTGTCTGCATTGCCGAACCGATAAGGTGAACCTTGTCGTCACGGATCATAGCCTTGATAGAGTCAGTAGCGTTAAGGATCTCGCAGCAAGCAACACGGCTTGTACCGTCAAATGTTCGGCAAAGGGTCTGTGTACAGATACCTACAAGTACCGATGCGAGCTGTGTTCTGATCTGGTGCTGCTGGTGAGCCGGGAATACGTCGATGATACGGTCGATAGTTGAAGGAGCGTTGGTGGTATGAAGTGTGCTCATTACAAGGTGACCTGTTTCAGCGGCGGTTACAGCGGCTTCGATAGTCTCAAAGTCTCTCATTTCTCCGACGAGTATGATATCCGGGTCCTCACGGAGTGCGGCACGAAGTGAAAGCGAGAAGCTTGGTACATCGGGGCCGACCTCTCTCTGATTGACCATACATCTCTTATGAGCGTGCATGTACTCGATAGGGTCCTCGACTGTGATTATGTGTGCTGACTTGTGGATATTAACATAGTCGATCATAGCAGCAAGTGTTGTAGATTTACCTGAACCTGTTGGTCCGGTTACAAGCACGAGTCCTCTTGGTCTCATAACGAACTCTGCAAGTACGGGAGGAAGGTTAAGGTCGGTAAGTGTAGGTATATCGTTTCTCAGAAGACGGATAGCGATAGCCGTTGATCCTCTCTGACGGTATACGTTTACACGGTGACGGAAGCCTCTGGTCGATACGAATGTAAAGTCGGTATCGATGTGGTCCTTGATCTGCTGTCTCTGCTTATCGTTACACATATCCTTGGTGATGTTCTGAATTTCGATCTCCGTCATATCAGGGTATGAGGAAAGCTTTCTGAGGTTACCGCCCTGTCTTACGATAGGTGGGATACCTACGGTGAAGTGAAGGTCGGAGCATCCAAGTGCTCTTGCCTCATCAAGGATCTTGTTAATATCTACTGCCATTGTGTTTTACCTCCAATTTATATGATTTTAAATTAGGCTCAGACTGCATATGTTACACGGATAAGCTCATCCATAGATGTTACGCCGTTCTGCACGAGTTTGGAAACGTTATCACGAAGAAGAAGTGTACCCTCTTCTTTAGCAAGCTCTGCGATCTCGTCTGCCTTTGCGCCCGAGGTGATAAGCACCTGCATTCTCGGTGTTGCGAGAAGGATCTCGTGGATAGCTGTACGTCCGTTATAACCTGTATTATTGCACTTAGGGCAACCGCCTGCATCGTAGACCATTACCGAATGATCTATACCCATAAGCTTTTCTTCCTCAGGGGTAGACATTCTCGGCTTTTTACATTCAGGGCAAAGGGTCTTTGTAAGACGCTGTGCTACGATACCGATAAGTGAGGTTGCGACCATGTATGCCTCAACGCCCATATCCACAAGTCTTGTTACAGTGGAAGCGGCGTCGTTGGTATGAAGTGTGGAGAGCACAAGGTGACCGGTGATAGCCGCTCTGATAGCGATCTCGGCTGTCTCGGTATCACGCATTTCTCCGACCATTATGATGTCAGGGTCCTGACGGAGGATAGAACGAAGCGCCGCACCGAAGGTCATGCCGGCTTTTTCGTTTATCTGACACTGGTTGATATTAGCGATCTTCTTTTCGACAGGGTCTTCGACGGTGATTACGTTAAGGTTTGGCTTAGCGATCTCACCCAAAGCTGCGTAAAGTGTTGTAGATTTACCTGAACCTGTAGGTCCTGTTACAAGGACAACGCCCTGAGGCACCTTGAGGCAGGATACGAATCTTTCGTAGTTATAGTCGGTCATACCGAGGTCCTGTATCCTTCTTACGGAGCTGTCGCCTGCAAGGATACGAATAACGACCTTTTCACCGTAGACCATTGGAAGATTAGATACACGAAGGTCAACTGTCGCGCCGTCGATGACCTGCGACATACGGCCGTCCTGTGGGATACGCTTTTCGGCGATATTCATACCTGACAGGATCTTGAATCTTGTTACGAGCGATACATGAAGTGCAGGTGACAAGGTCATCAGCTCTACAAGGTCGCCGTTTATTCTTATTCTTATCTTTGTAACGTCCTTGAAAGGCTCGATATGGATATCCGTTGCGTTCTGACGGAAGGAGTTCTCAACGATAGCTGTCGCAAGCTTTACGATAGGAGCATTTTCGATTCTGCCTTCGGCGAGATCGAGGTCGTCCATTGAGAATGAACCGTCTTCTTCTTTCTCCTTAGTAGCCTCGTCAACCACGCTGTCAACCTGTCCCTCGGAGTATATCTTACCGATGGCTCTGTTGATAGCTGCTTTTGTAGCAAGCACAGGTGATACGCTGCAGCCCGTGATAACTCTGAGGTCTTCAAAAACGTAGAAGTTGATAGGGTCATTCGTAGCGACGGTGAGTCGTTTACCCATTTTCTCGACTGCGATAACGTTGTACTTTCTCGCAGCAGTTTCAGGGATCTTCATAACCACATCGTGCGAAAGAGGTGTATTATCAAGGTCGATATACTGGATATTCAGTCTTTCAGCAAGAACTTCTGCGAACTGAACATCGGTAACAAAACCCATCTCGATAATAACATCACCGAAGATCTTGCCCTTTTGTTCCTTCTGCTTTGCCAGTACCTCCTGAAGCTGAGCTTCGGTAATAAGTTTCTTTTCGACGAGGTATTGTCCTATTGGTCCGTTTCTCATACTTTTTCTCCTAACTCCTCACGGTATGTGCGGTAAATTATTTATTATTTAAACTATTGTAATTTTATAAAATATATGCTAAAATGGTGTATAGTATCCTGAAAGGAGGATCATCAAATTGGGTCAATTAGAAATTTCGTACATAGTGATCTATGTATTCATGTTCATTTTCGGAGTTTGCGTTGGAAGCTTTCTCAACGTCTGCATTTACAGACTTCCGAAAAATGAAGGGCTTATCAAGCGCAACTCTCACTGTATGACCTGCGGTGAAGAGATCAAGCACCGTGATCTTATACCTATTATAAGCTGGTGCATCCTGCGAGGCAAATGCCGCAGCTGCGGAGCAAAGATATCGCCGCGCTACACGGTAGTCGAGGCACTTACGGGAGTTTTATGGCTGATCACCGCGATATACTTTGACGCGGTATCCTATCCGCTGTTCGTAGTGCTTTGCAATCTTATGATATCAGCACTTGTAGTGGTTTTCTTCATGGATTGGGACACACAGCTGATAAACTCATGGGTAGTGCTTTTCATTGCTGTTATGGCGATACCGAGGATGATTTTCTGCCAGTATCCGCAGGATATACCGATCAGCCAGCACATTATCGGAATATTTGCCGCAAGCGTACCGCTTATGATAGTCACACTTGTTTCCCACGAAAGAGCTATGGGCTGGGGTGACGTTATCCTTATGGCAGCGGGCGGACTTTTCCTTGGTGTCAAGGGAATACTTGTTGCACTTGCCATCGCGCTGGTAACGGGAGCTATCGGAGGTCTTATACAAAAGCATTTCAGCGGAAGCTCAAAGTTTGCTTTCGGGCCTTACCTCTCACTCGGAATACTGATAGCGCTTTTCTTCGGAACATATCTTGGTGACTGGTACCTTGAATTCACAGGTATCAACCGTATGCTTGAAGATGCTTATCAGGTTTTGTGACAAAAAAATATATCAGCCGTCCGCACCAAACGGGCGGCTAATTATTTTGCTCAAAAGAGCCTCTTAACAACCTTGGCTGTTAAGGGGTTCTTTTCAGCAGGGCTATACGCTCGTACAGCCCTGAAGAAATTTTAAATTATCCCGGGTTTGAATCATAGAACTGACCGTCCTTATACCAAACCTCTGTCATTGTGCCGTTGAAAGTAAATGAACGTGCTGTTTCCCACTCAAACTGTAGTTTCATTGTATTAGCAACAGTGTTACCATTTTTATCTTTGCCGTCATTATAGAAAGTAAACTCTAATACTTTACCAGCCGAAAGCTTATCAGAAAACGTTTCATGATCTGTAAAATGAACAGTGTCTGAAATGGACTTAAGGGAATACTTAAGCTGATGTCCGCCGTCTTGAGGACTTACGGCAATAATATTGTTGCCGCCTTTAATAGAAACAACATGAACCTTAACAACTGAAGAACCGGAAGGTACAGGCGGCTTATCTTTGAACTTAGCTACAAAAGTAACATCAGCATCAATGGTTTTAGATTCAGTTCCAACATCAGAGCCCTTAACGACCCACTTATCGAACATCTTGTCAGATGGGATCTTTGAAGCAACTGCCTCTGGAATCTTATGAGTAGGTATCTTCTGACCCTTTGAAACGCGGATCTCTGAATCAACGTTTGTACCGTCGGTCGAGAACTTAACTACCAGCTTAGGTGTAACGCTCGGATAGAAGGTCTTTTCGCCGTTGACATTAACATCGGCAAGCTTAGCGCCTGTACCGTACTCTACCCACTCATAGTCATTGAACTCTGTATTTACAGGGGCGCCTGCAGGTGGTGTAGCTGTTACGGTTTCAGAACCTGTTGCCTTATCCTGCTTGGTCGTTGCATAGACACTTCCGTCCTGCTTGAGCCAAGTGAGTGTTACCTCGTTGGGTGACGGAGCCTTTTCGGAATAAACAAGTGTAAAGGTCGTATCACCGTTGATAGCATAACCAACATTCTTATCAACTATTGAGCCATCGGGAGCCTGCCAGTATGGAGCATTGTAGCCCGAAGGAGCACTTGGAGCAGGCGGGAAGTTCTTGAAAGTTGTTCCCTTTGCTACGTTGTTGTAAGGATCTCCAACGTCCTCACCCGGAGTGATAGGCGAAGTTTCAGAGAATTTGAAGTTTACGGAGCACTTGGTAGCGCTCTTGTTCTTACGGTAGAAGATATATGTGTATCTTGGTACAACATTCTTATCTTCGCCGTTAGTATCTGTGATAGATACCTGTCTGTTAGCTTTGTAAATTTCCTGCTGATAGGATGTAGCACCTACAGGTGCAGTGGTCTGTGTCGGATAACCGTCAGATTCAAACTTACCGATTATCTGCACTGGATTAACAAGACCGTTTTCACAAACTACGAGCTTTGCAGAATCGTTAGGGTCGATGTTGATGTTAGTAAGGCTCAGCACAGCGCCCTTATTCTTCTCGATAGTTCCGTCCTCACCGTTCTTGGTGTCTCTGTCGAACTTCTTCTTTGTGAAAACATATCTTCCGTTCTTGTAAACAGGCTGATAAGCTACAAGGCTTACCTGAAGTGTGCTTATCTGGTTATTGACCTCAAATTCCTTATCAAGAACGTTTGAACCGATCTTTATTGAATAAGTGAACTTATCGTAGAAATCAGCGCCCTTGACGATCTTGGAGTTGTTAAAGTCAAAGCCTTTGGTGTTGATCTGGGAAACCTTTATAATGCTGCCTCTGCAGCCAAGTTTTGTTGCAGTATCATCTGCTGAAGGATTAAAATTCTTATTGGTATAACCTCTTGGATTGATATTGTCGATCACGAGACAATCGGTGAATGATACAGGGTAATTACCTACCATACCGGAATCAGAAACTTTAGGCACGCCCATATATCCATTAAGAACGAGGACATTGGTCGCGTATCTGAGCTCGTCATCCATATACTCGATAAGACCCGAGCTGATAACGTTGGCATCCATTGTTGCCTGTGTATCGTTATGTATCTCGTTTGCCGGTTTCATAAAGTTAAGTATTGCACCCATTATCATACCGAAGATAACAACTACGACAATAAGCTCAACGAGGGTAAAACCGTTTTTATTGCTTTTCTTTCCAATATTCATGCGGCTCACCTCACACACCAGTTTCTGCTTCATACTCTGCCTGGTTCTTGAACTGAAGTCCATCGCAGATATGAATGATGACATTACCGGTCACTTTACCGTCCTTGATCTCCATAAAGTTAGCAAGGTTGACTTCATTGAAAGTGTAATAAACGACCGATTCATCTTCCCAGTTGCATACTCTGAACAGCTCTGCATCGTCGCCTGCAGCATAACCGATCTCGTTCTTATCATCGTTAGCTACAAAGAATGAAGGATGATCGCCTTCGGACTTATTCTTATCGTTAAAGAATCTTCCGCACGCAGCGCTCAATGTAAGATGCTGCTCGACGCCTGAGTTGTTATAGATCTTGATACAGAACTCGCCTGCATCGGGGTTAGGAACGATAGTAGAAGCATTTTCGCTTCTGAAGAATCTGAGCTGATAGTTCTCATCTCTCTTATCCTGTTCCTGTCTTTTTACCTCAAAGCCGTATGCCTTGTTTTTCAGTGTAAGTGTACCGAAATCAGCGATAATATTGAAATTATTATCAGATGCAGATGCCATCAGCTTACTGATCTTACAGTGTGAACCGTAGTCAGTTTTGGTATTGAAAGCCTCGGCAGCTGCTGCCTGCTCATACATCTCATTACCGCGGATATATGTTTCGGCATTCTTATTTTTGGCTGAAACTGCGATGGTTACAAACATCGCAGCTATACAGCTCAAAATTGCCATCGAGATGATCACTTCAACAAGGGTCATACCATTTTTATTAACTTTTTTCATAGTATACCGCCTCCTGTATTAGTAGTGATCGTATCTGTCAAGTTCAAATCCGGTGATATTTCCTTCCTTGCTGCCCTTTGCGTTAGCAAGTACGCAGTTGCCTGAAGGCTCTGTGTAAACGTAGGTTGATTCGTTCTGTGAATTGAATACGCTTGCGATGAACACGCCAAGACCGAGAACAGGCTTATTGTCAAAGTCATAAAGCTGACCTTCGGAGTTGATGATATTCATCTTCATATGCTGGGTCTTGATACCGAAGTATCCCTGAGGACCGTAAACTGTTGCCTCGATAAATGACTGGTTGGTGTTTCCGGCACCTGTGAAACTTCCGCCTGTACCCGCTGCATCAGGTGTATATGCAGGACCGAAGCTGAAGCCTTCACCGATAAGCAGGATTATGCTTGATGCACCCGGGCAGTAAACATCCTTACCTGCGAGAGCAAGGGATGTATTATGTGTCGGGTTATAAACAAAGTTTGCTTTAGGCTGAACGTTCTGGATAGAGCTTCTGGTTGCAGCACCGCCGCTCTTTGCTGTGTAGTATGAAGAATCAAACATTCTTGTATAGGTATCAAAGTCATACAGACACAGACAGTCGAACGAGAAGGAACCAGGATTAGAGTTCTTATGCTTTTTAACGCCCTTTGCGGTCTCGCCGTCAGCAGCGATCGTTGCGCCTGAATCAGATACAAAGTAGCAGTTGTACTTATGCTGCATTTCTGTTGTACCGTCCTCAAGTGTGACCTGAGTCTTAGCAGATCTGTTTCTTACAACGATCTCGGTATCTCTTGCAAGAACAACACCGTTCTTGAGCATGATAAGGACATCGCCTGTAGAATCGGTAACATCGATAAGAACTGTACGTGCGCAGTCCATCTTTACGCCCTTGTTGTTTATAAGTCCGCCGTTTGCTTCATTTGCATAGCTGCCGCCGTTGATAGCGCAGCTCTCTGTTACGTGGAAGTTGAATGTTGCATGAGTTGTAGGATCCTCGTAGAAACCGAAGTCCTTGAACATATCCTTTGTATTGCTTCCGTTATAGAAAGCCATATACTTGGACTTGAAGTCACCGCTGGACATATTGTCACGGTTAATGAAGAAGTCCTCAGGCATATACTTATAGTCCTCGGATGTATATTCCATTGTAGGAACAGATCCTCTGCCGGACTTTTCAAGTGTTGCTGAAGAGCCTGTCTTCGTGGTGCCGCTTACGATCGGAGTACCGGTTACTGTACCGCAGACTGTAAGGTTTTTGCACTTGAATTCGCAGCCGGAACCGATAACGAGGTCACCCTCTACGAAAACATCGCCGTTGATCTCGACCTTCTCACCGCCGGAGATCTTGAAATCTCCGTTTCTGGTCGTGTTCTCCTGCTCGGGATCGATATCGTAGCAATAAACGTTACCATACTGTACCCAGTTGGATCCGCCGCCCTTGGAGTCGATACCATGAGTTATGAGGTCAACTTCATATCCGGTTGTGCTTGTACCGAGTCTTACTGTTGGAGTAAGGCAAGTTCCGTTGATAAATACATAGTTGTAGCCGTCGCCTCTCTTCATACGAGGCTCAGCAACGAGATAGTTTTTGAAATCCTCAGAGATCTGAACGAAGGATCCTCTTGCTGGTTCAAGAAGGTTTGGCATAAGGATCAGCTTGGAGTTGATCTGAGTACCGTCAACTGTACCCCAGATGTAAAGCGAACCCTGAAGCTCCATTCTGTTTCCGAGTGAATACTGCTTTGTTGTATTGCCCTGCTCGAGAATAGCGGTGTCACCGACAACGTTCAGGTTATCCAGATACATTGACTGCTTACCGATCTGCTCGATAGTGTTTGTAAATCTTGCAGGCTTCTTCTTGGTTGTTGTGGAGATGTGAGCTGCAACCTTCTCTGTAACTCCGCCATATGTTGTGATAGCGGTAACGATGAGGTTGTCCTCACTGCCGTTTTCCTGTTTGATGTTGAGCTGAGTTGTACCTACTTTGTAGAAGTTGCCGTTAGTACCGTTGTAGGTTACCGGTTTGGTAGTTCCCTTACCGCCGTTTGCAGCGGCAAGTGCCTTGAGCGCGTTGATGTTTTTCATCTGCTCAGCTACTGATGTTGCAGAACCTTCAGGACCCGAACCGTCAGCTGCAGGTTTAGCAGTAGCGAGTCTGATCTGCTCTACAAAGCCTTGCAGAGTCGTTGAAGCGGTCAGATAAGCCTGTTTGTGGCTGTAGTTCGAGTTGGTCTTTTTACGGTTGACCGAGACATAACCAACTGTTGCAGTCATAAGTATCGACATGATGATCAATACGCAGACAGCTGTGACAAGAACAGCACCAGACTTATTGGCACTTCTCTTTTTAGAGTCTGATCTCATCTTTACCACCCTTTCATAATCATTAAAACTTTTACCATTATCGTATACCATTATATAGCACGATTTGGCAGACCGGTTTTTGACGCCAGCCTACCAATTCGTTTCTATTGTTTAGAATTCGGGCTTTGTAGGCTTCTTGATGATGATGATAGTAACTGTGATATCTCCCTCGATCTCATTATCATCAATAGTCTTTTCTTTTCCGTCTTCTTTCTTGCTTTCAGGTGCAGATGATGACGAAGAGCTGTCGTCACTCGTACGATCCATACCGGTAACATCGGTGATCTCAAGCTTGCTTACGAGCATACTGTTAGGAACGTTCTTTGTAAGCTGTTCGCAGAACTTCTGAACGTCGCCGTAAACGCCCTCAAAGTGGAAGCTGATCTCATAGCTTCTCATTCCAAGACCTGCACGAGGATCAACAGTATACTGTGCACCGTCGTTAGTTGTTTTGGTCTGCGGGTCGAACTGCTGAGCTCTTGAATCAACAACTGAGCTTGCACCGATCTTTTCATATTCGGTTGCCTTATTATCAATATCAGCTGTAGGATCCTTTGATACATATGTGAACGGCTTGAGTGTTGTTACCTTCAGCTCACCGATCTTCATATCTGTGTTTGTAAGCTTCTGGTCATCAAGCAGCTGGTCAACAGTATCTGTTGCCTGCTGTGTTGTCTGCTCATTGTAGAAGTTCTTTGCAAGCTCTTCAGACTTTGCAAACTCTTCCTCGATCCTCTGTGGAAGATCCTTATCCTTTTCGATCTGATCCTGTTTTTCAGAAAGTGTTACCTGAAGAGAATTAAGCTCGTCTTTCTTTGTGCCGAGTTCCTGGAATGCAGGAACTATGAAAACGAAGATACCTACGGCCCAGACTATAGCTACAAACAAAATTGTAATTAATACCCTATCTCTATGATTCAATTTCATTATAACTCACCTGTTCCCTTCAATTCTAATATAAGCTGCTTAAGAACGACCTTGTTTGCGTTCGGATCCTGCTGTGAGGAATCGCCCTCTGCCTTTGAACTTGTTTCGATCGGCTTTCCGGAAGAATCAAGCTGTGCGCCCTTACCTTCATATCCGGAGTATCCGACTTTTGCAACATACTTGGATTTGTCAAACGCATCACAAAGTATCTTAACATCTTTCTGAGTATCAACGGCAACATCTGTGAATGTGATAGAGCCTGTTGCGCTGTCATAAGCAATACCCTTATAAGTAGCCTTATGCTCATCCATTATCTTCTTGATCTCATCGAACTTATCCTGGTTGATGAAAGGTGTAGTTGCCATATTTGTCTTAGCAGCATCTGCGAGCATATTCCACTGCTGGATAAGTGTCAGCTTATCGTGCAGCACCTTCTGCTCTGCGATTATCTTATCTGCCTCAGCGATCTCCTGGTTGGTCTTGTCGATATCGTCCTCGACCGAGCCTCTGCTTATGTTAACGAAGATGGTTACTATTGCGATAAGTACAACAGAAGCAGCAGCGATGATCATACCTGTGATGAAGGTCTGCGAGATACCGCTTCCGGTCTTGCCCTGCATCTGGTCAACTTCGAGGAGGTTGATCCTTTCGGTCTGCTTATCTCTTCTGTAGAGAGCACCGATAGCGTTTGCGAACACTGTGAACTCAACGTTCTCATATCCTGTGATCTGAGTCGGAACAGAGAGTACAGAAGCCTTGATATCAAGTCCGTCAAGAGCGTCAACTATCTTAATATAGTCATCGATCCTGCCGTAGAGTATTACGTTTTCAAGACCCGTGCCGCCTCTTGCCTTATTGAACTGCTCCATTCTGAAGATGTTCTCGTTGAGAGCTTCCATGAGGTAATCCTCGCTCTCATAATCATCAGGAGAGATAGGAACGTATCTTGCGAATGCCATCTGACCGTTCTCGAACAATGTAAGTCCGAGGAAGTTCTCATCGAGCTGGCAGACGAGAAGAGGCATCTTATCGAGATTGCTCTTATCTGCAAGAACGATTCTGGAGATGGAGTTACATCCGATATTTACCGACTTCAGCGAGATGCCGAGCACACCGAACAGCTTTCTGAAGCTGTCAACTATCGAGCTTGGGCAGGCAGTTGCGAGCACCTTAACTGCGCCCGGGTTATCTGCACCTGCTTCGCCGACTATCGAATAAGAAATGGAGTAGTCATCAGAAAGTCCCATTTCCTGTGCCATCTGGTTCTGTACCATTGTAAGGAACTCTGCGCCCTTGCCCTTTGGTACGATAAGCTCTTTGAAAACGATGTTGCTTGACGAGAAGGTTACGATAGCTTCCTTATCGTTCATCATTTCATTCTTGAGCTGTGCGGATATTATCTCATTGAGTCCGGAAAGGTTTATGACCTCTCCGTTGAGGATCATATCCTCAGGAACATCGATAGTCAGTGACTTCTCGATCTTGATCCTGCTTCCGGTGTTATCACCCTTAACAACATTTATTTGTCTATCTGAAAAATCAAAAGACAGCATTTATTCTTTCACCTCTTATAATTATTCAGTGATTTCCCACTGTTTTTTCTTTATTAGTTTTCGAGACCTTCCAAGCTGCCGTAGAGCAACGGGAACACGCCTGCGAGACAAAGACCGATTGCAACACCCATGAAGACGATAAGCAAAGGCTCCATAAGTCCTACAAGTCTTGTAACAGCTGCGTCAGCTTCTTCTTCGTAGTAGTCTGCGGTCTTCTCAAGGATCTCATCCAGCGCACCGGATTCTTCTCCGACGTAGATGATCGAGGTGAACATACCCTCGAAGATCTCGGTCTTTGCAAGAGCCTGTGACATTGGTGAACCCTGTTTAACGTCATCTACTACCTGAATGAACATCTTGTCAACATAAGCGTTGCCAAGTATTCTCGACGATCTCTGGAGGCAGTCGATCATCGGGATACCGCTGGAATAAAGAGATGAAAGAGTTCTTGCGAACTTACCTTCATAGATCTTTACCATCAGTTTTCCGACCGCCGGCATTTTGATTTTAAAGTAGTCAAATTTAAGTCTTACCGATTCAACTTTAAGAGCGTAGATCCAGCCAAAGATGATAACGAGAAGTGCTATGAGCAATATGTACCATTTGCCCTTTATAAAGTCACTTATCGCAAACAGCGCTTTTGAAAGCGCAGGCATCTTCGACTCTTCCATAAGTCCTGCGAATATAGGCATGATGAACGTGAACATTCCGACAACCATTGCCAGACACAGAATACCCAGGATGATAGGGTATGTCATCGCACTCTTTACCTTGTTGTTCAGCTTGTTTGAGTTAGCGTAGTAGTCGCTCAGACGCTGAAGCGTTACGTCAAGGTTACCTGCGGTCTCACCCGCGTCTACCATCGAGATAAGGAAGTCAGGGAAACAACCCTTCTTGCCTTCGAGTGCTTCCGTAAGGCTGGCACCCTTCTGAACTTCGTCGTAAACGTCCTGCCATACTGCTTTTGATCTTGGCTTCTCGTCTTCTCTGTAGAGAATGTTGAGCGCCTTGACGATCGTAAGACCTGACGTTACCATCGCTGCAAGCTGTCTGCACGCGAATGCAAGCTCTTTAGTCTTGAACTTGTACGCCGATTTCTTCGATCCACCAAGCGCCTCGGAGTAACTTACGAGATACAGACCTTGTTCATAGACTCTGTCCATGACCTCCTGCCTTTTATGGTCTTACCCGAAGTGTCCTTGGCAACATAGGTATAAGTTTTCATTTTCTAAGATACACCTCCACCATGTAATGCACTTGTATTTATCTGCATTATAGCACAATACACACATTATGCATTTTATACATTATAACATCTTTTTGTCTTTTAAGCAAGGGGATTTCAACACTTTTCACAGCAATTTTCCAACGAAATACAACACTCGATTTTATACATAATACACAAATAAGATAGCTGAATTAACTAATTAACGAAAATGAAGAGTAACTTTTGCTATAATGCTAACAAATTATGTACAAGTCGCACAATGCTGCAAAAGATTTCGGATATTTTGTTAAATATCAATAACCAAGAGGCTGCGCGACCAGAATTACCTTATACCTGTTTTTGTTTCTTTGGTAGCCCGAAACGAGATAGCTGCAGCATATTCTTTTCTCACTGCGGCAGCCCGATGCGGTATCCTTTCCGCCTGCACATTTAAAGCACTCCCCTGTTTTTGAGCATGGTGTATCGAGCTGAAGTCTGACGGTATTGTGCGGTGCGGCGGTCTGTTTAACGCGCAAAACCGCTTCGTCGAGGTCTTTGACTATCTTATTGCAGCCGACTATGAAAATGACCGACTTTGGCCCGTAAGCTATTGCAGCTACGCGGTTTGAGTTGCCGTCAACATTATAAAGCTCGCCGTTCATTGTGACTGCATTGGCAGACGTAAGGTAGGTATCGGCGCAGAAAGCCTTGCGGTATATTTCCTCCGTTTCCTCCCTTGTTTCGCACTTTGAACGGTCAAGGAAGTTATAGCTGCCGCTTTTCATAAGCTCCATAACGCCGCTTTGCTCCAGGCTCACCGAGCCGCCGCAGGAGATAGTTTCACCCTCTGCCATAAGGTCCTTTACGAGATTGACAGCCTGTCGGCAATCCTGCGCAACGAAAGCCTGCATATTGTTCTTTTCAAGCGCATCTGCGGTCTTTCGCAGCATTTCCATTATCTGTTCGTTAGTTTGCATAAATAGTCCCTCCGTGTTTAATTATCTGTAAGCCCGTCTGCGAAAAGCTTTTCCACAAGCTCTCTGAGCCCTTTGTTTTCTGGTTTTTCCAACAGCGGATCATCATCGGTAAGTTGTTTTGCAGTTTTCTGTGCGAGCCTTAAAACGCCCATATCCTGCGACATATCGGCGATCTTCAGTTTCGGCAGGCCGTGCTGCCTGTCGCCGAAAAAGTCACCCGGACCGCGAAGCTTGAGGTCCTCCTCGGAAATAGCAAAGCCGTCATTTGTCGAGGAAAGTATTTTAAGGCGTTTTTTGGTCGTTTCGTTGACGTTATCGGTTATCAGCACGCAGTCGGACTTATACTGTCCTCTGCCGACGCGGCCTCGCAGCTGATGAAGCTGTGAAAGTCCGAACCTATCGGCATTTTCGATGACCATTATAGTTGCATTGGGCACATCGACGCCGACCTCGACAACGGTCGTTGAAACGAGCAGGTCTATTTTATGTGCTTTGAAATCAGCCATTATCTGTTCCTTTTTATCGCTTGCGAGCTTGCCGTGCAAAAGCCCTATGCGGTAGCTGCGCAAAGCGCCTTTTTTCAGCGTTTCGGTATATGACTTGACATCTTTCAGCTCTGCATCGGACTCCTCTATCATCGGGCAGACGACATAGCCCTGCCTGCCTTGCTCGAGGTGCTTGATCACGTAATTGAACGCTCTTTCACGCAGCTTGCCTGTGACTGCGTAGGTATTTATCGGCTGTCTGCCCTTTGGCAGTTCGTCAAGCACGGAGATATCGAGATCGCCGTATATCATCATCGCGAGAGTCCTCGGTATCGGCGTTGCGCTCATAACGAGCTTATGTGGGCAGCTGCCCTTTTGCGCAAGCGCTGCACGCTGCTTGACACCGAACCTATGCTGTTCATCGGTCATAACGAGTGCGAGGTCTTTAAAGGCGGTAGACTGCTGGACAAGTGCGTGTGTACCCACAACAACGTCAAATCCGCCGCTTTCTATCTGCTGCCTGACCTGCTGCTTTTGCTTTGCGGTAAGCGCGCCTGTCAGCAGGGCTATCTTCACGCCGAGCGGTTCGAGAAAGCCTTTGAGCGTTTCATAATGCTGTGCGGCGAGCACCTCTGTGGGTGCCATAAGTGCGCACTGGCAGCCGTTTTTATATACAAAGTACGCTGCGGCTGCGGCAACTGCGGTCTTTCCCGAGCCTACGTCGCCCTGCACGAGCCTGTTCATCGGGAACTGCTTTTGCATATCGTCGATACATTCGAGCGCGGCTTTTTTCTGACAGCTTGTGAGCTCAAACGGCAGGCTGTCGTAAAAAGGCTGCATATCCGCGGGTTTGAGGCGGTATCCCGTCTGCTCTCTGCTGCGGTGACGCATCACGGACATCGCAAGCTGAAGCACGAGCAGCTCGTCAAACACAAGGCGTTTTTTTGCAAGCTCAAAGCCGTGAAAGTCCTTTGGGAAATGGATATTGTTTATCGCATATTCCTCGGCACAAAGCTCGTTTTCGCGCCTGATGCGCTGCGGCAGCGGTTCAAAGATGAACTGCCTGCACTGTGCAAGCGCGCCGCGTATCGTCTGTCGCAGCATATGCTGGGTAAGCCCTTCGGTGAGGCGGTATACGGGCTGCAGCTTTTCGGCGGTATTGCCCGGGAAAACCAGCGGTGAGTTTATTTCCCTGCGGATATATGTGCCCGTTATCTTGCCTATCATTATGTACTCGTTATCGAGCTGCAGCTGCGCAAAGGCGTAGCTGCTGTTATAGATGATGATGGTGATGTCGGCGGTGCCGTCAGTGGCGACAGCCTTGAACACGCTCAATCCCTTGCGTATGCGCGCTTCTGGGAGTTTTTTCACGATAGTTACCTTAATGACCGCCTGCTCGCCGATCTGCGTATCGGAAACGGGGGTGGTCACGGTAAGGTCGAGATAGTCGCGGGGATAATAGCAAAGCAGGTCGTAGACGGTTTTTACGCCGACTTTTTCATATACCTCTGCCCTTTTCTGCCCCACGCCTTTAAGGCTGGTCATCGGCTTTTCCAGCTCGCTGTTCACCCTGTCACCTCCCGATATTCTCATTCATAATTATTATACCACTTTTGCGCTTTGATTTCAAGTATTTTCACAAAAAAAGACAGGGAAAATGCCCTGTCTTTGTATAATGTTACTTATATCAGTTAAATTTTGGCTCGCACGTCAGGTTGATGCCAAGACGCTTGAAAGTCCTCTCATCAACGGGCGAAAGGATAACGGTCGAGTGTACCTCGCTGCCGTTGAGCTTTTCAAGCTGCTCCATAGCAAGACGCGCATTATCGTCGGTTGCCGCACATATCGACAGCGCGATAAGAGCCTCATCGGTATGTATACGCGGATTGCGGTTACCCAGGTGCTGTATTTTGAGGTTCTGTATAGGCTCGATGACCTGCGGCGACATAAGCAGCACATCGTCATCTATACCGCCAAGTGCTTTGAGCGCATTGAGCAGTACCGCAGAAGCTGCTCCCATAAGGTTTGAGGTCTTTCCTGTTATCATTCTGCCATCGGGCAGCTCCATTGCAGCGGCAGGTCCGCCTGTCTGCTCCTCACGCGCAAGTGCAGCGGTGACAACGCTTCTGTCTGTTGCAGCAACGCCTGCCTGTTTCATCAGAAGCTCAAGCTTGAGTATCTCCTCATCCGAGACAAAGCCCTTCTTTTTGCCGCACATCGCAACATAGTATCTGCGGACTATCTCGTCCTTGGCAGCGCGGCATACGATATCGTCATCAATGATGCAGTTGCCTGCCATATTTACGCCCATATCCGTAGGCGACTTGTACGGCGACTCGCCCATTATCTTCTCAAACATTGCGTTGAGTACGGGGAATATCTCGACATCACGGTTGTAGTTTACCGTCGTTTTGCCGTACGCTTCAAGGTGGAACGGGTCGATCATATTAACATCGTTAAGGTCTGATGTTGCAGCCTCGTACGCGATATTGACGGGGTGACGAAGCGGCAGGTTCCAGATCGGGAATGTTTCAAACTTGGCATAGCCTGCGGCAATGCCCCTTTTATACTCGTGATACAGCTGCGAGAGGCAGGTTGCCATTTTACCGCTGCCCGGTCCGGGTGCGGTTATAACGACCAGCTTGCGCTCGGTTTTGATGTAATCGTTTTTACCATAGCCCTCATCGCTCATTATAAGCTGAAGATTGGAAGGATAGCCGTTGATCTTATAGTGGTGGTAGACCTTTACGCCAAAGCTTTCAAGACGCTTCTGGAAAGCATCTGCCTGGCGCTGACCCTCGTACTGTGTCAGAACTACCGAGCTTACATACAGTCCGATGTCGGTAAACACCTTGTAAAGCCTTAAAACATCAACATCGTAAGTGATGCCGAGGTCTCCCCTGACCTTATTCTTCTCGATATCGCCCGCATTGATGACGATAACTATCTCTGCCTCGTCCTTGAGCTGCATGAGCATCTGAAGCTTGCTGTCGGGCTTGAAGCCGGGCAGTACACGGGAAGCATGGTAGTCGTCATAAAGCTTGCCGCCGAATTCAAGATAAAGCTTTCCGCCGAAGCTGTCGATCCTGCTGCGGATATGCTCTGACTGCATTTTCAGGTATTTTTCATTGTCAAAACCGATCTTGCTGCTATTCATTTCAGATTTCCTTCCAATACAAAATTTCGCTTTTTATTTTACAACAATCGGCTTAAAATTGCAAGTGCTTTTTCAAAAATTTAATATACTTTTTTCTTCTTGTGCGCAAAGTATCGCAGATGCGTGCAGTAAGCACAAAATGGCAGCTTTTAGCATACATACCCAGCCAATTAGACAAATACCGAGCCGCTTTGCTTTTAAGATTTGTAACAAATTATCTGTTGAAATAAAACCATTTATAGTGTATAATATCTTTGTGTGTTATGCATAAAAGAAGTATAACGAAAGGAGAAAGGTTCCTCGCAAGGAACATATGTGAGTATTGTATATGGACAACGAAGAGCTTAACAATATAAATAATAATCCTGGCGATGCAGAAAACGAGCTGCCGGCAGAGGATGTTGAAAGATCCGCCGGTGAAGTAACAGATATCGCCGGAGAGAATAAGAATCCTGCCGAAAATGCTGCAAAAGCAGAGGATATAAAGCCTATAATCGACTTTGAAGAGGATCAGCCGCAGCGCAGACCTCGTCCCGACGGACAGCGCAGACCGCGTCCTGATGGGCAGCGCAGACCTCGTCCAAACGGGCAGCGCAGACCTCGCCCCGATGGACAAAGATCAAGACCCGACGGTCAGCACAGACCGCGTCCCGACGGACAAAGACCACGTCCTGATGGGCAAAGGCCGAGTCCTGACGGACAGCGCAGACCTCGTCCCGATGGGCAAAGACCAAGACCGGAAGGACAGCGCAGGGCGCAGAACGGTGAAAAGCCGCAGGTAAAGAAAAAGGGCTGGTCAAAGAAGAAAAAGACTATCCTTATAACGGTGGTTTCGATAGTGCTCACGCTGGCACTTATCGCGGGAGTTGTTATCGCACTGTTTTTCAGCTACACGGGCAAACTCAACAGAAACCCCGACACCAAGGTAAACTCGGGTGCTGCACCTACTGACAGCAGCCAGCTGGTCTCAAAGCCTGATACGATCAGTAAAGAGGATCAGGAGAAAAAGCTCAAGGAGATGCTCTCCAAGAGGCAGCAGCCTATCACCAACGACAATGTTATGAACATACTTATCGTCGGCGAGGACCTGCGTGACACCGCTTCGGGTGAGCGCGGAAATACAGACGTTCAGCTGCTTGTTTCTATCAATAAAGAGAAAAAGAAGATAGTTCTTGCCTCTTTCCTGCGTGACCAGTATATCAACATCAACGGCTACGGCATGGGCAGACTCAACACTGCTTACTGGCACAACGGAATACCGCTGCTCAAAGATACCATCGCGCAGTTCTACAACGTTAAGATAGACAGATACATCCTTGTAAACTTCTACTCGTTCATGGATGTTGTCGAGGCTATCGGCGGCGTTGATATGGACGTAAATGCTGATGAATTCGCAGTTATCAACGAGGCTGTACGCGAGCACAACTATTACCTCAAAAATCCTCCGACGAAGGATTATGTAAAACAGCAGGGCAAGCAGCACCTCAACGGAAACCAGGCGCTTGCTTATGCGCGTATCAGAGAGGGCTGCGGCGATGACTACGGCAGAACAGAAAGGCAGCGTGAGATGCTCACCGCTGTTATTGCAAAGGTCAGAAACCTCGGTCTTATAGAGCTGGACAGCCTTATCAACAAGGTCGCTCCGCAGGTAACTACAGACATTACAGACGGCGAGATCGCATCGCTGATACTCAACGCAAGTGAGATCGCAGGATACAAAGTTTGCCAGGTACAGATGCCGCATTATCCGTACTTTACGGAGGAGGTCATCAATCAGATGGCGGTGCTTGTTCCTGATTACGACAAGTGCTGCACACTGCTTCTTGATATGATCTACGGTGACTCGACAACCGTTGAGGAAGCGATAAAGAAGATGGAGGCAGGTACTATCAATCAGTACACCTACACCACAGGCGGCGGTCAGCAGCAGACCAATGCAGACCCTAACGCGCAGGCACAGCCGCAGGATCAGCAGCAGCAACAGCAATTCTACTAAATACCGCAAAGTCACGGGAACAAAAACCCGTGACTTTTTTGTTTTGTGCGCAAAAAAAGAGCCGCTTGAAAGCAGCTCTTTTTCCCATTTAACAGGCATATTAAATGTATATTCATTGGTCAGTGAATATCTTCGTAAAGCGCGATATACTGCTTGGCTGATCTTTCCCAGCCAAAGTCCTGCTTGAGCGCGGTGTTTACAAGATTGCCCCACTTCATGCGGTTATCGTAGTATGCTCTTGCTCTCATGCAGGCATCAAGCATATCGTGTGCGTTGTAGGTCTTGAAGGTAAAACCGTTGCCGCCCTTGTCGCCCGCATCGTGAATGGTATCGCGCAGGCCGCCCGTTTCGCGCACGATGGGGATAGTTCCGTAGCGAAGGGCTATCATCTGTGCAAGTCCGCAAGGCTCGCTCTGCGAAGGCATAAGGAACATATCAGAACCTGCGTAAATCCTTCTTGAAAGCTCGGGTACAAAGCCAAGCGTCAAGCCGACCTTATCGGGATAGCGGTAGTGCATCTCGCTGAAGAAGTCCTCGTAGATCTTTTCGCCCGAGCCTAAGACAGCGAACTTATAGCCTGCCCTCAGGATATCCTCAAAGACGTACTTGATAAGGTCAAGACCCTTGTGAGAAACAAATCTCGTCACGATGCCGATAACAGGCTCCTTGCCGCCTGCCATGCCAAGCTCGTCAAGCAGCTTTTTCTTGCAGGTCTGCTTGCCCGCTTTGTTGTTAAGTCCGTAGTTTTTCGGCAGTGCTTTATCGGTCGCGGGATCGTAGATAGTCTTATCTATCCCGTTGAGTATACCGCTGAGCTTATACTGCTTATGCACAAGCTCTCTGTCCATTCCGTGCGAATACCAAGGATCGAGTATCTCCCACGCATAGCTTGGTGAAACGGTGGTCACTCTGTCGGCGGTCTCGATCGCGGACTTCATAAAGTTTACATCGCCGTCATACGAAAGCAGGTCGGTATGGTAAAGAGGAATGCCCATGATGTCATTTATCAGCTCAAGTCCGTACTGTCCCTGATACTGAATGTTGTGAATGGTGAACACCGTCTTTATGTCCTCATACCCTTGCTGATAGCGGTAGAAGATGTCAAAGTACACGGGCACGAGTGCCGTCTGCCAATCGTTTGCATTGATGATGTCGGGGTGAAAATCAATATAATGCAAAAGCTCAAGTATAGCTCTTGAGAAGAAGATAAATCTCTCCGCATCGTCGTAGAAGCCGTAGAGTCCGTTTCTCTGGAAATAATACTCGTTATCGAGAAGATAATAGGTCACGCCGTTGACAACGCCCGTGAACACGCCGCAATACTGGTTTCTCCACGCAACAGGAACGGTAAAGTTGGTAACATATGAAAGCTGGTCTTTAAGTTCCTGCCTTATCTGGCTGTAATACGGCATTACAACGCGGCAGTCGTGACCAAGCGCGTTTATCGCCGCAGGCAATGAACCCGCAACATCTGCAAGTCCGCCCGAAGCCGCGTAAGGTATAGCCTCACTTGCTGTATACAGTATATTCATGATCAAGCCCCCTTTATTTGCTGTATTTACAGGCAAGGCAGTTTTGCGCTGCCCTGCCCTTTTATGCTTTTTTTGTTATACGCTTGCGCCCTTGCCTACGTACATAGGATAGCTCGGTGAGCTTGAAAGCGCGTGGTTCTCGCTGATGGTAACGTTCTTGTCGGTGATGAGATAGTTGAGCTCTGCATTAGCGCCGACGGTGGTTCCCTGCATAAGTATGCAGTTCTTTATCTTTGCGCCCTTGCCGACCTTAACGCCTCTGAACAGAACCGAATTCTCAACCTCGCCCTCGATGATACAGCCGTCTGCGATAAGTGATGACTTGACCTTGCAGTTGAGGTCATACTTTGCAGGTGCGTTATCAGAGACTTTTGTATAGATAGATCTCTTATCAACGAATACCTTCTTTGCATTCTCGGGGTCGATGAGCATCTGGTTAGCCTTGAAGTAGCTCTGAACGCTGTTGAGCTTGCTGAAGTAGTTATCGTACTCATATGTCATTATATTCAGCTCGCTGCATTTTGCCTGAAGAATGTTCTTTTCAAAGCTTACGTTGCCTCTTGCCATTGCATCGTTTATCATATCAAGCATAAAGTCCATTGACATAACGAACATATTGAGGCTGATCGTGCAGGTGCCGCTGATATCGGGCATGATAAGCACCGATGAAACGGTCTTGTCCTCGCGTACGTTGAACACGGTCGAAGTCTTTACCTCATCGGAGGTATAAACGCCTGTGTGGACAACGGCGGTGATATCCGCGCCCGAGTCGATATGCTGCTGAACTATCGGCTTATAGTCGATATTGGTAACAACGTCGCAGTCGGAGAGAACGACGTACTTCGCTCTTGAGTTCTTGATAAAGCTCATAGCACCGTAAAGTGCCTCGATACGACCTCTGTAAAGTGTACTTTCAACATTTCCGAATGGCGGCAGGATATAAAGTCCGCCTTTTTTTCTTGCAAGGTCCCACTCTCTTGCAGAGCCGAGGTGGTCAAGCAGGGACTGATAGTTTGATTTAGTTATAACGCCGACCTCGCTGATGCCGCTGTTTACCATATTCGACACAGGAAAGTCGATAAGTCTGTATCTTCCGCCGAAGAGGACAGAACCCATTGTTCTGTTCTTTGTAAGATCTCCAAGAGTCATGTCGTGCATATTAGCGAAAACAAGACCCAGTACATTACCCATATTTACTTCCATTTTTACTCGGTCCTTTCTTAGATATTTTCGTAGATGATAGCCTTAGGTGCAACTGTTCCGCCGTCGGAAACGGTGATGTTGTGTCCGACTACCGCAACGCCCCAGGAGTCCTTATCCTCGATAGTCTCGGGTCTTGCACCTATCTGTGCATTTTCGCCTATCACTGTGTTTTCGCCTACTATTGCATACTCAACCTTTGCGCCTGCCTTGATAACGGCACCCGGCATAAGTATCGAATCGTAAATAACTGCGCCCTTTTCGACGGTAACGCCCTCGGAGATCATTGAGAACTCTACCGAGCCGTTGATAACGCAGCCCTCGGTTACCATTGAGTTCTGGATCTCTGCATCGGGTCCTATGCACTGCGGAGGCAGTACAGGGTTTCTTGAATAGATCTTCCACGCAGGATCATACAGATCTATCGGGATATTTGGATTGATAAGATCCATATTTGCTTCCCAAAGTGAGTCGATAGTTCCGACGTCCTTCCAGTAGCCGTCAAATCTGTATGCTACCAGCTTTTCGCCTGCCTCGCGCATATCGGGAATGATATTCTTACCGAAGTCCTTGGAGGCTTCCTTATCGTTCTCGTTTGCGATGAGGTACTCACGGAGCTTTTTCCATGTGAAGATGTAGATACCCATTGATGCGAGTGTCGAGCGAGGATTCTTCGGCTTTTCCTCAAAGTCGATGATATTATCCTCCTCGTCGGTTATCATGATACCGAATCTGGATGCTTCTTCCTTTGGAACGTCAAGCACTGCGATGGTCGCGTCTGCCTTCTTCGCCTTATGGTAGTTGAGCATCTTGTTGTAGTCCATCTTATAGATATGGTCGCCCGAGAGGATAACAACGTACTCGGGGTCATATCTGTCTACAAAGCTGATGTTCTGATAGATAGCGTTTGCTGTGCCCGAATACCAGTCAGCACCGGAAGCGGTCTGGTAAGGCGGCAGAACGTGAACGCCGCCGTGGATACGGTCAAGGTCCCACGGCTGACCGTTGCCGATATACTCGTTGAGCACGAACGGCTGATACTGTGTAAGCACGCCTACGGTATCTATGCCCGAATTTACGCAGTTTGACAGCGGAAAGTCGATTATCCTGTACTTTGCGCCGAACGGAACTGCAGGTTTTGCAACTGACTGTGTCAACGCATACAGACGGCTGCCTTGTCCGCCCGCAAGAAGCATTGCCACACATTCTTTCTTGTTGAACATAATTATTCACCCACCAATTTAAAGTTTATTTTTCAGCCTTTTTAGCTGTTTTTGATGTTTTCTTTTCCGCTGTTTTCACGGCAGCTTTCTTTTCTGCTGTTTTCTTTGCAGCGGTCTTGCTTTCAGCCTTTGCGGCTGTTTTCTTTGATGCTGTCTTTTTGGCAGCAGTCTTTCTTGCTGCACGCTTCTTTTCCTTTTCAACGGTGAAATACATCACGCTGAACGCAGGGATGTCGATACATATCGACTGCTCAAAGCCGTGCATAGCCTGCTCGACGCTCTTGACGGTGCCGTTCGTTCCCGGCTTGCCGTCGGCTGTCGAGGAGTTGAACACCTCGGTATACTTGCCCTTGTAGGGAACGCCGAAGCAATACGACTTTCTCTCAACGGGGACAAAGTTGCACACGGCGATGATCTCTCCGCCGTTTTTGTCAAAGCGTCTGAAGATGATGATGCTCTGGCGGAAGTCATCGTTTGAGATCCAGCTGAAGCCCTCCCAGCTGAAATCTCTTTCCCACAAAGCAGGGGTGTTTTTATAGAAATTGTTCAGGTTCTTTGTGAACTGCTGGAAATTGCGGTGATTTTCATACTCGTCAACGAGGAACCATTCAAGGCCGTTCTCGTAATCCCACTCTCTGAACTGTGCAAAATCAACACCCATAAAGGTGAGCTTTTTGCCGGGGTGAGCCATCATATACGCCATGAACAGCTTGCACTGTGCGAACTTTCCGTCAACATCGCTGCCGTGCATTTTATTGACCAGCGATGCCTTGCCGTGAACTACCTCGTCATGCGAGATAGGCAGGATAAAGTTCTCGCTGAAGGCATAGAAGAACGAGAATGTCAGCATATCGTGGTGGAAGGATCTGTCTATCGGATCATACTGCATATACTTGAGCATATCGTTCATCCAGCCCATATTCCACTTGAAATTAAAGCCAAGTCCGCCGTCGGAAACAGGCTTTGTGACCATAGGCCATGCGGTCGATTCCTCGGCTATCATATAGGTATTGGGATCTCTTGAGAATACTGCGGAATTGAGCTTTTGCAGGAACTCGACAGCCTCAAGGTTATGGTTGCCGCCGTCCTTGTTAGGTGTCCACTCGCCGTCGCGTCTGTCGTAATCAAGATACAGCATTGATGCGACTGCGTCAACTCTCAGTCCGTCAACGTGGTACTGCTCAATCCAGTACAGCGCATTTGAGATAAGAAAGCTTCGTACTTCTGTTCTGCCGTAGTCAAAAACTCTTGTGCCCCAGGTCAGATGATCTCTCTTTTTGGGGTCTGCATACTCGTAAGCAGCGCCGCCGTCCCACTCGAAAAGTCCTGCTTCATCTCTTGGGAAATGCGCGGGTACCCAGTCAAGGATAACTGCGATGCCTGCTTGGTGGAACTTGTCTATCATACGCATAAACTCGTGCGGTGTGCCAAAGCGCGAGGTCGGCGCAAAGTAGCCGATATCCTGATAGCCCCACGAGCCGTCGAATGGATGCTCTGCAAGCGGCATGAACTCGATATGCGTATAGCCCATCTCGGTCAGATACGGGATTATCGAATCAGCAAACTTGGTATAGGAATAATACTTGCCGTCCGTACAGGTCTTCCAGCTGTTGAGGTGTACCTCGTAGATGTTCATAGGGGAATTGTAGATGTCCTTGGTCTTTTTCTCCTCCTGCCACTTGGTGTCCTTCCACTCGTAGCCGCTGATGTCATAGACCTTTGAGCCTGTATCGGGAGCGACCTCCATATGCGTGCCGTAAGGGTCGCACTTCATATGCTTTTTGCCGTCACAGCCCAAAACGCAGAACTTATAGGTATCAAACCTTTTGAGCCCGGGGACAAATGTTTCCCATATCTCCGTTTCGCCCATAAGCGTCATAGGGTTTGCCTGCTCGTCCCAATTGTTGAAATCACCCACAAGCGAGATAGCCTGTGCGCGGGGAGCCCATACTCTGAAAAAGTAGCCCTGAAGGCCCATCATCTCTCCCTTATGACAGCCAAGGAACTTGTACGTTTCGTAGTTGGTGCCGTCGTGGAACAAATACACGGGCAGCTCGTAATCCTTTGGTATATTATTTGCCATTTCTGTCCTCCTGACAAGTTATTGATTTTATAAGAGAAGCTCTGTCTGCAAAGGGACATTCTTCCTCAACATATATTTTAACCTTTTTTAAATAATAATGCAAGCGTTTTAGTAAATGATTTCAGTATCACACATATTTAGCACACCTGATTTGTATATTTTGCACAAAAGTTTTTAAGATCTATTCGTTAAGAAAACAGAACAAATCAATCTTTTAAACAATTTGTTCGTTTTTTTATTATTTTAACAAGAATGATAGTAAGGTCGTCCTTGGGTTCTCCGCCGCAGATGTCCATACAGTACGCGCCAAGTTCGCTGCACAGCTTATCGGTATCCGCACATTTGCGCGAGAGCACGGCGAGCTTTCGTGCAGCGCTTTGCTCAACGCCGTCCGATGCGAGCATAAGTATATCGCCGTCAAACAGCTTGATATCGGCGGTATCGGGGCGGCAGGCAGGCAGTATGCCCGCGGGAAAGGCATCTGACGTGAATACCTTCAAGCCGCCGTCACGGCACAGATAGCTTGCGGCTGCGCCCGATTTCATAAGTCCAGCGCTGCCTCCGCACAGGTCAAGGCGGACAATATCAAGGGTAGCAAAGGACTCCTCCCAACCCTTGACGCGCATCATCGAGTTGACCATTTTGTGCGCGGTGGTAACGCTCATACCGCAGCGCAGCAGGCGCGAAACGAGGCTGACGGAGAACACCGAGTCCAGCCGTGCGCGCTTGCCCGTACCCATTCCGTCGGAGAGGATTATATACTTTTCTGCGGCGCTGATGTCGATGATCTCGTATGTATCGCCCGAATACTCGCCGCTGCGCGAGGCACAGAACGACGCGGTCTGCACCTCAAACGCAGGTGTTTCGCAAAATGTCATACGCGTCATGTTTTCCGACTTTACGCACACGGGGACATCAAGCACACAGCCGATTATGGCGGATACCTTTGAGGTCAGCTTAACAAGGTCGCCGCAGTAATCGGCGGTAAGGTAGACATCGGCGCGGCGGTTAAGCTCGTCATCGACATAGACGCACGCCTTTGCATTGGGATAGCCAAGCGCATCAAAGCAATTGCGCACCTGTGCTGACAGCGCGGTGTCGATGCTTCTGACCTGACCCGCACGAAGCGAGAGGTCACGCAGGATATCCTGCATACAGGATAGCTGCTCGCACATAAGTCCGCGCATTTCGCCCATACGCATATCGTTTGCTTTCTCGGATATCATAAGCGAGTAGGCGTGGTTGAAGCGCTCGGTCATATACTCTGGGCGGTGGCAGGACGGCAGGTGCAGGGTAACATCGCTTTGGCTGATGCAGTTGAATTTTGCGCTGATGTGTGCAAGCGCGGCAAGCGAACGGTCGAGCTGCTGCTTATGCTCAAAGCAGCGTTTGGCGAATGGGCAATCGGTGCAGGCAGCTTTGCAAACTATCGCGCAGATATCGGTCTTATGCGCTCTGCGCTGCATCGCGGCGGTAACCTGCGAAAGCTGGGAGCGTATCTCGCCTATCTCGGACGAGGCAAAGCCAAGCTTTGATGCTGTCGTCTGGCTGACGATATCGACCGAGCTTTCAAAGCCTGTGATGCGCCGTGTCAGCTTCTTGACGGCAGGCAGCGGCACGCAGAAAAACACAAGGCTGCCAAGCAGGATATCGGCGAGCATCGGGAAGGTATCGGAATTCACGCCAAGTGCGGCAAGGCTGATAAGCGAGACTGCGATGAAAACAAGCACCGTGACGGTCATCCCGAAGCAGGCGAAAACGCCGCAGATAAGTCCCGATGTAGCGAGCAGCAGCGTGTTTTTCGCAAGCATTGGCGCGCAGATGAGCACGCCGCAGGTGGTAAGCGCGCCTGCTACCGCACCGCCTGTCTGATGAAAACGGCGCACTGCCATGAGCATACAAAAGCAGCCTGCTGCTCTGCCGAGGTTGAAAACTCCCGCAGGGACAGAAGTAAGTGTGGAAACTGCCATCACATAAACGATGCCTATGTATATCCCGTTGACACCGCCGATGTTGTAAATACCCTTGAGGACGCTGCTTTGCATAATGTTCATCGCCGAGAACACCGTGCAGCCGCAAAGCAGTGCATTTATCATACGCAGCGATGTAAGAAAGCTGTTTGAGGGCATCGCCGCTGACATAACACAGCTGAAAAGTATCAGCACGCCGCAGGTTATCAGCGAGGTAAGTGCAGGCTCGCTTTTTCTGCCAAAGCTGCCGAGCTTGTCCGCAGGCAGTATCCAGCGCAGACCTGCGATAACGAGCATCGCGCAAAGCTGCACCGCGCCCTGCGTGAAGCTGCCCATCACAGCATACCCCAGCGCAGAACCGACAAAGACGGGCAGGATATTCTCACCTGCGAGGACGGCAACGGCGACATTCATCTGCGAGGGGTGTCCAAGCAGCTTTCCAAAGCTTGAAACAAAGCCTGCTACAAGCATTACAGCGGCAAGCACGAGCTTGTGTTCATCCCCTGCAAGATGCGCTCCTATCATATGTTTTAACTTTTCCATTTGTATCACGGCACCTTTCGTATCCTTGGATTTTTACATTTTACAGCCGTATCCAAGCATACATCAAGGCGCGTGTGAAAAGTGTCGATTTTAGTTTTTGTGCGTAAAAAAATAAAAGCCGTTCACAAGGAACGGCTGTGAGTTCATATCAGTCTTTTGAGATTTTCGCTGAACAGGATAAGCTGCTGCATAGACAGCTTTTCGGGGCGCACCGACGGGTCAAGACCTGCCTGCTCTATTGCGGCGGCGGTTATGCTTTTATCAATGCAAAGCGCCGAGGAAACAGAGTTGCACAGCGTTTTTCTGCGCTGCGAGAACGCACCTCTTGCGACCTTGAAAAAGAATTCTTCATCACTAACGCCCTGGGGAGTTTTATCGCGCAGCTCAAACTGCACCACGCAGCTGTCAACATTCGGCGGCGGCATAAAGCTGCCTCTTGAAACGTTGAACAGCACCCTTGCATTTGCAAAGTAGTTTATCGCGACCGTGACCGCGCCCATTTCCCGCGTGCCCATTTTTGCGCAAAGGCGCGTACCTGCCTCCTTTTGCACCATAACGGTGATGGTTTTTATCGGCAGGCGCTGTTCAAGCAGGGTCATGATGACGGGCGAGGTGATGTAGTAAGGCAGGTTTGCGCACACGGCGACATCAAGCCCTGCAAACTCGGTCCGGATAAGCTCTGCAAGGTCTACCTTCATAACATCATCGTTGATTATTTTTACGTTGTCGTACTCGGCAAGAGTTTCCTGCAAAACGGGTATCAGCCGTTTGTCTATCTCTATCGCTACGACCTTATCGGCACGCTTTGCAAGCTCGTTGGTGAGAACGCCGATGCCCGTGCCTATCTCAAGCACGCCGAAGCCTTTTTTGGCGTTGCCAAGCTCTGCTATCTTCGGGCAGACGGACGGGTTGACGAGAAAATTCTGACCGAGCGCTTTTGAGAACGTAAAGCCGTGCTTTTCCATTACAGACTTTATCGTTGCGATATTCCACAAATTATCCAATGCCAAGACCTCCGAAAATCATTAACTGTAATGAGTATAACAAAATGAAAAGGTGCTGTCAACAGCAATTTTCGGACTATGTGTTTATAATCGCAGATAGTGGGTATAATATGCGGTACGGAAAGAGTTTTTCCGTCATCACAAAAAGGAGGGAATGATATGAAAAAGATAAAGCCTGTCTACTCGCCGCAGGATATACCGCTGGGGCTTTCTATGGCGATGGCGCAGAACGTGCTCGCGTTTGACGTTTTCAACAAGCTCTCGCCCGTGCAGAAGCAGCAGCTTATAAGAGACAGCCACAACGCTCATTCCGTGAGCGAGATGCAGCAGCTTGTGGACGATATGACAAACGCGCAGCAGCTTTCACGAAACCAATTCTTGTGACAAAAGAATAAGCATTATACGAGCCGTGGTTAAAATTCACAATTCTGTCGAAAGAAATTGACATAAATTTTATATGCGCGGGTGTTGAAATTTAAAAGCAAATATTGTACAATTATATTGTGAGTTTTTCTGTTGCACAAAAGGCGTGCTTGTAAACGCAAAAATCACGTGCGGAGGGCTTTTTATGAATATCTTCGGTTCATCAACTCCATACGCAATCGGCGGATACTGCTGTCACGGCACTTACCGCTTTGCTTTTGCGCACTCAATTATGTCTTCACGCATACAGACAAATACGGGTAAAATATAACTGCAACGGTCAAGTTGCAGTTTTTTGTTTTTCGGAGGTAATGAAAATGAAAAAAGTAGCTGTGATCATGGGTTCGGACAGCGATCTGCCTGTTGTAAAAAAAGCGATAGCAGAGCTGAAAAACTACGGTGTTGATTACGAGTGCCACGTTATGAGCGCACACCGCACACCTGCGCTTGCAAGCGAGTTTGCTGCAAATGCAAAGGCAAACGGCTTTGGCGTTATCATATGCGCTGCGGGAATGGCTGCGCACCTTGCGGGCGTTATCGCAGGACACACAACACTGCCTGTTATCGGTATCCCCTGCAAGTCTGCTGCACTTGACGGT
Organism: uncultured Ruminococcus sp.; assembly: GCA_902786965.1. Taxonomy (GTDB): domain Bacteria; phylum Bacillota; class Clostridia; order Oscillospirales; family Ruminococcaceae; genus Hominimerdicola. The sequence goes on along the minus strand of CADAEJ010000010.1, from coordinate 46,724 downwards.
ATGGACGCGCTGCTGGCAACTGTTATGATGCCCTCGGGCATACCTGTTGCTACGGTAGCTATCGACGGCGCAAAGAACGCTGCGATACTCGCTATTCAGATGCTTGCGCTTTCCGATGAGGAGCTTTCCAAAAAGCTCGAGGCTGAAAAGCAGGCTATGATAGACGGCGTTGCTGCTAAGGATGCTGCTCTTCAGGAAACACTGAAGGATATCTGATGATGATATCTTTGGCAAATACATTTCAAAAAGGGTTCAGGTGATTTAGTTATGGGTGGTTTTTTCGGAGCAGTTTCGGCTAATGACTGCATTCAGGATGTATTTTTCGGGACGGATTATCATTCACATCTGGGTACAAGGCGCGGCGGTATGACATCTTATTCCGCTGATCTGGGCTTTCAGAGGAATATCCACAGCATTGAGAATTCTCCGTTTCGTACTAAATTTGAAAAAGATGTTGAGATCGCTCAAAGCTGGGACTTTACGCTATATGCTCGATAGGTGTGATACATAACGCAAGTGATATCGCAGACGAGCTTCTTCAAAGCGGCTGTGCGAATTTTGAAGCGATGAGCAGCGGTTCGATAAATTCAGCAGACCTTATCGGTGCGCTGATAGCTCAAAAGGACAATTTTGTTGACGGCATCAGATATGCTCAAAGCAAGATACAGGGCACCATGTCGCTCGTCATCATGCTCAAGGATTCGGTCATCTGCGCAAGGGATAAGGCAGGCAAGCTGCCGATACTCATAGGAAAAAGATCAGACGGTTTCTGTTTCTCGTTTGAGGATTTTGCGTATATGAAGCTTGGCTATTCTACCTGCCACGAGATGAAGGCAGGCGAGATATTGAAGCTGAACAAGGACGGCTACGAGATACTTGCCGAGGGCACCGACAAAATGAGCATCTGTACATTTTTATGGACTTATTACGGCTACCCGAATGCCACCTACGAGGGTAAGAACGTTGAGGCTATGAGAATGAGAAACGGTATGATAATGGCGGAAAACGATATCAAGAACGGCAGGCTGCCCGATGTTGACTACGTCTGCGGCGTTCCCGACTCAGGTACCCCGCACGCGATAGGCTATGCAAACCGAAGCGGCATACCGTTTGCAAGACCGTTCATAAAATATACTCCGACCTGGCCGAGAAGCTTTATGCCTACCAACCAGTCGATGAGAAACAAGGTCGCAAAGATGAAGCTGATCCCCGTACACGACCTTATCAAAGGCAAAAAGCTGCTGTTTGTTGATGACAGCATAGTAAGAGGCACTCAGATGAGAGAAACGGTCGAGTTTCTCTATGAGAACGGCGCAAAGGAAGTTCATATGCGCTCTGCCTGCCCGCCGATAATGTACGGCTGCAAATACCTGAACTTCTCACGCAGCAATTCGGAGCTTGAGCTTATCGCAAGGCAGATAATCGACGAGCACGAGGGCGTTGAGGGCGTTAAATATATCAACGAGTACAGCGATTCCAACACGCAAAGAGGCAGGCTGCTCAGAGATGAGATATGCCGCAGGCTTGAACTCACATCGCTTGAATTCCAGTCGCTCGAGGGCACTGTCAAGGCAGTCGAGCTTGAAGGCTGCAAGCTTTGCACCTACTGCTGGAACGGCAAAGAAAACTGCATCGGATAATGACCAAATATAACATACAACGAAAGGACAAGTTATAATGAACAATAACAGCTATTCAAACAGCTACAAGGACGCGGGCGTTGACGTTACCGCAGGCTACAAGGCAGTCGAGCTTATGAAGCAGTATGTTGCAAGGACTACCACAAAGGGCGTGCTTGACGGCATCGGCGGCTTCGGCGGACTGTTCGAGCTTGATATGACGGGCATAAACAAGCCTGTGCTGGTATCGGGCACAGACGGCGTTGGCACAAAGATAAAGATCGCTTTTCTGCTGGACAAGCACGATACTGTCGGCATCGACTGTGTGGCTATGTGCGTAAACGACATCATCTGCTGCGGTGCAAAGCCGCAGTTCTTCCTTGACTACATAGCGTGCGGAAAGAACTACCCCGAGAAGATAGCACAGATAGTTTCGGGCGTGGCAGAGGGCTGCGTTCAGGCAGGCTGCGCGCTTATAGGCGGCGAGACCGCGGAGCATCCCGGTCTTATGCCTGACGAGGACTACGACCTTGCAGGCTTCTCTGTGGGCGTTGTTGACAAGGACAAGATAATCGATCCGAGCAAGCAGAAGGCAGGCGACGTTATGATCGCTATCAAATCAAGCGGCGTTCACTCAAACGGCTTCAGCCTTGTAAGAAAGGTATTTGACGTGAGCGAGGAGAGCCTTGCCAAGACCTATGACGAGCTTGGCGGAAAAACTCTCGGCGAGGTGCTTCTCACACCGACGAGGATATATGTCAAGGCAATAATGAGCCTGCTTGACAGCGTGAATGTCAAGAGCATCTCACACATCACGGGCGGCGGCTTCTACGAGAATATCCCGCGTTCGCTTCCAAAGGGGCTTTCAGCGAAGATATCAAGAAAGGGCGTTCAGGTGCTGCCTATCTTCGACCTTATCGCAAAGACGGGAAATATCCCCGAAAGAGATATGTTCAACACGTTCAACATGGGCGTTGGAATGACGGTAGTTGTTGACAAGGCTGATGCTGACAAGGCTATCGAGGCTATCAGGGCTGCGGGCGAGGACGCTTATGTGCTGGGCGAGCTTATCGAGGCAGACTACGGCGTAGTCATCACGGAATAATTGATTTAAGGAAAAAGATATGAAAAATATAGTTGTGCTTGTTTCGGGCGGCGGAACGAATTTGCAGGCGCTTATCGACGCGCAGAGCCGTGGTGAGATAAAGGGCGGAAAGATAAGCTGCGTTATCTCCTCAAAGCAGGGTGCTTTTGCTCTTGAAAGGGCAAAAAAGGCGGATATACCCACCGTTGTGATACCAAGGAAGGAATATGCAGACAGCAGGCAGTACAGCGAGGCTATACTTGCCGAGCTCAACAGGCAGAACGCTGACCTTGTTGTGCTTGCAGGCTTTATGACGATACTTGACGAGTGCGTTACAAAGGCATACCCATACAGGATAATAAACGTTCACCCTGCGCTGATACCAAGCTTTTGCGGCGAGGGCTTCTACGGGCTGAAGGTACACGAAAAGGCTCTTGAATACGGCGTTAAGGTATCGGGGGCGACTGTGCATTTCGTCAACGAGAAGGCTGACGCGGGCGCGATAATACTTCAGGGAACGGTGAATGTGCAAAACGATGACACCCCCGAGGTTTTGCAGCGCAGGATAATGGAAAATGTCGAGTGGAAGCTGCTGCCAAAGGCTGTTTCACTGTTTTGCGAGGGCAGGATAAAGATAAAAGACGGCAGAGCTTATACAGAATAAATACAAAATACAAAAAAACATTATAGGGAGAAGCAAAATGATAAGATTAAGACCGTTCAAGCGGCAGGACAGCGAGATGATCGCAGGCTGGCTGACCGATGAAAAGAGCTTTATGAAATGGTGTGCGGGAATGTATAGGTTCCCGATGACCGCACAGCAGCTATGTGACAGGTACGATGAATTCTGCAAAGACGACAATGCGTGGTTCATGACGGCGCTGGACGACAGCGGCAGAGTGTGCGGACACTTTATTTTCAGAAAAGCAGACTGCGTAAACAACAGCATACATATGGGGTTCATCATCATTTCGCCCGATATGCGCGGTAAGGGCTTTGGCAAGCAGATGCTCTCGCAGGCGCTGAAATACGCATTTGAGATTTTCGGTGCGCATACTGTAACGCTTGGCGTTTTCGCCTGCAACGAAAGTGCGCTGGGCTGCTACAAGGCGGCAGGGTTTATCCCGACGGACACCGAAAGGGAATGCTTTGAGTTCGGCGGCGAAAAATGGGACTGCATAAATATGAAGGCAGTCAGAAAATAATATAGAGGACTAATATGATATATGGAGGTAAGAATATGAAAACTATTGATATCTATGAGGCTTTAAAGACCAACAGCTACCCCGGCAGAGGCATTATCATCGGAAAGAGTGCTGACGGAAAGAACGCTGTTACTGCGTACTTTATTATGGGCAGAAGTGTAAACTCAAGAAACAGAGTTTTTACCGAAACTGCTGACGGCATAAAGACCGAGGCTGCCGACCCGAGCAAGCTGACAGACCCGCACCTTATCATCTACTCCCCTGTGCGCGTGCTTGGCAACAAGACTATCGTTACAAACGGCGACCAGACTGACACTATATACGAGCTTATGGACAATCAGCAGACCTTTGAGCAGGCTCTGCGCACAAGGCTGTATGAGGACGACGCTCCCAACTATACTCCTCGTATCTCGGGAATAATGCACGTTGGCGGCGGCGAGTACAACTACGCTATGAACATCATCAAGTCAGCTGACGGAAATCCTGACTGCGCGGAGAGATTTACTTTCACATACACAAATCCTTTAAACGGCGTGGGTCACTTTATCCACACCTATATGGGCGACGGTAATCCGCTGCCAAGCTTTGAGGGCGAGCCTGAAAAGATAGAGATACCAAACGATATTGACGAGTTCACAAACGGACTTTGGAATGCTCTGAACGAGGATAACAAGGTATCGCTGTTTGTAAGGTTCATTGATATACACAGCGGCAAGGCAACAACAAAGGTCGTAAACAAATACTCGAAATAAGCGGAGGTTTGAAATGGCTACCGAAACAGTTGCTTATAAAATGGGTGACCACGAGGCGTGGCGCGCCGAATACAACGGTCACGAGATACTGATAGTCAACAAGGGCAGGACACGCCTTGTTATAGACGGCGAGGAAATGGCTGTGCAGAAAGGCAGACTGCCTATCGCGACAAAGCTCAACCTTATCGGTGAGATAAAGGGTACGGGCGAGCTTGTTATCGCAACGCTCAACGGAAGTATGAAAAACGAGTACAGGGGCGGACGCACCGAGGTACACATCTACGTTGGCAGAGAGCTTACGGGTGATTACGGATTTGTAGATCCGCAGAAGAGCTTTACTAAAGTCGATGATGTACACAAGGTGCAGGAATATATTAAAGAAAAAGAGAAAAAGCCAAGAAAAATATCTATAAGAAGAAAGAAAAAGAAGGAATAAACTGTACAAAAAAATGTACTTTATGGGGTCAGAAGAATGAGGCTGTTTTCATTATATATGAAAAGCATAAGGAGAAATCCGCGGGGGCATATCCTTTTCACGCTGGCGGCATCGCTTGCGGTGACTGTGCGCCTGATGCATATGGTGCTGACGTTTTTCAGCGTCAGTGCAGCGGAGTTTGCGGTGTATGCACTGTGCCCTTTTTTAAGCCTCACGCTTTTCTGGCTGCCTGCTGCAGCACCTGTGCGCTCGCCGCTGTGGCTGTATCGTCTGATAGGTATTTATGTGTTTGTAAATACGGGCTACACTAAATCGGTCAGCTATATGCGCACCGAGTTCTCGGAAGGTCCGCACGAGCTGCTAAAATGGTTTATGATATGGCTCAAGCCGCTGTGCATTTGCGCGGGGATACTGCTTGCGCACAGACTTATATCGTTTCTGGCGGAAAAGGGCTTTAAGCCTGCAAAGCTGTACAGGACAGTACTTATCTGTGTGCAGCCGATATTCAGCACCGAAAAAAGCGATGAAAAGCCGAGCCGTGTGAAAAAGCTGCTGCTTGTTATCGGCTGCGTGCTGATGGCGATAAGTGCGCTGCTGCTCACGGCAACGGTATTTCTGCACATTCATTTTCCGAGTATGGATATTGAGGCGATAATGTTCACGGTGCAGTTTGCAAATGACGGATACACTCCCGAAATGGCACACAAGCTGATACTTTATGCCTGCATTGCAGTTATCGCGGCGGTGCTTTTGTGCATAAGGCTCGTGAGAATGTCGCGAGCACAAAGGCTGAATTTCAGATGCCCCGACAAAAAGGGCGGACTGACCGCAAATGCAAAACACACGCGCATCGCTGCGTGGGCGGTGATACCCGTGTTTTCGGTAACGGCGCTGTTCTGGGAAACAGGCACGTTCTCGTACATATACAATCAGATGCACACATCGCAGCTTTACGAGCAGTACTATGTTGCTCCGAGCAGCGAGAATGTGATATTCCCCGAGAAGAAGAAAAATCTTATCTATCTTTATCTGGAGTCGATAGAAAACTCCTTTGCGGCTCCTGAAAACGGCGGTCTGCAAAACTATGATCTTATGCCCGAGCTTACAAAGCTTGCAAAGGACAACATAAACTTTTCTCACACCGACAAGCTTGGCGGCTCGATAGTCAGAGCGCCGAGCATCGCATACACTATGGGCGCGACTATTGCGCAGACCTCGGGAGTTGTACTGATGACTCCGCTGGGGAAAATGCGCAACAATATGGACGAGCTTAACAGCTTTCTGCCCTCGCTGACAAGGCTGGAGGATCTGCTGCACGATAACGGCTACGAGCAGCTTTTCATCGAGGGGTCGGATTCAAACTTTGCGGCGTACAACAGCTATGTCGGCAGGTACGAGGACAGCAATATTTTTGACCTGAACAGTGCGCGTGACGAGGGACTTATCCCCAAGGACTACTTCAAGATGTGGGGCTTTGAGGACAGAAAAATGTTTGAGTTCTCAAAACTTAAAATAGACGAGCTTGCAAAGGGAAGCAAGCCTTTTGCGGTGACGATGTACACGATGGACACACACAGCTTTGAGGAGGGCTACCGCTGCGCGCTTTGCGACAAGAGCGTAGGAAATAACTATGCTGCGGCTGTCGGCTGCACATCACGGCAGGTGGACGAGTTTATCAGGTGGCTCAAAACAAAGCCCTACTGGGAGGACACGGTCGTTATCATCACGGGCGATCACATCGCAGAGCATTTTCCAAAGGGTATCGAATTTGAGGAGGACGGCTACGAGCGCTCGCCGTACAACTGCTTTATAAACGCACAAAAGTCCCCTGAAAATGCAAAGAACCGCATCTTTGCGCCTATGGATATGTTCCCCACTACCCTTTCGGCGCTGGGTGCGCAGATAAAGGGCGACAGGCTTGGGCTCGGCACCGATCTTTTCAGCGGCAGGCAGACGCTTGCGGAGGAGATAGGCAGGGACAAGCTGACCGAGCAGATCCAGCAGAACTCGGACTACTTCAACAAGGAGTTCTGGAAGAAAAAATAGTTCACGTTTTTACAATAGTAAAATGCTATAAAACATAAACGGAGGTAATTGAAAATGGCAAACGAAATGCTTTTAAAGTACGGCTGCAACCCTAATCAGAAGCCGTCAAAGGTCTTTATGGAGGACGGAAAGGAGCTGCCTATCACGGTGCTTAACGGCAAGCCGGGCTACATCAATCTGCTTGATGCGTTTAACGGCTGGCAGCTGGTAAAGGAGCTTAAAAAGGCTACGGGCTTTTGCGCCGCAACCTCTTTCAAGCACGTTTCACCTGCTGGTGCGGCTATCGGCACTCACCTGACGGAGACTGAAAAGAAGATCTACTTTGTTGACGATCTGGGCGAGCTGACACCTATGGCTTGCGCTTATGCAAAGGCAAGAGGTGCTGACAGAATGTCCTCCTACGGCGACTTTATCGCGCTTTCAGACGAGTGTGACGCTTGTACTGCAAACCTTATCAAGCGCGAGGTATCAGACGGCATCATCGCACCGGGCTACACCGACGAGGCTCTTGAGATACTCAAATCAAAGAGAAAGGGCACATACAACATCATTCAGATAGACGAGAGCTATGTTCCCGCACCTATCGAGAGAAAGCAGGTATACGGCGTTACCTTCGAGCAGGGCAGAAACGAGCTGAAGATAGACAACGATATGCTCACAAATATCGTTACCGAAAACAAGGATATCCCCGATGACAAAAAGACTGACCTTGTTATCTCGCTTATCACACTCAAATACACACAGTCAAACTCTGTTTGCTACGTTAAGAACGGACAGGCTATCGGTATCGGTGCAGGTCAGCAGTCAAGGATACACTGCACAAGACTTGCAGGCAACAAGGCTGACATCTGGTGGCTGAGGCAGCACCCAAAGGTACTTGGCTTGCAGTTCGTTGACGACATCAGACGTCCGGACCGCGACAACACTATCGACGTTTACATCTCCGACGAGCATGACGATGTGCTTGCTGACGGCGTATGGCAGACACTCTTCAAGGTAAAGCCCGAGGTGCTGACTGCCGAGGAAAAGAAGGAATGGATAGCCAAGAACAAGGATGTTTGCCTTGGCTCTGACGCTTTCTTCCCATTCGGTGACAACATTGAAAGAGCTAAAAAGTCGGGCGTTGCTTACATTGCAGAGCCGGGCGGATCTATCCGTGATGACCACGTTATCATGACCTGCAACAAGTACGGCATCGCTATGGCATTCACAGGTATCAGACTTTTCCACCACTAATCACTTGGGGAGGACAGATTTATGGATATACTCGTTGTTGGCGGCGGCGGCCGTGAACACGCAATTATAATGAAGCTTGCAGAGTCAAAAAAGGTCGGCAAGCTGTACTGCACACCGGGAAACGGCGGTATCTCAAAGTACGCACAGTGCTTTGATGTTGCGGCGACTGACATCGACGGCGTTGTGGCGCTTGCAAAAAAGCTCGGTGTGGATATGGTCGCGGTAGCTCCCGATGATCCGCTGGTGCTGGGTATGGTCGATGCTCTCCAGGCTGCAGGCTTCAAGACATTCGGTCCGAAAAAGGACGCGGCTATTATCGAGGGAAGCAAGGTATTCTCTAAAGAGCTGATGAAAAAGTACAACATTCCTACCGCAGCCTACGAGGTTTTTGACAACAGCGCGGAGGCTATCGCTTATGTTAAAAAGCAAAACACCTACCCTGCTGTCATCAAGGCTGACGGACTTGCACTTGGCAAGGGCGTTATACTTGCGCAGAACGAACAGGAGGCTGTGGAGGCTATACACTCGATGATCGACGAGCTGAAATTCGGCAAGAGCAGCTCGACTATCGTGGTGGAGGAATTCCTGACAGGACCCGAGGTATCGGTGCTGTCGTTCACGGACGGAAAGACGGTCGTGCCGATGATCTCCTCGATGGATCACAAAAGAGCGCTTGACTGCGATCTGGGACTGAACACCGGCGGAATGGGCACTGTTGCGCCAAACCCGTACTACACGGAGGATATCGCAAAGGAATGTATGGAAAAGATCTTCCTGCCGACGATAAATGCTATGAACGCAGAGGGACGTACCTTTGAGGGCTGTTTGTATTTCGGGCTGATGCTCACGCCGAAGGGACCGAAGGTGATCGAGTACAACTGCCGCTTCGGTGATCCCGAGACACAGGTGGTTCTGCCGATGCTTGACGGCGATCTTTGCGAGATATTTGAGGCTATTTACGAGCACAGATTATCTGATGTCAATATCGGCTGGAAAAGCGGCTACTGCACCTGCGTTGTTATGGCAAGCGGCGGCTACCCGACAAGCTACAAGAAGGGCTACGAGATAACAGGACTTGACGATAAGGGTCAGGTCGACGGTGCTTTCGTTTACCACGCGGGCACAAAGCTTGAGGGCGGAAAGTTCACAAACAACGGCGGACGTGTGCTTGGTGTCACCTGCACGGCTCTCACCCTGCAGGGTGCGCTCGACAAGAGCTACGAGGCTGTCAGCAAGATAAACTGGGAGGACGTTCACTACCGCAAAGATATTGGTCAGCGCGCGCTCAAGGCGCTTGACAGCGGCGATCCTCTTGAGCTTGAATACAAAGAGGATATGGAAGAATACATCGAGGAAAACGGTGTGTATCTAAGACAGTAAAAGAAAAAGAGTGGCTGAACGATAAAATGTTCAGTCACTCTTTTTTATGGGAATTTGTGATCTGTCAATAATCAATATGGTCGTGCAGGATATGCTTGATGCTTTTGTACAGGTGGGGTTTAAGCGTACCGATATCGCACGGCTCGGAATAAAGTATGGACGAGTAGCAGGTCGAGCTTACAAGCTCGATTATCATAAACATCATTATTTCAGGGTCTTTAACAGTGTTCGGCGCGTTCTCGATTATCATATTGTAAACGTCTGCAAAATCAACGTCTTTATCGCTCGACTTGGTAGTGAGGGCATTTTTAAACACTCCCCAACTTAGATTCTTTGAAATGAAATTCAAAGTTGCCTTGTTTTCAGTAAGCTGGTTTATGATGTTATCGACTACAAAAATAATATCACTTTCAAAGTCATGCTCCATTTTGGTCGCCTTCATCTGCGCGAGAGCTTGCTTGAACATCTGTGATGATTTATGTGCGATAAGTCTGTTGCGCAGGTCGTACTTATCTTTAAAATAAAGGTAGAACGTGCCCTTTGCCACACCTGCGTTGCTTACGATTTCAGAAATGGAGGTCTTGGTCAGACCTTTTGTTGTGAAAAGGTTGAAGGCGGTATCCAGAAGTGAAGTTTCCTTCTGCTTTTTGTTAGCATCAAGCTTGCCCATTTTTTCAGCTCCTTGTGCGCACAGGGCGCATTTTTTATATGTCAAATAAATTATAAACGCTTGCATTGAGCTTGTCAAGGGGCAAAAGTGACCAATAGTCAGTTTTTATAAAACGGTTAAGTTGTCAAAGTATACAAAAATATGACCAACGGTCAATTTTTTCAGTTTTGGATATTGACTATTGGTCATTTTTGTGATACAATGGGTTCAATAAACAAAATGACTATTGGTCATTATTTGGTTAAAGCAAATAACAACAGTCATTTGAAAGGGGTAATGTATAAATGTACAAATTCGGCAAGGCAGTCGTTAAGGGCAGATTCATCATACTGATCCTTAGCTTCGTACTGCTTGTACCGTCCCTTATCGGAATGCTCGGCACGAGGATAAACTACGATATCCTCTCCTACCTGCCAAAAGACCTTGACACTATGAAAGGTCAGGACATCATGCTCGATGAATTCGGCAAGGGCGGCTTTGCATTCGTGATGATAGACGGTATGCAGGACAAGGACGTGAAAAAGCTGGAGGCAAAGCTTGCAAAGGTAGATCATGTCTGCGATGTTATATGGTATGACTCGATAGCAGACATCAATCTTCCTAAAGAGGTGCTTCCAAAAAAGCTTTATGATTTTTTCAACTCTGAAAATGCAACGCTTATGGCGGTGTTCTTTGATGACACATCTGCATCTGACTCGAGCATGAAGGCTCTTGAGGAGGTCAAGGATATCGCGGGCAAGCAGTGCTTTGTCGCAGGTATGACCGCGGCGATAGACGACATCAAGGACCTTACGATAAACGAGACAACGGGCTATGTTATAATCGCTGTATGCCTTACAAGCCTTGTGCTTGCGCTGACTATGGACTCGTTCCTTATACCTGTGTTCTTTATGCTCAGCGTGGGTATGGCGGTGCTTTATAACCTGGGCTCGAACATTTTCCTCGGTGAGATCTCGTTCATAACACAGGCGCTGACTGCGGTGCTTCAGCTTGGCGTTACGATAGACTACTCTATCTTCCTGTGGCACAGCTACAAGGAACAGCAAAAGGAGCATCCAAACGACAACAAGGAAGCTATGGCTGTGGCTATATCAAAGACGATAAGCTCGGTAGTAGGAAGCTCGGTAACGACAGTTGCAGGATTTTTAGCGCTTTGCTTTATGTCATACAAGCTCGGACTTGATATGGGTATAGTAATGGCAAAGGGCGTTGTTATAGGCGTTATCGCCTGCGTGACCGTGCTGCCCTCGATGATACTTATTTTCGACAAGGCACTGACAAAAACAATGCACCGCGATCTTATACCAAGTCTTGACAAGCTTTCAAAATTCATCATCAAGCACCGCGCGGTGTGCATTACCGCATTTCTGGTAATACTTATCCCCGCACTTTACGGATACACTCACACAAACGTTTACTACGATCTTACGGCTACGCTGCCAAAGGATCTTGACAGTATCGTTGCAAACACAAAGCTTGAGGAAGAGTTCCATATGTCTACAACACACATACTTATGTGCGATGCTGATTTGGACTCAAAGAGCATGAACAATATGCTCAAGGAAATGAACAAGGTCGATGGCGTTAAGTTCTCGCTGGGGCTCAGCTCGCTTATCGGTCCGAATATTCCAAGAGAGGTGATACCTGACAAGCTGACGCAGGTACTCAAATCAGAGAACTGGCAGATGGTGCTTATAGGATCGGAATACAAGACCGCATCTGACGAGGTGAACGAGCAGATAAGCAAGATTCAAAGCATTGTTGAAAAGTACGACAAAAAGGCTATGCTGATAGGTGAAGCGCCCTGCACAAAGGATCTTATCAATATAACGGACAGAGATTTCAAGGTGGTAAGTGCAGTTTCGATACTTGCGATATTCCTTATCATATTCTTTGTACTGCAAAGCTTCTCGCTGCCGATAATACTTGTATCGGTAATTGAGTTCGCGATATTTGTAAATATGGGACTTACCTGCTATCTGCACACGACGATACCGTTTATCGCATCTATCGTTATCGGTACGATACAGCTCGGTGCGACGGTCGATTACGCGATACTGATGTCTACAAGATACAAGAGCGAGAGAAACTCGGGGCTTGGCAAGACAGAGGCTGTTACTATCGCACTTTCAACATCTATAAAGTCGATAATAGTATCGGCACTCGGCTTCTTTGCCGCAACATTCGGCGTCGGAGTTTTCTCAAGGGTAGATATGATATCACAGCTTTGCAGCCTGCTTTCAAGAGGCGCAATAATCAGTATGATAACGGTTATATTTATGCTTCCGTCAATGCTGATGCTGTTTGACCCGATCATAATCCGTTCGACATTCGGAATGAAAAATGCCAAGAAGAGCAAAAAATCCGAGCGCGGCGTTCAGATGCCCGCAATAAAGTAAGTGAAGGGAGACACTGATATGAAAACATATACAAAGGTTATCGCAGGAGCTTTGGCTGTTCTTTTATCCGCAGGCTGCACAGGTATGTACGCTATGGCAAACGATAAAAAGGACGAGGATAAAAAGTCGCAGACTGCCAATACGCAGGTCAAGGAGGATACAAATAAAGCATCCGATGCAAACGGCAAGACCTACAAGGAAGAGACTGTTTACGTTATGACCAAGGCTGACGGAAACAATGACAAGGTAATTGTCAGCGACTGGCTGAAAAATCCGCAGGGACTTAAAGAGCTCAAGGACGTTTCAAAGCTTTCGGATATTGAGAACACCAAGACCGATGAGGGCTTTGAGCGCTCGGGCAACGAGCTTACCTGGAAGACCGAGGGCGGCGACATCTACTACAAGGGCAATTACAGCGGTGAGCTGCCTGTTGAGATGAAGGTATCATACAAGCTTGACGGCAAGGACATAAAGCCTGATGAGCTTGCGGGAAAAAGCGGCAAGGTCACGATAAGGTATGACTTTATAAACAAGAGCGAGCAGACCGTTACAGTCGGCGGCAAGGAAACAAAGGTGAAGATACCTTTTGTTATGACCACAGGCTCGATACTTGACGGCGATATTTTCTCAAACGTCAGCATAACAAACGGCAAGATAATCTCTGACGGAAACAAGCAGATATTTGTCGGGCTTGCTATCCCCGGTCTTAAAGAGAGCATTGATGCTGAAAAGATAAAGCAGGATCTGAAAAAAGAAGCGCCTGATGCTTCAAAGAAGATAGAAGATGCAGGCCTTGAAATACCCGAGTACGTTGAGCTTACGGCTGACGTTAAAAACTTTGAGATGCCGACTGTTCTCACGCTGGCGACAAGCAATCTGCTCTCGAAGATCGACATAAACACGGACGACCTTGTCAGCGAGGTGGAGAAAAAGCTGAATGAAGCTGCTGACGGCACTAAACAGCTTGCAGACGGCGCAAAGAAGCTTCATGACGGCACAGCGCAGCTCAACGGCTCAATGCCGGCGCTGACTGACGGTGTGAACAAGCTGTACACAGGTGCAGGAGCTCTCAATGACGGACTGAAAAGCGCAAATGACGGCGCAAGGCAGCTGTCAAGCGGTGCTTCTACACTTGACAGTTCGGTAGGACAGCTCGTACAGGGACTTCCGACGCTCAACACGGGTGCAGGAACTATGGCTACAAAGCTTGGCGAGGCTTACCGCGGTTCGCAGACGCTTGCAAAGGGCACAGGCGCTCTTGTAGGCGGCTTCAAGCAGATAAACGATAAGCTGCCTGCTCTTACAAGCGGTGCCGCACAGCTTAAAGACGGCGCAAAGCAACTCGCTGACGGCTCTGCAAAGCTTTATGCAGGCTCGTCACAGCTCACAGACGGACTTACAAAGGCACAGCAGGGCGTGGCACAGCTTCAGGGCGGTGCAAAGCAGCTCTCGGACAATATGACACAGCAGCTTGACAAAACAAAGTCAGGCACGCTCGCAAACGGCGCTGCTGCGGTAACGGCAGGTGCGGCACAGCTCAATGCAGGGCTTTCGCAGATGAACACACAGGTTGCAGCTATGCCTGCGCAGGTAGAAAAGCTCGGGCAGGGCGTTGATACGGCAGCGGCAAATCTTGAGGCTACTATCTCGGCAAACGAGCAGGTCATTGCAGCGCTGACGCAGATGAAGAACAACTCCACAGACGCAGCACAGATACAGACTCTGACAGTTTCTATAACCACTCTTACACAGACAGTTAACGGTCAAAAGCAGATACTTGCAGGTCTTAAAGCAGGCACAGATGCAAGCAACCCGACCATTAAAGACGGTGTGAACTCGCTGCAGGGCGGCGCAGGCGTGCTTAAAACATCAGTAGGCGCACTTGCAGGCGGCGCACAGCAATTAAGCACAGGTGCTGCTGCACTTTCTACGGGTGCTGACACACTTATGAACGGTGTCAAAAATGGTGCTGACCAGCTTGGCAGCGGTCTGGCAACGCTTAACGGCAGCTTTACACAGCAGGGCAACGGCATACTTGCAGGCTCGCAGGCGCTTACGGCAGGTCTTAAAGACCTGGACAAGGGTGCGGGCGAGCTTAACAAAGGCGTTGGGGCTGCGCTGGACGGTGTTTCACAGCTGACAGGCGGTCTTTCACAGCTTTCAAAGGGTGCTGATGAACTCAACGGCGGTATGGCACAGCTTTCGGGCGGTCTTTCACAGCTGCATAGCGGTGCATTGCAGCTTTCGGGCGGAACAGCAAAGCTGCTGACTGCTTCATCACAGCTTAAAAGCGGCACAGCGCTGTTCGCAGAAAAGATGAAGGAGCTGTATGCAGGCACAACGCAGCTGTACAACGGCAGCACGGAACTTCACAGCGGCATCGGTGCGCTCAGGGATTCAAGCGGCAAGCTTGTTGACGGTGTAAAGCAGCTTGATGACGGTGCAAAGCAGCTTGAAGATGGTATGAACAAATTCAAGCAGGAGGCTGTCGATAAGATAATGCACGTCTACAAGGACGACATCAAGGTACTTTTCGGGGTATTGCTGACGGAACACAAGGCGAGGTCAAGTTCATATTCGAGACAGAAGGCATTACAAGCAAGAAAGAAAAATAATCTCTCCCCTATTTTTCATTACTATACAAAAACAAGGCACTCGTTCAATTGCGAGCGCCTTGTTTTTTTGCATATTATAAGTTTTTTCAGACGTTAAAGCGGAACAGGACAATATCGCCGTCCTGCATTACATAATCCTTGCCCTCAAGGCGTACAAGACCTTTTTCCTTGGCAGTTACCATATTTCCGCAAGCCATAAGATCGTCAAAGGATACGACCTCGGCTCTGATAAAGCCCTTTTCAAAATCGGTATGTATCTTGCCTGCTGCCTGCGGTGCTTTCGTGCCTTTCTTTATAGTCCACGCACGGACCTCAGGCTCACCTGCGGTAAGGTAGGAGATAAGTCCGAGCAGCGCATAGCCCTGCTTGATGATACGGTCAAGTCCCGAGGTCTCAAGTCCGAGGTCGGAGAGGAACATAGCCTTGTCCTCGTCGTCCATATCGGAGATCTCAGCCTCGATCTGCGCGCATATCGGGAACACGGCGGAGCCTTCGTTCTCGGCTATCGTGCGAACGGTTTTGTAATTCTCGTTGGTGTCGATATTGTTTCTGAAATCGTCCTCGCTGAGATTTGCGGCATAGATAACAGGCTTGAGCGACAAAAGCGGTGTATCGGCAAGCATTGCTCTTTCTTCATCGGTCATCTGAAATGCTCTTGCGGCTTTGCCCTCCTCAAGATGCGCTTTGAGCCTTTCAAGGAAGTCAACGACCTCGGCGAGCGACTTGTCGCCCTTCATCGCCTTCTTTGTTCTGTCAAGCTTTCTCTCGATGATCTCGATGTCGGAAAATACAAGCTCAAGGTCGATAGTTTCGATATCCCTTGCAGGATTTACCGAGCCGTCAACGTGAACGATATTATCGTCCTCAAAGCACCTTACAACGTGAACTATCGCATCTACCTCGCGGATATCCGCAAGGAACTTATTGCCCAGTCCCTCGCCCTTTGAAGCGCCCTTTACAAGACCTGCGATGTCCACGAACTCCAGCGTTGCGGGGGTGAACTTTACGGGGTGATACATTTCAGCCAGCTTATCAAGTCTTTCATCGGGAACGCTTACAACGCCGACGTTTTTCTCAATCGTGCAGAAAGGATAGTTCGCAGACTCTGCACCTGTCCTACCATACCAAGTTTCATAAGTTAATTCTCCTCACATTTATTTTTCTTCTTATTCTTCTTTTTCTTCCTGCCGTTTTTGATGACATTGTTATTGCCGATAACTATGCCCTGCTTTACGGGGGCGATGATAAAGCCTATCACCACGCCTGCAAGGATCAGTGAAACAGCTTTGCAAAAACCGCCGCAGCAGCACTCGCTGTCCTCTTCAAGCTCAAATGCGTTCTCAAATTCGTTCATTTTTATCCTTCTTTCTAAAAATTATTGGCTTTATTCTTCAATGTCAGAATTATCAAGATCCTCAAAATAATCATCAAAATCTTCGGGATAATACTTTCTGTCCAGCTCTATCGTATGAGTTGTATATACGACATCATAGGTCTCGCCCTTTTGTACGAAGTTGTACATATATTCACAGCAAGATAACGTCTTTTTCTCGCCGCCTATAAGGCAGTCAACATAATAATTTGTTACATGATAAGTGGTCAGGTCAGGATACCTTGTCCCGTCATATTCATCAATACTTTTGAACAGTATCTTTGCCCTGCCTTTCTTTTTCGTTTTGTTTTTATTTTTAGAAAATTGTCTGATACTGACAATGAAACAAAACAGTAATAATAAGCTGAAAAAAACGATGGTGAAAATATTGGCGAATGTTTCTTCTTTCATTTGTTATCCTCCTATAATTGTTTTGTATCTATTCTACTGATTTCATCGACTCAACCATATCTATCTTTTTGAGCTTGAAATGCAGTACAAAGTTGACTATTACTGTAAACACCGCTGTAAACGCTGCGCCGAGCAGGAACGCCCACCAGACGAGGCGGCGGTCAAACAGCACTATATCTACCTCTGCTGTTATAACTACAAAGCGGTGCAGTATGATACCCACAAACGCGCCGATAAGTATGCCAAGTATCGCGGTGATGATATTCTCGCGGTAGATGTAGGCAGAGGTTTCGATATCGTAAAAGCCAAGCACCTTTATCGTGGCTATCTCGCGCACACGCTCGGTGATGTTGATGTTTGCAAGGTTGTAAAGCACGACTATCGCAAGCAGTCCTGCGCAGACTATCAGCAGTATCACAACTGCATCAAGGCTGTCAAGGGAGTTGAGAAAGTCCTTGCCCGACTCGCTCATAAGCGAAACGCCGTAGAACTCGCTGCTTGCAGTGACCTCGTTTTTGAACGCTCCTTCGTCTGTGCCGTCGCGGAGATTAAAGCAGACGGTGTTGTAATCGGGCTGCCTGCCGTAAAGGTCGGCAAAGGTCTGCGGGGTGATGTAGATGTAGTGCATAGCGTAGTTTTCGGCTATGCCGCTTACGGTCAGCGTGACGGTGTTTTCCTTGTCAAGCTGATAGTCTATCTTATCGCCCGTTTTGATGTTCATAAGCATCGACATCTTTTTGGTGATGATGCACTTTCCGCTTTCAAGCGAGAGCTTACCGCTTCCGTCGGCTGCATCAAGGCTTAAATAATTGTGTATATCGTCAGGCTTATCCATAACGAACAGTGATGCAGTCGCCTGTTTCTCGCCCTTTGTCGTTTCACCCTCGGCGATGTAGGTAAAGGAGTACTCCTTTATCTGCGAAAGGCTTGCAAGCTTTTCATCGAGCTGGGTGCGGGTAAAGCTCTGATTGTTCAGCACAAGTGTTCCGTCATACAAAAGCACCTCGCCGAACTGCTTGGTAACTATCGCGGAGATGGAATGTTTAAGTCCGAAGCCCGTGATGATAAGCGCGGTACAGCCTGCGACACCAACTATCGTCATAAAGAAGCGCTTCTTGTAGCGCAGAAGGTTTCGCACGGTGACCTTGCTGAGAAACGAAAGGCGCTTCCAGACAAGGTCTATCCTTTCAAGCAGCACCCTTCTGCCGCTTTGCGGAGCTTTGGGGCGCATAAGCTGTGACGGCTGCGCTTTGAGTGCCTTGATGCACGAATAAAGCACTGCGCCGCAGATGCACACTACCGCCACGATGCAGCAGCCAAGCATATACCACAGCTTGAAAGGCGTATCTATATCGGGGATATTGTAAAGTATCTTATAGCAGCTATAAATTATCCGCGGAAAGACCTGCAAGCCTATCAGCGTACCTATTAAGCTTCCCAGCACTGCCGCAGCCGCGCCGTAGAACAGATACTTTGAGGCTATCCTTGCGGGGCTGTAGCCGAGCGCCTTGTAGGTGCCTATGGTTATGCGGTGCTCATCTACCATTCGCGTCATAGTTGTGAGGCAGACAAGGCAGGCGATAAGGATAAAGAACACGGGAAAGACCTTTGAGATCGAGTCTATCTTGTTCGCATCGCCGCAGTATGACGCATAGTCCGAGCTTGCTTCAAAGCGGTCAAAGCCGTAGAATTTAAGCTGCGGCAGATCCGACAGCGCCTGCTCGCCTTTTTGTATCTGTGTGCGGTACTCGTCTATCTGCTTTTTGAGCGTATCTGCGGTATCGCTGCTGCGCTTTGCGATACCTGCAAGCAGACCTTTGACAAGCTTTCTTTGCGCATCGACCTTTTCAAGCTCCATATCGGTGAGAATGGAGTTTTCCTTTTTTATCGTTTCCTCCTGCGCGGCAAGCTGTTTATCAAAGTCTTCAAGCTCGGCTTTGTTCATCTGCAAGAGCAGACTGTAGTCGCTCACCTGTTTTTTGGCAAAATCAAGCTCGCGCTTCGCCTGTGAAAGCTCTTTGTTATATCGCTCGGTAACGCTTTTCTCAAAGCGCTCAAAGGCATCTGTTTTAGCATCGGCTATTCTTTTCTTATACTCATCGCTGAACTGGTCGATATCGTGAACGCCCTTAAAGCGCACATAAAGCTCGGTATAGTAACCCGATTTGAACTCGCTCTCGGGGAGATAGAGATTGCAGGTCACCGAGCCGTTGCCTGCTTTGGTGACATCGCGCTTATAGCCGATATACAGCGGTGAAACGCATATGCCGACTATCTTATACTCGCTGTGGTCAAGCGAATCGGTAAGCTGTTTTTTATCGTCGGTGTCGGTAAACTCGACGGTATTGCCTATCTTGAAGCTTTCGGGCGCTGTTATCTTTTTCTCGACAAGGCACTCACCCGGCTCCTTGGGATATCTGCCCTCGATAAGCACGGGCTTGTTGAGCTTGTTGGGGTTGTCATCGTCCGTTTCGATGTATGACAGGGCTTTCATAACGTAATTCTGCTTATTGTAGTAGTAAAAGACCTCTTTTGAATAAGCTGCGCACACGCCCTCAACGTTATCGGCTTTTTTGACCTGCTCAACGTCCTGCGAGCGCACGCCTATCGTGGACATCATTTTGTAGTCCATAAGGCGGTTTTCTTCAAAGTAGTCGTTTGCAGAATCGACCATATCGGGCATAGTGGCTTTGATGCCTGCAAAAAATCCGCAGCCGAGCGCGACTATGGCAAACAGCGAAAGAAATCTTCCTGCTGTGCGCTTTATCTCGCGAAAGGTATCTTTAAGCAGAGCTGTTTTCAAACCACCACCCCTTTCTTATCTGTGACTTACTCTGTCAGGGCTTTTTCAGCACGGCGACTGCGCAGGGCACTCTGCCGTCAAACATTGTATACTCGCCGTCTGCATAGCCCTCGTCCTCGAAAAACTGCTTATAGCTTTCAAGGGTGAACTGGCGCTTGAAATCTGCGCCCGCCTTTCCGACTATCTGCGTAAGAAGGTTCTGACCGCCGTTCTCGTCCTTGTTTATGTAGGTCGGTATGATGACAAGTCCTCCCCTTCTGCACACTCTGAACATTTCGCTGACGGCTTTGTGCGCATCATCGAGCAGGTGTATCACGTTGCCTGCGATGACCTTATCAAAGGTTTCGTCCTTGCAGTTGATGTTGGTGATATCGGCTTTTCTCAAAACAACGTTTTTAAGTCCGAAGCAGTTTTCCTCTGTCTTTTTGAGCATACCGACCGAGAAATCGGTCGCAACTATCTTTTTGCAGGCGGGTGCAACGCACTTGGTTATCATACCCGTTCCGCAGGCAAGCTCAAGCACTATATCATCGCTTTGCACGCAGGATGCGACCTTGAGGGCTACCTGCCTGTTCACGTCGCCGTTGTATACGTCTTCAAAGACATCGTAAATGCCTGATACATTATCCCAGAACATTTTCTCTCCTTTCGTTATTCGCCGAACATATCCTTTGACAGCTTGCCAAGAAGCTCACAGCCCTTGATTATCTGCTCGTCTGTCGGTGTGGAGAAATTGAGTCTGAACGAGGTCGACTTGTCTGACTCGCTTATCATAAATGCGTTGCCTGGAACGACAGCGACCTTATACTCGCTGACCGCCTTTTTGCAGAACGCAGGCATATCACAGTCATCAGGCAGCGTACACCAGATGAACAGACCGCCCTGCGGTACCTCGTACTTTATCTTTGAGGAGAAATGCTTTTTCATTTCGCTTATCATAAGGTCGCACTTTTTGCGGTAGATAGCCTGCAAGCCCTTGATATGCTCGCCCATGTCAACACTTGTCATGAACTTGTATGCAAGGAGCTGTGCCCAGATGTTTGAATGAACGTCAGATACCTGCTTGCAAACGACCATTTTGCCGATGACCTCTTTAGGTGCGCTTATATAGCCGACTCTGATACCCGGTGCGAGTATCTTTGAGAAGGTCCTTGAATACATAACTATGCCGTCTTTGTCCATACTTTTGATAGATGCGATGTTCTCACCTGCGATGCGAAGGTCGCCGTATGGGTTATCCTCAAGTATCATCGTGCCGTATTTTTTAGCAAGTTCATAAATCGCCTTTCTCTTTTCAAGGCTTGTGGTCCTGCCGGTAGGATTCTGGAAATTCGAGATTATGTAGATAATCTTTGCATTACCATTTGCAAGCACGCTTTCAAGCTCTGCAAGATCCATACCGTCCGGCTGCAAGGTCACGCCTCTGAGGTCAACATTGTACGATTTGAACGCATTGAGTGAGCCGATGAATGACGGGCTCTCGGCAACAAGCACGTCACCCTCGTCGCACAGTACCTTTGCGGCAAGCTCGTTAGCCTGCTGTGCGCCGCTGGTGATGATAAGGTCATCTCTTTGCGGGTCGAACTCGCCCTTCTTTTCAAGCTCCTTCTTGAGCAGGTCACGCAGGGGCGTATAGCCCTCGGAGATGCTGTACTGAAGCGCAAGGATCGGATCCTGCTCGAAGATCTGCTTCGAGATGTCGGTAAGCTTCTGCGTTGGGAACGCCTCGGGAGCAGGGTTGCCTGCGGCAAACGAGATGACCTCGGGGTCTGATGTGAATTTGAGTATCTCTCTTATTGCTGATGCTTTAAGATTTGATACCTTTTTTGAAAATCTGTAATCCATAAAAATCGCCAAACCTTTCGTTTAAACTTTTTTCGGCACATCTGCACCGAAAAACATACACAAATCATTATATCACAAAACTGCTCAAAAGTAAAGTTTCTGCACATAAAAAAGAGCATCTTTTTAGGATGCTCTTTTGGGGTATTTGTCATCTTTTTGACTCGATCTGCTCGATCTTATCCTTTGCGCTGTACTGGTCAAGGCGGACAGCGAGGTTATCAAGCAATTTCTGATAGCAAGCTCCCGAGAGGTGTATGCCGTCGGGTCCTGTGGTGTTTGGTGCTGAATACATACCGTCGTCGCCGACTATAACGCTGTAAGCGTCAAAGAGGATAACATTGGGGTCATTCATTTCCTCGACCAGTTTCTTTACGCCATCGTTGCAGGCGCGTATCTTGTTGATATCGGTAAAGTTGGATGCCGCAGAGATAGGTGTGATAGTCGCTGCGACCATTACGCAGTCTGGCACCTGCTGCTTTGCTTTCTGTATGAACTCCTTATAGTTAGCGGTATAGGTTTGTGCGTCGATAAGGTTAACATCGTTCATACCCATTGAGATGTACAGCAGACTCGGTCTGACCGCCTTGATAGCGTCCATCATTGACAGCGATGTACCCGTAGGATCAAACATAAACAGGCTGGTATCGCTGTAATTGCGCATTGCGGTGCTTCCCTTTGCGATGTTATGCTCATAGGGCACATAGCCGTACGCACAGAATCCGTATGCGATAGAGTCGCCTGCGATAACTACCCTGTGAGGTCTCGGTAGGCTTTGGTGCGGTGGCAGCCTGCGTGGTCTGTGTGGTCTGCTTTGTTTCGCCTGTAATGGTGAGCGTTGCTTTCCTTGATGCGACATTTCCCGACTGATCCTTTGCGACATAAGTAATAACGTGCGTTCCGGGTGCTGCGGTATCCTTATCGTCCTTATCAAAGGATACTGTGAACTCAACGTGTTCGTCATAATTATCCGTAACGCTCACGCCGCTTTTGAGATCAATTGTTTCGCCCGCATTTATCGTGATATCCTTTATGCCGCTGAAAACGGGGCTTGTGGTATCGACGACATTTACATTGAGGGTTATGACCTTTGATGATGATCCGTACGTAGCTTTGACGGTAACAAAGCTTTTGCCGAGCTTGCTGAACTTTACATCGTTTTCACTGTCTGTGAACTCAAACTTATACCCGTCACCGAGCGTTGCAAGATCTCCCAGCTTTTGCGCCGAATATGCTGTATTGACCTGCGCATTTATGCTGTACGTTGATGCTGATGCGTCAACTGCACCGCTTGAACCCTCGTCGAGAGATCTATGCGAAACGTCATTGCCGCAGCCTGTGAGCGCTATTGCTATTGCTCCGGTTATTGCCGCAAGTCTTGATCTTTTCGTTCTCATATCATTTCCTCCAAATATCTTGGATATGTTTACTGTTTCTTTTCACTTTCCTTACGCTGCTGCTCGTATGCTTCAAGGCGCTGTTTTGCCATTTCGGCATTCAGGCGCTTGCTGAGGTCTGCAAGCAGCTTTTTATAAGCATCGGTATTGATGTGCAGACCATCGCCTGCATCGTACTTTGCATCCATCATACCCTTGCTGTCAAGCAGAGAATTATAGGCATTGAAATAGATGATATCCTCTCTGCCGAGGGTGGGGAGCATCTGCTGAAGCTTTGCGTTATACTTCTTTATAGCATCGTTGGTTACTTTCGGGTACTCGTTGGTCGATGCAACGGGTGTGATGCTCTGTACTACCACAAGACAGTCCGGTACTATCTTTTTTATGTTCTGCAAGAGCTCTTTATACTGCTTTACATACTCATCGGCAGATATCTGATTGACATCATTCATACCAAGGCAGATATACAAAAGCGTGGGGTTTACCTTTTTCAGCGTATCCTGCATACTCATAGATGTTCCCGTGGTATCGAACTCCCACACCGAGAAGCCGAATGTAGAAAGTCCGCCGTAGGCTATGCTTCTGCTCTTTGGCAGGATATTATAATACTGCCAGCCGTTTGCGATAGAATCACCTGCGACAACGAGGCGATCAAAATAGAACTGCATATTATCTGCATTGAGGTAGTCGATATCCTTTGCTTTTTCGATATCCGGGTCATACAGCGGTTTGATCTCTTTATTTGTCACCTGCTGCTCGCTCGTATCGCTCTGCGTGATGATCTTTGCCTCATGTCCCTGTATCTTGTTCCCGCAGCCTGTGAATGCTGCAAGCGCGAGTGCAGCGGATAATATAAGCGCTGCTGCTTTTTTTAACATATTGTTCCTCCACAAAATTTCAGGTTTACACATACACTTGTTATTTTACCACCGTTGTCGCATTTTGTCAACAAAACGAAGAGAGCACTTTTTAACAAAAATGCTCCCTTAAAAATACATATTTTAGCCTTTACGACAACCTTTGCCTTACGCTGTACTGGTCAAGCACGATAGCAAGGCTGTTGAGCAGCTTCTGATAAACGTGACCTGCAAGGTGGATACCGTCACCTGCGCCGTAGCCGCTTGCCATATATGTTCCGCCGGCGGAAACAACGCTGTAAGCATCAAACAGAATGATGTTAGGGTCATTCATCGCCTTGACAGCGTTCTGCATAAGCAGATTGCAGTTTCTTATCTTGGTAACGCTGAAATCAGTTCTTCTTGCCTCGGTCGGTGTGATATTTGCCGCAACGATGATACAGTTAGGCACTTTTGCCCTGACCTGTTTCAAAAATCCCACATAGTTATTGGCATATGTCTGCGCGTTTGTGATATTGATATCGTTCATACCCATTGAAACATACAGAAGCTTCGGTTTAAGGGTAACGACAGCGTCCATACATCTCATCTGTCTGCCGTTGACATTGAACCAGCCGTATGATGTGTAGTTTCTCATAGCAAGGCTGCCCTGCGCGATGTTATGCTCGATAGGGATATATCCGTAAGCGCAGAAGCCGTAGGCGATTGAGTCACCCGCAACGTGCATAATGTTCTGATAGAACGAAACGTTTGCAGAGCTGCCTGCGGGCGGCTTTGGCGTAACAGGCTGCTGGGTCTGCTTTTGCGTCTGCTGGGTCTGCTTTTGCGTCTGCTGGGTCTGTTTCTGCGTTTGCTGGGTCTGTTTCTGAGTCTGCTTTGCCTTTACCTCGATAGTCGCATTTGCAGTGGCGATATTGCCTGCGCTGTCCTTTGCGGTATATGTAAGGTTATGCTTGCCCACCGAGCTTGTATCAAGGTCGGTATCGTCATATGCAACGGTAAAGCTCACCTCGCCGTCGATATCGTCCTTAGCGCTCACGCCGGATTTGAGGTCAACAGGGTCGCCCTGTTCTACAACGATGTCCTTAACACCCGTAAAGACAGGGGCTGTGTGGTCGGCAGATATCACCTTGATGACGATATGCGACTTGAACCCGTCGCTGTTCTCGGCTGTAAGGTTGATAACAGACGATTCGATAGTATCGAACTTTTTGCTTTGAGAGCCGTCATCAAAGGTATAGGTCATACCCGAGCCGCCCACTGCAAGCTCGCCGAGCTTTTGCGCGGTATACTCCTCGCCGACTGACACGCTGACAGCATACTCCTTTACCGATGCTTCTGCTGCGCTGCTGTCGCTGCTTGATGAATCGTCCAAAGACGATGGTTCAGCCGAAGTCGTGGTCTGCTCTGCTCTTGAAACGTCACCGGTGTTTGATATATCATTGCCGCAGCTTGTAAGCTGCAAAGCGGCAAGACACAGACAAAGCACCGCTGTTAATATCTTTTTACTCAAATTACTTTCCTCTTTTCTCTTTTCTTTTGATTTTTACATTATAACACTTTGTTTACCAAATGTCAACAAAAAAAGAGGACAGCAGACCTGTCCCCTTTCGATAACACGCGCATTTGCGCTATTTATATGCAAGAATTTTCTCTTTTGCACCTTTTTGGTCAAGCACGACAGCCATTGCGTTCAAAAGTGCATCATACGCCGCAGGCTGAAGATGAAGTCCGTCAAAGGCAGCGTACTGCGGCTGCATATACGTTCCGTCATTTCCCACAACAACGCTGTACGCATCAAAAAATATGATGCCCGGGTCGTTGAGCGATTGTACGAGCTGTTTGAGCCCGATATTATGGCTCTGCACGACTCTGGGATTGACGTGCGGATACTTATTGACGGCAGCTGTCGGAGTTATCGCGCCGACAAGGATAATACTTTTAGGCAGCTGTGCGCGCAGTTTTTTGAGAAACGCCGTATAGCTTGAGATAAATGTGGCAGTTGATACTCCCCAATCGTTCATACCCATTGAGGTAAGTATCAGCGGCGGATTTGCCGATTTTGCGAGCGGTATCTGATAATCGGCGCTGCGCGCGGAGACATTGACCTTTGCAACGCTGTGCGCAGAAGGTATGCGTCCGTATGCTGCATATCCGCTTGCTACGGAATCACCCATAACAAACAGGTGCTGCTTGTAAAATGCCACATTCGCCGAGCTGCCGCTTATGCGTGAAACTGCCGTGGTCTGCTTGGCTGTGGTTTGTTTTGTTGCCGCAGTTGCAGGTTTTGCCGCAGATGTTTTTGCCGCAGCGGTCGTTGATGGTTTCGCAGTGGTCGCGGCAGCAGTTGTTGTAGTGGTAGTGGTAGTTGTTGTCGTTGTCGTAGTAGTAGTTGTTGTGGTGGTGGTCGTCGTTGTGGTGGTAGTTGTAGTTTGTGTCTTGCTTTGTGTTTGCGTATCAGTAATCTCTGCGGTCTGCGCAAGTTCGGTGAATACCTCACTGCGGTCATCGCTTTTGTCCTCACTGCACGCGGTAACACTTGCTGCGGCAACACACACAGCCACCAATGCTGCAACGATTCTTTTATTCATTTTAATTCCCTCTTTATACGTCTGCTCAGCCTATCACTTCATAGTTTTCGCAGGCGGTATCCTTTGTCGCGTGCTCGCTTACTCCAAGCACCCTGACTTTAAGAGGCTTCTGCCCCATATTTATAGTGATTATATCACCTATCTTAACATCGTACGATGCTCTTGCGACCTTGTCCCCTACAAGTATCTTTCCAGCATCGCAAGCCTCGTTTGCAACGGTCCTGCGCTTGATTATGCGCGAGACCTTCAAATATTTATCAAGTCTCATTATTTACCTCTGTTAGAAAAAAGAACCTGACTGAAAAGCCAGGCTCTAATTCTCAATTACTTCTTTTTCTTAGCAACTGCTTCCTTGAGTGCCTTGCCTGCCTTGAATGCAGGAACCTTCTTTGCAGGGATCTTTACAGGCTGCTTTGTGCTTGGGTTGATGCCCTTCTTTGCAGCTCTCTGACGTACCTCGAAAGTACCAAAGCCGATAAGTGTTACCTTGTCGCCTGCTGTGAGTACATCTGTGATAGATCCAACTACGGTTGAAAGTGCCTTTTCAGCATCCTTCTTAGTATAGCCGCCTTTTTCAGCGATCTTGCTAACGAGTTCTGCCTTTGTCATTGTTTTCTACCTCCTAATATTATTAACGAACAGCACCTTGCTATTCATCAATTACTTTTTTTGCCCGCTGCCAATACTGCTCGAGCTGCTGCGATGTGAGCTTTGTGATATCCTCGCCGTCCTGCAAGGTAAGCTTTTCGAGTTTCTCAAAGCGCTTGAGGAACTTATCGTTCGCCGAAGTCAAAAGCTCCTGCGCATCAAGATCAAGCTTGCGCGCCACATTGACACACGAAAACATCAGGTCTCCGAGCTCCTCGGCTGCTTTTTCCTTATCGTCAAGCACAGCCTCGACTTCCTCGACCTCGCTTTTCAAGCCGTCAAACGCTTGCTGCGCGCTTTCAAAATCAAATCCCGATTTTGCTGCACGCTTGCCCAGCTTTTGCGCACGCATAAGTGCGGGGAAATTCCTCGGCACGCTTTTAAGTGTATCTGTAAACGTTTCCTGCCCTTTGGTATTCATTTTTATAGTATCCCAATTGCGCAGAACGTCATCAACACCGTCAACATTAACGTCACCGAAAACGTGCGGATGCCTTACTATAAGCTTTCTGCATACGTCATTCGTAACATCTTCAAGCTCAAAGTGTGCCTTTTCCGATTCAAGCACGGTATGAAATACCACCTGAAGCAGAACGTCGCCAAGCTCCTCACGCATCATTTCGGGGCTGTCACAGTCAATAGCCTCCAAGACCTCGTAGGTCTCTTCAAGGAGATCCTTCTTAATTGTCTTATGCGTCTGCACCTTATCCCAGGGGCAGCCGTTTTCGCTTCTGAGCACTCTTACTATCGCAACGAGATCGTCAATGCTGTAAGAATTATTTTCAAGAAGCTGCCTGATGACTGAATCCATAACCGACCTACTCTCCGAAAACGCTTAAGTGCCGATAAACACGCTACTTATCGTACCTACTTATAATAACTCACTTTGCCGAAAATTTCAAGTGTTTTTTCGATTTTTTTTACAAAACAACGATTTTAAAACATTTTTCGGCATTTCGCACAATAAGGCTGTTACAAATAAGTACACAATGACTGAAAAACCAAGTGCAAAAAGCGTTACGAAGGCAGGTTTAAATGTTAAAATATGTATTTTGGATACAGATCGTTCAGCTAAAAAAGCCGCAGCGGTCGACATCAGACCTGCGTAAAGCGGCTTTACAAAGACCTCCCGAGCCGCACAGCGAGCATTGGCAGCCTTGTAGGTCAGCAGCAGTGTGGCAATGCAGATGAACAGCTCCGATGCGACTGTTGATATCGCCGCGCCTGTGAGCGTAAAGCGCGGTATACGTATCAGCACGATATTCCCGCAGAGCTTCAATGCGCCGCCGAGTATCATTATCAGCGCGACTGTGCGCGGCTTGCCAAGCGCCTGCAAAATGGTGAAGCAAGGCAGCGAGAGGCTCACGAGCACTACTGCTGCGCCGAGTATGCGCAGGCTTGGTGCGGCGGCAGCGATCTCGGCATTTCTGCCTGAAAACAACAGCGAGAGTATGTTTTCTGCGAGCAGGCTGATGCCGAGCCCTGACGGGAACGCTATCATAGCGCACAGCGTCATCATTTTGTTAAGGCGGCTGCAAACGGCTTTGTTATCGCCCTTTGCGAAGCTTTCTGTTATACCTGCGAGGGCACTTTTGCCAAGCATCGCGGTCAGCGTAGGCACAAGTCCTGCGACAGCGGCGGCGAGCGCTTCATACGAGCCGTAGATGAAATTCGGCAGTTGCTGTGCGGTAAGCCCGCCTTCAAGCAGGTGTGAGAAAGTCTGCGGACTTTTGCTGACGGCGGCTTCGGCGCAAGGGTTGACTGTGAGCATATCTATCATACCCGTGAGGGTGGTTATAAGCGCGGCGAGGGACACAGGCAGGCTGTACCGAAGGAGTCTGCGTAACGTTTCGCCTGTGGCATCGGTGACAGGGTCTTTTTGCAGCATACGGGGTGTGATGCCGTCGCCTTTTATCTTTGAACGCGCCATAATATAGATACAAGCAATTCCCGATGACAGCGATGTTCCGAAGACCGATGCGGCTGCGACATACGGCAGTGCTATCAGCACGGCTTGCTCCTTGCTTGTGCAGGCTGTACCGAAGCAGGTACCGAGGTGTGAAAACTCGTTCAAAGCGCGGGTATTTGTGAAATAGGCAAACCCCAGCCCCAGCGCCAGCTTGAACAGCGTTTCGATTATTTCGGAAACGGCTGTGGGATACATATTGTGCAGTCCCTCAAAATAGCCGCGCCACACGGACATCACGGTACAGAAAAGAAGTGTCGGTGCGAGGCAGGCGATAACGATGCCTGCGTTCTTGTGACCTGTGAGCAGGTGTGCGGCGGGGTCAGCAAGCAGTATCACGGCGCAGGTCAGCACAAGACCGATACAGGTAAACAGCACCGCGGCGACACGCTTGGTTTTGCGCAGGTTAGCAAAACGCTCAAAGGCATAGTTCTCTGCGGCAAGGCGCGCCATTGCAGAGGGTATTCCCGCAGAGGCGACAGCCATAACGGGTGTAAAGATGCAGTACGCGCTTGAATAGTAGCCCATTCCGCTGCCGCCGAGCAGCCGTGTAAGAGGTATGCGGTACAAAAGTCCGAGCGCCTTTGTGAACGTGACTGTGAAAAGCAGTATCGCCGAGCCTTTAAGAAAGCCTTGTTTATTCAATCTATCGCCTCCAAAGCAAGTCCTTTTTAATCGTATGACTTTGGGGGCTGACTTATGACAGGGCACAAAAAAAGAGCAGCCCGAAGACTGCTCTTGATATTTGTTTCAGAGGCTATACAGGTCAGAAAAATCAGACATATCTATTGTTGTAGTCTTACCTGTTGTAGTGCCGCTTGTTGCTTTCTTTGTTGTGCTGCTTCCAAGCTTGCCGAAGTTATCGAAAAGGCTGAACACGTTGGTTCCCAGAGCGTTGTTGATGTTCTCCTTGAAGCCTTCGATATCGCAGGTAGCCTTGTACTGATCGAGCTGTGATGTGGTGAATACCTTTTCGGTAGGCAGAGCCACATCGGTAGCCTCGGTCTTGTTCTGCTTGAAGTCAACTGTCATCAGGTTCTTGCCGTTGGTATCGATCGTGAACTTGATATCCTTCTTATCCTTTGTGCAGTTGCCTGTGATCTTTGCGCCGAACGACTGCGCGCCGCCTGTTTTGCCGGGAGCATTGAAGCTGATAGCTACTGTGCCGTTGAAATAATCGTCCTTAAGAACGACCTTATCGAGTGTGATAGTACCGTTGAGCGCTGTTTTGTTTGCAGCGTTTGCGCTGATGGTGTATGTGCCGCTGATAGTGCCGTCTGTAAGCTTTGAAGCGCCGTTTGCCTTGAACAGCTCCTTGCCGTTGTTATCGGTAACAGCAATGTCGATAGCGTTTACGGTATCCTTATTGATAAGGACTGCCTTTGCGATAGACTTGTTATCGTACTTAACAGCACCGCCTACGATCTCCTCGCCGTCATAATAAACGTCGATAGCAGCGGTCTTGTTAGCGTTTTCGGAATTGATAGCGGTTTCCTTCTTGAGCTGCGCGATAAAGTCTGCATAGCTCTTTATCTTGCTGCGTGCAGCTGCCTTGCTTGCAGCCATCTGGTCGTCAAACAGCTTCTTGAGGTCTGCATCGCCTGCCATCTTGTCAAGGACTGCATTCAGAGCGTCCTGCATCTGCTTGCCTGTGATAGTATAGGTAACTACCTTATAGTTGTAAGCGTTGCCGTTGATGTCGCCCGAAACTGTGCCGTTATCCTTCTTTGCGGGGAGCTTGCTCTTGAACAGCTCGTAGTATTCTTTAAGGCTCTTTTCAAGCTTTGCGCTGTCGATAGATTTAAGCTCGGGAGTCTTTATGCCGAAGTTCTTGAGGTCAAGATCCTTGCTGATATTGAGATCCTGCTGTGCAGAGCCTGCGCCTGTTCTTGACTGCATCTTCTTTGCATAGTCCTCAAAGGTCTTTTTCAGATCCTCTTCGGTAGCTGTGATATATGCAGAGCTGAGCTCGGGGATCCTGAAATACGCTGCGTTCTTATCCCTTGCGTAGATCGTTTCAAGAGAGATGAGAGTTGCATCGTTATACTTGGCTGTGATATCAGCCTGCGAGTTCTGACCCTTCTGCTTGACCTTGGTGTCGATCTGTACAGGCTTTACAGACTGCTTAGCGCCTGCATTCTTTCCTAATGTTGTGATGCCCTCACCAAAAGTGATCTTCAGGCTGGAGTCATATGCGTAATCAAGCTCGCCCTTTACAGCCTTTTCAACATCGGTGACATTATCGGTCATTGTCTGCTCTACCTGTGTGAGAGACATCTTCATTGTATCCATAGTCTGTTCAGGCTTGACAGCCTTATCGCTGTCCTTATTTACGAGATAGTAGCCTACGCCCGAACCTACCACGCTTACTCCGAGAACTCCCGCAAGAACGGGTGTCAACACTTTATTTTTTATCATGTTCTCATCCTCCTTAAAAGAATCCGATACATTATTCTCACTTTACATTTATATTTATACCACTTTTCACCGCTGATGTCAACGATATTATGATGAAATCCGTGTGATAACTATGTGAAAACAGCGCCTGCTATTGCTTTTGCAAGCGCTGTGATGCGGGCGAGATCCCGCCTTAATTGAACTCAAAGCCCTTTGCTCTTATGCCGTCGATGACGCTGCCAAGTATCTCGGCATTTGTTTTCGAGACGCTGTGCAGGAGGTAAATAGCGCCCTCGTGTGCGGCATTTACGAGTTTTTTCTCGCTGGCGGCGGGGTCGGGCTGATTTTTGGTATCCCAATCGGCATAGGCAAAGCTCCACATCATCGTCTTATAGCCGCAGTCCCTGGTGAGGGCGAGCGAGGCTTCGGAAAATTCTCCCATTGGCGGACGGAAAAGCTCCATATCGCAGCCGAAGATATCCTTTACATACTTGTGCATATCCATTATCTCGCTGATGCAGGTATCATCGTCAAGCGTGGGCATAGAATAATGATGCACCGAATGGTTGCCGATGATATGTCCCTCGTCTATCATACGCTTTACGAGGTCGGGATTTTTCTCGGCGTAGTCCTTTAAAAGAAAGAACACGGCTCTGACCTTTTTCTCTTTGAGGGTATCAAGTATTTTGGCGGTATAGCCGTTTTCGTAGCCCTGGTCAAAGGTGAGCGTTATTTTTGCGTCATCGGTTTTTATAGCCTCTGCGCCGAGGTGTGAATAGCGCGTATTGAAGTCAAGCGCGCCTGTGGTGCGATTCTTTTCGTCTGTCTGCACGCCAGAGCCGTAGCCTACCTTGGTATGCGAAAGCTTTGAAACATCGGTCTTTTTAGCCTCTGCCTGCTTTGCATTTACCGTCATGCCCGTTTGTGTTTGGCTCGGCAGGTCGGGGCGGTCGACCTCCTTATCGCCGCAGCCTGTCAGCACGAGCGCGAGGGCAAGTATCGCTGTTATTTTTTTCATCATTCTTCTCCTTTGCGGTTTGATACACCTATTATCTGCAAAGGATATGATTTTATCACAAAAAAACAAGCGGCAATAACTGCCGCTTTGTTTCGCATCTTATTTCACTTTGAGGTACGCTTTGACCATCGCCTGCAAAAGCTCATCACGGTCGATGTGACGGATAAGGCTCCTTGCATTGTTATAGGTGGTTATGTAGGTCGGATCCTCGGAGAGAATATAGCCTACGATCTGATTGACAGGGTTATAGCCCTTTTCCTTCAGCGCCTCGTATATGGTGGTAAGATTTTGTTTAAGTTCCTTGTCTTTATCGTCCACTATGGAAAATTCCAGAGTCTGATCGTGCATAAGCTTATCCCCCTTGTGCTGATTGATTATTTGTTCTACGTTATTATTATACTCCATACAAAGCAAAATAACAAGTAATTTTTAAATTTTTATGAAAAATGCACAAATTAACAAGTGATTTTTTTACTATGCACAATCGTTATGCGCGAAGCTCTGCACCGATAGCGGAAAGCTCCTTGAGGACCTTTTCCATAGCCTTATCAGCCTGTTCATCGGTAAGCGTTCCCTCGTGTGAGCGCATCGAGATAGAGTATGCAACGCTCTTTTTGCCCTTTTCTATCTGCTCGCCCTTGTACACATCAAACAGCGTTACCTTTTCAAGTATCGCGCCGACTGCCTTGGTGATAGCCTTTTCAAGCTCTGCAACAGGTATCTCGTCATCGCACACAACGGCGATATCTCTTGTGGTCGCAGGGTACTTGGGAAGCGGCTTGTAGACCTTCTGCGGATCGGAGTTTTCCATTATCTGCGGCAGGTCGAGCTTTGCTGCATACGCGCGCATTGAAAGGCCGTAGTTTTCAAGCGTTTTTGGGTGAAGCTCGCCGAAGATGCCGACTGTTGTGCCTGCTGCCTTAACGATCGCCGCTCTGCCCGGGTGGAAGGCGCTGAACTCGTCATATCCGCAGTTTGCATCTGCTCTTTCAAATGTCACGCTGCTTGCGCCTACTCTGTCCAGAACGTTCTCGATCATGCCCTTGAGATCATAGAAATCAAAGCCCGAGACGGTATCGTAAACGCCGATGCCAAGTCTTTTCGGCTCTGCCGGGAGCACCTCGTCCTTGACAGGCAGATACTCGTTGCCAAGCTCGAAGATATAGCACTCGGGGTTTCTGTAATTGCTGTTGCGTGCGAGAGTTTCGCAGATAGACGGCAGGATAGTCGTTCTCATAACGCTGGTATCCTCACCGAGAGGATTGGAGATCTTCACGCAGTTCCTGAGCTTTGAATCTGCGGGCAGGTTTATCTTGTCAAAGAACTTTGGCGAGATGAAGGAGAAGGTCTCTATTTCATTTACGCCGCAGGCGAACATTGCGCGTCTGATGCTTCTTTCAAACTTCTGCTTGGGTGTTCTCTGCGCCTGTGCAACGCCTCTGATGATAGTGCTTGGGATATTGTTGTAATCATACAGTCTTGCGACCTCCTCGGCGATATCGCAGGGGCGCTCGATGTCTATCCTGAAATGCGGAGCGTAAACTCTGCCGTCCTTTACCTCAAAGTCAAGGCTGGTGAGGTAGTCAATCATCTTCTGCTCGGGGATATCAGTACCGAGGAAGCGGTTTATCCACGCGCTGTCAAACTCGACCGACTTTGGTGTATCATCGTGGAAATCCTCGTCGATATGGGTATCGAGCACCTCGCCTGCGCCAAGCTGTTCAACGAGCTGGCAGGCTCTCATAAGGGCATCATAGCAATTGTGCGGGTCAAGTCCCTTTTCGTATCTTGAGGATGCGTCTGTACGCATACCGAGCTTCTTTGCGGTAGTTCTCACGCTTGCACCGTCAAAGCAGGCAGACTCGAAAACGACTGTTGTGGTATCGTCCATAATACCGCTGTACTCGCCGCCCATTACGCCTGCTACTGCAACAGGCTTATCCGCATCGGCGATAACGAGCATCTCGCTTGAAAGCTCTCTCTCGATGCCGTCGAGGGTGGTTATCTTTTCGCCCTGCTGTGCGTTTCTGATATTGATGGAGTTGCCGCTGACATAGCGCAGGTCAAATGCGTGCATCGGGTGGCCGTACTCGAGCATTACAAAGTTTGTGATGTCGACAAAATTGTTTATCGGGCGAACGCCGCTTGCGCGCAGACGCTCTCTCAGCCAGCGCGGTGACTGCTCTATCTTTACATTCTTGACAACAGCTGCCATATATCTCGGGCAGAGCTGGGTATTGTGTATCTTTACGCTGATAACATCGTTGATATTGCCGCTTACGCCCTTATACTCGGGCTTTTTCACATTGAGTGTTTTGCCGAATGTGGCGGCAGTTTCTCTTGCAAGACCGATAACGGACATACAATCGGGGCGGTTTGAGGTTATCTCGAACTCTACCTTTGTATCGTTAAAGCCTATCGCCTCTTTGATATCCTTGCCGACAGTCTTATCACAGTCGTCACCGAGAATGAAGATGCCGTCCTCGATAGCGTAGGGGAAATCGTGGACAGTAAGACCAAGCTCGCCCAGCGAACACAGCATACCGTTTGAAGCGACGCCGCGAAGCTTGCCCTTGGTTATCTTGACCTGCTTGCCCTCGTGCAGAACGGTAGACTTATGCTTTGCAACGGGAACGAAGTCGTCCTTTTTGACGTTCTGCGCACCTGTGACTATCTGCACGAGCTCGCTTTCGCCGACATCTACCTGTGTGATGAACATATGGTCGGAGTCGGGGTGGCGCTCTATCTGCTTTACCTGACCGACAACAACATTTGAAAGGTACTCGCCCTCTTTTTCATAGCACTCGACCTTTGAGCCTGAAAGGGTGATACCGCTTACAAATTCTTTTATTGGCATATCGCAGTCAACATAATCTGCGAGCCATCTCATTGAAAGATCCATTGTATTTTTCCTCCCTTATCAGAACTGCTCTAAAAATCTCATATCGTTTTCGTAAAGCAGACGCATATCGTTGATGTTGTATCTGCCCATCGTTATTCTTTCAAGGCCGATGCCGAAAGCAAAGCCGCTGTAAACATTTGGGTCTATGCCGCACTCCTCAAGCACCTTGGGGTGTACCATACCTGCGCCGAGAAGCTCTACCCAGCCCTCCTGCTTGCACATGGAACAGCCCTGCCCGTGACAGTTGAAGCACATCATATCGACCTCTGCGGAGGGCTCGGTGTATGGGAAATGGTGCGGACGCAGCCTTATCTTCGCGCTGTCGCCGTACAGCCTTTTCATAAGAAGCTCGAGCGTTCCTTTGAGGTCGCCCATAGTTACGCCCTTGTCGATAACAAGCCCCTCTATCTGATGGAAAAGAGGTGAATGTGTTGCATCAACGGCATCTGAACGGTAAACTCTGCCCGGTGAGATTATTCTGATAGGCGGCTTCATCTTCTCCATAGTTCTTATCTGTACAGAAGATGTCTGCGTTCTGAGAAGCACGCTGTCGGAGATATAGAAAGTATCCTGCGTATCTCTTGCAGGGTGGTGAGGCGGCATATTGAGCGCCTCAAAGCAATAGTGGTCTGTTTCGACCTCGGGACCCTCTACTATATCAAAGCCCATGCCGAGAAATACTTCCTCAACGTCCTCAAGCACTGCATCCAGCGGGTGAGGTCTGCCTATCCTTGCCTTTTTGCCCGGCAGTGTAACGTCAAGAGTCTCGCTTTTGAGCCTTTGCGCTTCAGCGGCAGATTTAAGCTCGCTGGCTCTTGCGTTCAGGGCATTTTCGATATCTGCTCTTACCTTGTTGGCAAGCTGACCGATAACAGGTCTTTCCTCTGCGGAAAGTTTACCCATCTGCTTGAGTATCGCTGTAAGCTCGCCCTTTTTGCCAAGGAACTTTACCCTGAAATCTTCAAGCACTTTGCTGTCGCTTATTTCTTTAAGCTCAGCTTTTGCGCGCTCTTCAATACTTTTGAGCTGTTCT
Source organism: uncultured Ruminococcus sp. (assembly GCA_902786965.1). Classification (GTDB taxonomy): domain Bacteria; phylum Bacillota; class Clostridia; order Oscillospirales; family Ruminococcaceae; genus Hominimerdicola. The sequence goes on along the minus strand of CADAEJ010000010.1, from coordinate 10,045 downwards.
TTCATATGCTTTTACCTCCCAAAAAAATCAAAGGGCCTTATCCCAAAAAGGACAAGACCCGAAAGTTACTTGTTATACCACCTGTTTGATAGGAGCCGACACTCCCCTGTCATTAACGCTGACGCACGTTTTTGCTTACTCACCCTTCGGCAAAACCACTCGCAAGTGAACTTCGGTGTGCTGTGAATTAAGCCCGTTGCAGAAAACGGCATTGCCGATCGGACTCTCTCTGTAAATCAATATAGCACGCTTACTCTCTTGGTCACTGTGTTTAAAGTATATTACTGTATTATGATAGCACACGCTTTTCCTTTTTTCAAGAGGTTAACAGAAATTTTACATCTCACTTTTCTTACCTCTTATTTCTTACCTCTTACATCTACAAGCCGTGCTTGCCGAGGCTGTCCCATTTTTTATCCTCGGCGGTGTAGTAATCATCGTCATCGTCGTCAATGACGTTATACTGCTTATGGGGATATTTTATCTGCCCGTACAGGTCATTCACCAGCGTAAGCTTTGCCTTGGTGTCAACAAATTTGAGGATTACGGTGTTATCCTGCGCGGTAAAATCCTGCTCGTCACTGCCGTTCTCATCAGCGGTGAAAAGCTTTGGCTTTGCGTTCTCTTTCAGCGTTATAACGAGGTTACCGTGGTTGTCCTGCATACTCTTTTCGATATCTGCATAGGCGATATCTGCGTGCAGATAACGCTTTGAAAAGCCCATTCTCTGCGAATGCTCGATGTGGTCATCATAAATGCGTGAATAGACGTTTGCATCAAACGAGAGCATATTGTACCAATACAGCAGACAGCCGACAGCGGCGTTCGCAAGCCCAATTATTATGAGCAAAATCTTGACGAAAATGTTGCCGACAAAGAACGATATGCCGATAATGACAGCCGCAAGGATAAGGTTTTTCAGCATATTGCGGCGTATCTTGGCATGCTGGGCGAGGTCGTGGGCAGCCTTTGCCTGCTTTTCTACTCTGTTCATTTTCGGAGGGTATTCATAAACAAGCATTCGGCTCACTCCCTTACTTTCTGATGCGTCAAACGCTATCTGTCTGCTTTGAGTCTTTCTATCTCATCAAGCAGGCTGACTATATCCTGTCTTGCATTTGCAATGAAATCAAAGTCTGCTTCGGTCGCACCTATCAGTTCGATATCTTCGCCCTGTGTCTGTATGAAATCCGAACCGCACTGCATATCCCTGCCCTCAATAAATGCTTTCCAGGGACCTTTCGTTGCTTTATCGGCTCTTTCTCTTATAGCTGAAATCTCTTTGTCACTTAACACAGCACACCTCCGAGCTCTGTCAGAAGCTCTTGTTTTCGTCGTTTTCTCTTATCTCGACACGTCTTATCTTGCCGCTGAACGTCTTTGGAAGCTCGTCAACGAATTCGACGATCCTCGGGTACTTGTACGGCGCTGTGGACTTCTTTACAAAGTTCTGAAGCTCCTTTTTCAGCTCCTCGCTCGGCTTATAGCCGTCTGAAAGCACGATAGTCGCCTTGACCACCTTGCCCCTGATAGCGTCGTCTGCGGCTGTGATAGCACATTCAAGGACGCTTGGATGCTCCATAAGTATAGACTCTATCTCGAAAGGTCCTATGCGGTAGCCCGATGCTTTGATAAGGTCGTCCGTTCTGCCGACATACCAGTAGTAGCCGTCATCATCGCGGTAGGCGGTATCGCCCGTGTGGTAAACTCCGCCCTTCCACGCGCGGAAAGTCTGCTCTGCACCTCTGTAATACTCCTTGAATATCGCAGGGTGCTTGCAGTACTCGGCACGAATAACTATTTCGCCCGTTTCGCCGTTTTTTACGGGTTTAAGGTCCTTATCGACAAGCTCAACGTCATAAAGCGGCACAGGCTTGCCCATAGAGCCCGGCTTTGGTGTCATGCCGAAGCAGTTACAAAGCACGACCACCGTTTCCGTCTGACCGAAGCCTTCCATAAGGCTTAGCCCCGTTGCCTGCTTCCACTTGTTGAAAACATCGGGGCTGAGCGCCTCGCCTGCAACGCAGGAATATTTCAGGCTTGAAAGGTCGAACTTTTCAAGACCTGCCTTGATGAAAAATCTGTACATTGTCGGCGGTGCGCAGAATGATGTTACTTTATAGTCCTGAATGACTTTAAGGACATTTTCGGGAACGAATCTGTCAAAGTCATAAACAAACTCGGTAGCGCCGCAGGTGAGCTGACCGAACATCTTTCCCCAGGCGCACTTTGCCCAGCCGCTTTCCGAAACGGTAAGGTGAACAGTGCCGTCGCCGACGTGATGCCAATGCTTTGCGGTGAAGATATGCGCTGCGCTGTAAGCGTGGCGGTGCATAACAAGCTTTGGATAGCCTGTTGTTCCGCTGCTGAAATAGGCTATCATATTTTCATCGCAGCGCGTGTGTATCCTTTCAAGCTCGCACCTGTATCTGTGTGCGGAAGCCATAAGGTCTGTCCAGCCCTCGCGGCTGCCGTGAACGATGAATTTCTCCTTCATCCACTGATACTCCTGCAGCGCCTCGTCAACGTGGTCGGGAACGTTATCCTCACCCGTTGCGATGATAAACTTAACTCTTGCAAGGTCAAATCTGTAAACGTAGTCCTTCTTCATAAGCTGGCAGGTCGCGGGGATAAGCACCGCGCCTATCTTCATCAGCGCGTAGGCAAGTATCCAGAACTCGTAATGCCTTTTAAGCACAGCCATTACCATATCGCCCTTTTCAACGCCGTGCGCCATGAGCATATTTGCCATACGGCTGCTCTCCTGCGAAAGCTCTTTATATGTAAATATCTTTTCATCGCCATTCTCGCTCACCCAATGGATAGCCGCCCTTTCGGGCTCGTGCTTTGCTATCTCGTCGATAACGTCATAGGCAAAGTTATAGTCATATTTAAGGTCAAGGTCAAATTTTGTGACGATGCCGTTCTCGTCATATTCCTCCTTGACAAAGCGCTTGTAGAAATCGTCCATAAAACTCATGATATTTCCTCCATACTGAACATCCATATATTATTTAGAGTATAAACAGTTACAATGAATAAATAATTAAGTCGGGTTAACTTAATTGTTAACTTAAAGTCGAGCTGGGTCAGAAAAAGGTGTGCTGTATGAATATCCTGATGCCAAGTGCAATAAGCACCGCCCCGCCGAGCATCTGTGCGGAGCTTCCAAGGCGCTTGCCTGCTCTGTCGCCGAGCAGAAAGCCCGCAAAGCAGATAGCTGTTGAAACAGCGGTCAGGACTGCGCCTACAAGGACGATATCCACATCGAGCGCGGCAAGGCTCACGCCGACTGTAAGCGCATCGAGGGAGGTCGCAAAGGCACTGAAAAACACTGCTGCCGCCGAAAGTGACGGCTGCGCGGTGCCTTTGCGGCTTTGCAGGATCATTTTTATGCCGATATAGCTCAATAGCAGCAGCGCGATGATGTGATCCACTGCCCTGACCTTTTGCGCGAATACCGCCCCGGCAGCATAGCCGAGAGTTGTCAGCGCGCCCTGGAAAAAGCCAAAGCAAAGGGCGCACATAATCCCTGCAAAAAAGCGCCTTTTTACCGCGCACATACCGTTTGCGACAGACAGCGCAAAAGAGTCCATCGAAAGCCCTGCGCCAAGTATCACCGTTTGAATAAGTCCCATCAGAATACCTCCATAATAAAAAGTGTAAGCACCCTGATAGATACTTACACATTTTTTGATGAAAATATTCAAGACAGTATTTGCAAATCTGAGGTTACCGTACTCACTGTGACTTATTCGCATTTAGAGGCAAGCAGCGTGCTGTATTTTGCGCGGAACTGCTCGAACGTGCCCTCGTCAAGCGCCTGTCTTATCCTCTCGGTGAGGGTGTTGTAAAAATACAGGTTGTGCATTACCGCAAGCCTGCCGCCGAGCTGCTCGTCTGCTTTGAAAAGATGCCTTACATACGCTCTGGAATGGTTTCTGCAGGTCGGGCAATCGCACTCGGGGTCTATCGGGCGGTCATCAAGCTCGTAGCACTTGTTGGTTATGTGCATTATCCCGCTCCAGGTGAAAAGCGTGCCGTGGCGTGCGTTTCTGCTCGGCATTACGCAGTCGAAGAAGTCGATGCCTCTTGCGACAGCCTCGATGATGTTGCTCGGGGTACCCACGCCCATAAGGTAGCGCGGCTTATCCTTGGGCATAAACGGCTCGACCTGCTCGATAACGTGGTACATCACCTCGGTCGGCTCACCGACTGCAAGTCCGCCTATCGCGTAGCCGTCAAGGTCAAGCTCGCGTATCTGTTTCATATGCTCGATGCGCAGGTCGTCATATGTGCAGCCCTGATTGATGCCAAAAAGCATCTGGTGTTTATTTATCGTACTTTCAAGGGAATTGAGCCTTTGCATCTCTGCCTGGCAGCGTTTGAGCCAGCGTGTTGTTCTCTCGCAGGAGGCTTTGGAATAGCTGTACTCGGCAGGGTTTTCAACACACTCGTCAAAAGCCATAGCGATAGTTGAGGCAAGGTGGGACTGTATCTGCATACTTTCCTCGGGCCCCATGAATATCTTTCTTCCGTCAACGTGGGAGTTGAAGAAAACGCCCTCTTCCTTTATCTTTCGCAGCTTGGCAAGGCTGAAAACCTGAAATCCGCCGCTGTCGGTGAGGATAGGCTTGTCCCAGTTCATAAACCTGTGCAGACCGCCGAGCTTATAGATGACCTCGTCCCCCGGGCGAACGTGCAGGTGGTAGGTATTGCACAGCTCGACCTGCGTTTTAAGCTCGTTTTTCAAGTCTATCGACGACACTCCGCCCTTTATCGCAGCTGCTGTGCCGACGTTCATAAAAACGGGTGTCTGTATCGTTCCGTGAACAGTTTCAAACTGTCCGCGCCTTGCAGCGCCCTCTTGCTTCAAAAGTGTAAACATAGTTACTCCTTACTTGTTTTTTTCTTATATATGCGAGTTCCTTCTCCGCTGTATTCTTTCATCATACATACAAATTCAAAGCCGTATTTTTCATACAGCCCGACATGGTCTGTCGTGAGCCAGAGCGTGTCAAAGCCGCGTCCGGCAGCGATGTGCGAGGCTTCATTGATAAGCCTTCCCATAAGTCGCCGTCCTCGTGCTTCGGGAAATGTGTAGACAAAGCCTATCCAAGGGGTCAGCTCGGTATCGACCTGATCGCGCTCGGTGAGTGCACAGAACGAGAGCAGTTTATCGCCTTCGGTCAGAAGCAAAAGCCTTGAGCTTTCCCCAAGAACAGAGTAAAACTGCTCATTGTCGATAAGCTGACATAAATACGCGCCTGCTCTCCAATCACAGAGGCGGATTTTATTCAGCCAGTATTCACGCTTTGGCGACGAATAAAAATCAATGATCTCCATTTTCACTCACCAAGTTCATAAAGGTTCATAGTCTCATGGTCGCGGTACTCGTGCTTTTCGTAGTAGCCGATAAGCTCTCCGTCATCGTCACGCAGGGCAACCATATAAACGTCCTTGTTCTCCTTGACGTTTTTAAATGTGTAGACGATATTGTTGTCCTTTGACTTTGCAAACCAGTCAAGAACTTTTACTATCATTTCTCTTGACCTCTCGTTGTGACAGTCAAGAACCGATCTGCCGACAAGCTTTTCGCCGCCCCATTTTGCGTAGCGCTCGCAGGCGGTTTTATTCATATAGACTATCGTGTGGTCAAGTGTGCAAAGCACAACAGCGGCTCTGTCGGCATCGAGAACAGCCTTGTAAATTTTAAGCATATCCATTTTAATTTCTCCTTTTATTTGAATGTGACCTCTTCCTGCTTTGCAGGTCTGACTGTATAATCGCAGATACTGACAAGGTAGCCCGTTGCTTTAAGTCCGTCAACGTCCTTTTCAAAGCCCTGCGCTTTTTGCGTTTCGACCAGCCTTCCGCCTGTGGGGATAAGCATTTTCGGATTATCCTTGTGCGGCTCGTATTTCTGATAAAGCGTCTGTATCTTCTCTACCCTGCCCTGCAAAACGAAAAGCTCCTGCCACGCGCTGCTGTGAGCCTCGTAGCAGTAATCGACCTTTCCCATGTCAACGGGAGTGTTCAGATCGCCCTGTTCAAGCTCAAGCACCAGCCAGTTTACCGTATCGCCGATGCCGAACGGGTGACCGCAGCATTCAAGCTGCCAGCTGTCATAAAAGACGGCGCATTTATTTTGCATACGCTTACCTCACAATATCGCCATACTGTCGCCGAATGAGAAAAAGCGGTACTTTTCCTGCACGGCGGTCTTATAGGCGTTCATAGTTTTATCATAGCCGAGGAATGCCGATACAAGCATTATCAGCGTGCTTTCGGGCAGGTGGAAATTGGTTATCAGCCCGTCCATGACCTTGAACTCGTACCCCGGATAGATGAAGATGCTCGTCCAGCCGTCATCTGCGACTATCTTTCCGTCGTGGAAAGATGCCACGCTCTCTATCGTGCGGCAGGAGGTCGTTCCGACGGCTATGACTCGCCCGCCGTTTTTCTTGGTATCGTTTATCATCTGCGCGGTCTTTTCCGAAAGCTCGTAATGCTCGCGGTGCATTTTGTGGTCAAGCACCTTGTCCTCCTTGACGGGACGGAATGTGCCAAGCCCGACGTGAAGCGTCACAAAGGCGATATTCACACCCATTTTTTGCAGGTCTTCAAGCTGCTGCTTGGTAAAGTGCAGACCTGCGGTCGGTGCGGCAGACGAGCCAAGCTCGTTGGAATAGACTGTCTGATAGCGCTCCTTGTCCTTGAGCTTTTCGGTTATGTACGGCGGAAGCGGCATCTGACCGATCTGATCGAGCGCGGCAAAGAAATTGTCCTCGCACTCAAAGCGCGCTACCCTGTTGCCGTCCTCTAAAACCTCGGTTATCTCGGCTTTGAGTGTGCCGCCGCCGAATGTAAAGCGCGTGCCGACCTTTGCTTTTTTACCCGGGCGGCAGAGTATCTCCCAAACCATATTCTCCCTCTGCTCGACAAGCAGGAACTCGATAAACGAGCCTGTGTCCTCACGTTCGCCGTAGATACGCGCGGGGAGCACCCTGGAATCGTTAAGCACCAAAAGGTCACCTTTTTTTAGATAATTGCATAGATTGTAAAAGTGATCGTGAACTATCTCTCCGCTTTGCCTGTCTACCTTCAGAAGACGTGAGGAATTGCGCGGCTCAAGCGGTGTCTGCGCGATAAGCTCCTGCGGAAGATCGTATGCAAAATCAGAGCGCTTCATATTGTTTAAGTCTAACATTTTTATCTCTCCAAAGACGTTTAATTTTTGTTAATGTGATAAAATAGCGGTTTTTGAAAAAAAGTCATCACAATCTATTGACATCAGCGGCATTTTCTGATATTATATTACACAACAGATAGAGGTGCGGTTGAGATGAGTACCGCTGCTGCCGACGGCTTTGCCGCCAAAGTGATGCACCCGACATCATGCAGCAGTGTGAAAGGTGATACCGCCGAAGCGGACCGTGGGAACGTCCAGCTGGCTGCTTGGTCTAACAGACCACCGGTTGTCATCATGTATTATGATGGAGTGCTATCGACATAAAATTATGTCAACATTCTTATTATACTGTATGATGTGCCGGTTTTCAACCGGTTTTTTTATTATTTGTTTATTTTTAATGTTTTGTGCAAAACAGCGCATCGCTTATACCGCCTTTTTGGCTATATAGACAAAGCCTTGCAGCTATCGCACAAGCGGAAAGGATGTTATTGTTATGAAAAAGTACAAAGTTGGTATCATCGGCGCAACGGGTATGGTAGGACAGAGATTCTGCCTTATCCTTGACAAGCACCCATGGTTTGAGATAGTTTGTCTCGCCGCATCTCCAAGGAGTGCAGGCAAGACCTTCAAGGAGGCTGTAGGCGGAAAGTGGAAGCTTGCAGATCCGATGCCTGAGGATCTTGCAGACCTCGTTGTTATGAACGCAACAGAGGACGTTGAGAAGATCGCTTCGATGGTCGATTTCTGCTTCTGCGCAGTTGATATGAAAAAGGACGAGATAAGAGCGCTCGAGGAAAGGTATGCAAAGGCTGAGTGCCCGATCGTTTCAAACAACTCCGCACACAGATTTACTCCCGATGTACCGATGGTGATCCCCGAGATCAACCCCGAGCATATCGAGATAATCCCTGCACAGAGAAAGCGCCTTGGCACAAAGAAGGGCTTTATAGCTGTAAAGTCCAACTGCTCGCTGCAGTCATATGTTCCGGCACTTGCTCCGCTTATGGATAAGTACAAGGTAACAAAGGCTCTTGCCTGCACATATCAGGCAATTTCGGGCGCCGGCAGAACTTTTGAGACATTCCCCGAGATACTTGACAACGTTATCCCATACATCGGCGGCGAGGAGGAGAAATCCGAGAAGGAGCCTATGAAGATCTGGGGCCATATTGAGAACGGTGAGATAGTTAACGCTACCGAGCCTTCCATCACGGCACAGTGCCTTAGAGTTCCTGTTTCAGACGGACACACAGCAGCAGTGTTCTGCTCGTTTGAGAACAAGCCTTCAAAGGAGGAGATACTTGAGGCGTGGAAGAACTTCAGCGGTGTTCCGCAGCAGCTCAAGCTGCCAAGCGCACCAAAGCAGTTCCTGCACTACTTCGAGGAGGACGACAGACCGCAGGCAAAGCTTGACAGAAACCTCGAGGGCGGTATGGCCGTATCTATTGGCAGACTGCGCGAGGATACTCTGTTTGACTACAAGTTCGTATGCCTTTCGCACAACACGCTCAGAGGCGCAGCAGGCGGCGCGGTTCTGCTTGCAGAGCTTCTTGCAGCAAAGGGCTACTTTGACTGATACAAAATCTGAAAGGAGTAATTTCCTATGAAAAATACAGTTTTCACAGGTGCAGGCGTTGCTATTGCAACCCCTATGTACGCTGACGGCTCTATCAACTTTGACAAGCTTGGTGAGCTTATTGATTTCAACATCGACAACGGCACTGATGCTATCATCATCTGCGGCACTACGGGCGAAAGCTCGACTATGACAGACGAGGAGCATATCGAGTGCATCAAGTTCGCTGTTGAAAAGGTCAATCACAGGATACCTGTTATCGCAGGCACAGGCTCAAACCACACAGACTACGCTATCCACCTCACGCAAGAGGCTGAGGCGCTGGGTGCAGACGCTGTGCTGCTGGTAACACCTTACTACAACAAGACCTCGCAGAGAGGACTTATACAGCACTACACTGCTATCGCAAATTCCACAAAGCTGCCCTGCATTCTTTACAACGTGCCTTCAAGAACGGGCGTGAACATTCTGCCCGAAACAGTTGCAAAGCTTGCTGAGGTGGAAAACATCGTAGCCGTTAAGGAAGCAAGCGGCAACATCAGCCAGATCGCTAAGATCGCTGCGCTGTGCGGTGACAAGATAGACATCTACTCGGGCAACGATGACCAGATAGTTCCTATCATGGCACTCGGCGGTGTTGGTGTTATCTCGGTGCTTTCAAACTGTATGCCGTTTGAGACTCACGAGATCGCATCGCTTTGCCTTGAGAACAAGTACCCCGAGGCAAGAGAAAAGGCAAACAGACTGCTTGAGTTCACCAATATGCTGTTCTGCGATGTCAACCCTATACCTGTAAAGGAAGCGCTCAATCTTATGGGCTTTGAGGTCGGCGAGTGCAGACTGCCGCTGGTAAAGATGGAACAGGAGAAGATCGACAAGCTCAAGGCAAGCATGGAAAAAATAGGTCTTATCAAGTAATTTTCTTAAAGCGGACTGCACAAAACCAGTCCGCTTTATACTAACAAAACAATATATTAAATCGGAATTTGCCGCCGCGGCGGCGCGCTTGTCCGTCGCATATAAGATTGAGGTGACAGTTGCCTTTGTGCCGCTCCGGGCTTTAATTTGATAAGGGCGGTACAAGAGTAGAGCTGTATTGTGCAAACCGCGGTAAATCCGTATTTGTTGTGGTATACCTGTCAAGCAACCGTGGGTATTCTCTTGGGAGTGTTTTTTCTCAAACTCTTTTTCTGAACTCTCTAACACTTTTCAGTGACGGGAGCTTGCCTCCCGTTGCTGAAAAGTCATTAAAAGGTTTAGGAAGGGGGTCTGGG
>CADAEJ010000009.1 GCA_902786965.1 uncultured Ruminococcus sp. | reverse complement strand
GATCCAGCTCGCACAGATGGCTGACGATCCTAAGATGGCTAACAAGCCTGAGCAGGTAAAGATCAAGATCATCGAGGGCAAGCTCGGCAAGTTCTATTCCGAGAACTGTCTGCTTGAGCAGGCTTTCGTTAAGGACGACAAGCAGACTGTCGGCGCTTATGTTGACAGCGTAGCAAAGAAGCTCGGCGGCAAGATCGACGTTGTAGAGTACGTTCGTTTTGAGCGCGGCGAGGGCGTTGAGAAGAAGGAAGATAACTTCGCTGACGAAGTTGCTTCAATGATCAAGTAATTCAAAACCGATAATACGAAAGACCCGATTTCACAGTGAAGTCGGGTCTTTTTATAATCTGTTTTCAATTTCGGTAACTATCTCACTCATTTTCACATCAAGCGCACAGGCAATGCGGTAAAGCGTTTCAAGCGTCGGTTTGCGCTGCCCACGCTCAATAGCGCTCAGGTGCGTCCGCCCGATGCCCGCAAGACCGCTTAATACCTCCTGCGAAACACCCTTTTTAGTCCGCATATCAGCTATCGCCGCACCCACAGCCTTCGGGTCAAGCTCGCCAATGTACATAGAAATCACCCCTACGCATATTTTAACCTGTTTCGGAGCAATTTATGAATACATATGTTGACATATGTGTACTTATGTGTTATAATATTTTTAGAATACATATGTGTTCTTTAACAAAATACAAGGAGCGTGGGGAAAATGGATAAAGCAACTATGGTTATCTGCTTGTTTATTGGAATAATACAAATTGTACTTATTTTTTCTGTTATTCGCACAGCAGAGAATACTCAACAGATGAAAAACATACTTGAAAAAATAAGCAATGACATATCAAGTATAACAATTCATAAACCTGAAAATGCGACTATATGTCCAAAGTGCAGACAGTCAGCATTTGATTCAAAAAGCGGCAAGTGTTCAAGTTGCGGATATGATGGTACAGTTCATAGATACAGAGGAGAAAATGGTGAATGGGTTTATGTTTATGATGACAAAGACTTAAATAATCCAAATGATAACCGAACAAATCAAGAAAAAGAATTTGATGAATCAACCATTGACTTTGACGGTCTGTCAAAAGCTATGAAAGAATGAATATCGCCCTGCTCCGTGTGGAACAGGGCGTTGTTTATGCCTGTAGGTATTTCTTGACTTCAAGCAGGTCTGCAAATTTCTTGTGCGAAAGCTTTAGCATCTCCTCATCAGGCTCGATGATATCCGGCACGAGGAACGGGTACATTCCTGCCCTGCTTGCCGAGATTATACCGTTGCGGGAGTCCTCGACCGCCGCCGACTTTTTCGGGTCTGCGCCCAGCTTTTCGCAGGCAAGCAGATATATCTCGGGCTCGGGCTTTGAATTCTTTATCATATCGCCGCCGACTATTACGCGGAAATACTTGAAAAGATCTGCATCTTTAAGCTCCGCAACAACCGTTTCATAGCTCGTTGATGACGCAAGTGCGACCTTTGCACCGCTTTGCTTCAAAAACTCCAGCAGCTCGCGCGCGCCTTTCTTGATGGGCATTCCCTCCGTCTGAATTATCTCCTTGAAGCGTGTTATGCACTCAATGTGCATCTGCTCGATGCTCACCTTATCGCCGTAAGCAGCTTCAAAAATTTTCAGCGTATCAACGGTGCTTCTGCCCACACATTTCATAGCCGTTTCGCTAATATCGCCCAGCCCGTGAGCGTCCGCTGCGTCCTGCCAGCTGCGCAGGGCTATCGTTTCGGTATCGAAGATTATGCCGTCCAACTACTGCGTCAAGTTCGTTCAGTTTCATTTTACTCTCCCCTATCTGAAATACATATAAAGATCGCACTTTATCATTCCGTTGTACAGCTTGCGCTTTTTGTCCGCCTTTTTGCCGAAAAATTTTTCAAACTCCTCGTGCGGCGAAATGATGTAGCACGGGTTTTCCTTTGAGGGACTTATGACCTGTCCCATCTTCTTGTACAGCTCCTCTGCCGACTTTATATCAAGCAGCCTCTCACCGTACGGAGGATTGCAGAAAAGCGTGCAGCTTTCAAGCGGTCTGTACCTGCTGATGTCCTGCTGCGTGATGTCAAGTCTGCCGCCGACACCTGCTTTTTTGGCGTTTGCACTTGTGAGATCAACCGCAAGCTCATCAATATCAAAGCCGTACCCGTGAAAGCCCGCATCGCGCTTTATCAGATCCATAGCCTCCGCACGCGCGTTCTGCCAGACCGTCTGCGGTATCTGCGCCCACTCCTGCGCCGCAAAACTGCGTCTTAATCCGCACGCGATGTTCATCGCCTTGTATGCTGACTCAATAAGAAAAGTTCCCGAGCCGCACATCGGGTCGCAAACGACTGTATCCGCACGCACTCTCGCAAGGTCGATGATGCCTGCCGCGAGCGTTTCCTTTATAGGCGCATCGTTGGAATTTCTGCGGTAGCCGCGCTTGTGCAAGCCCTGCCCCGAGGTATCAAGATAGATGCTCACCTTGTCTTTAAGTATCGTAAACTGTATCTGATGCTTTGCGCCCGTTTCCTCAAAATAGCTGATGCCGTACACGCTCTCAAGGCGCTTGACACAGGCTTTTTTGATTATTCTCTGGCAGTCGGGTATCGAGTGCAGCTGCGAATTCAAACTGCTGCCCTTGACAGGGAACGCATCTGTCTTTGCGATAAAGTCCTCCCAGCGAATTGCCCTTACGCCCTCGAAAAGCTGCTCAAAGCTCCTTGCCTCGAAAGATGCAAGCTCTATCAGGACTCTCTCGCCTGCGGATATCCACAGGTTCGCTTTAGCAAGCGTGGTGAGATCGCCGTCAAAGCTGACCTTTCCATCGGTCGTTACGAGATTTTCGCCGCCTATCTTTTTTACCTCATAAGTCACAACGCTCTCCAGACCGAAATGGCAGGGCACGCACAATCTCAAATTCTCCATACTTTTCCTTTCCGTCAAATAAAACCCCCGTAGGATCGCGGGGGTTTTAGTGATTATTTAGTGATTGCAGATATTTCCGAGCTGCGACTTTTTGAACCAGCCTTCGGCTGTTGCGCCGCAGGTCTTTGATGCTACAAGTCCCGTTGCTGTGCAGTATTTTGTCTTTACTACCGAGTCGGGAACATCAAACTGCTTATTCGGCTCGTTTTCTGCCATTTCGCCGAACATAGCCTTCCACAGAGCATCACTGTTCTTGTAATAGCCTGTCGGTATCGTCTTGTGGTTATCGTAACCGATCCAGACACCAGATACGAAGTCAGGAGTACAGCCAACGAAGGTCAGATCCTCCCAGCTTGAAGATGTACCCGTCTTAGCGACAAGGTCAGTAGTTGCAAGCTTTGCCTGTGTACCTGTACCCTGTGGGTCGTTGATGACCGTCTGCATAAGTCTGTTCATTACATATGCGCTGTCTGCGCTTATTGCCTGCTTATATCCGTCGGACTTTTCGTAGATGACCTTGCCCTGCGCGTCTTCGATGCACGATACAAACGAAAGATCGTATTTTCTTCCGCCGTTACCGAAGATCATATACGCGCCCACGAGCTCGGACAGATGCAGACCGTTTGTGAAACCGCCTACCGTAACGCCCGAATAGCTGTTCATATCTCTTTCGTGAAGTGTTGTTATATCGAGCTTTTCTTTGAGGAAGTTAGCACAGTATGCAGGTGTAAGCTTCTGAACAAGCTGTGCAGGGCAGGTATTCTTCGACTGGCTGAGCATCTGCCAAACATACATATCTCTGTATGACCAGTTGTTTCCGCCGTACTCTGTGTAGTTTACAGGCCACTGCTCGTCCTTGCCCTGTGCATTCTTGATAGTTATAGGCTTATCGTTTATCTTGGTAGACCACATTATCAGGTTATTATCGATAGCAGGTGCGTAAGATGCGATAGGCTTGATAGTAGAACCCGGTGAACGCATACCGTCTGTTGCGATATTAAAGGTTCTTGACTGTTCCTTTTTGCCTCGTCCGCCGACCACGGCTTTCACGCAGCCGGTGTAGTCAAGCGCGATCGCAGCAGAAAGGATAGTATCGCTTTGGATCTGATAGTTGAGGAAATTTGCAGGATTTTGCATATTAGCCTCAAGCTTTTTCTGCATATTCATATCTACCGTTGTGTAGACGGTAAATCCGCCGCCGGCGAGCTTTGCACTTGCGTCCTCTACCGACACGCCGTAATACTCGGCAATTCTCTGCTCTGCCTCTGACCAGGCTTCGTCCATAAAGTAATCGGATGCTCCGAAATCTCTGGACTCGTCATCGTAAACAGATGCACTTGAATAGTCGAAATTACCGACCAGTTTAAGCTTTTCATTCAGCGCCTGATCGTACTCTTCATCAGAGATAGCGCCGTTTTCAAGCAGCTTGTTCAGACAGATCTTACGTCTGATAAAGTTTTCCTTGGGATCCTCTATCGGGTTGTAAGCCGCAGGGGCAGTAGTCATAGCTGCCAGCGATGCGGATTCTGCCAAAGACAGATCCTTTACATCTTTTCCGAAATAGTAGTTTGCCGCCGCCTGAACGCCGATAATATCGTATTTATACGTTCCCAGCGGGATAACGTTGAGGTAGCACTGAAGGATATCTTCCTTTCGGTTTACCTTTTCGACGTTGATAGTCCTGAAGATCTCTCGGATCTTTCTTTCGATACCCTTGATACCGTCTCGCGCCTCATCGCCCGTGACGTTCTTTATCGTCTGCTGTGTGATAGTCGAACCGCCCTGCCGTCCGGGATAGATAGGCAGGAAGATGTTGACGAACGCACCGATAGTACGTTTGAAGTCAACGCCGTCATGCTCGTAGAATCTCTCGTCCTCGCTGTAAACAAAGCAGTCCTGAACATACTGTGGTATGTTTTCGATATCCACCCAGAGAACGTGCTTACTGGTGTTTCTTATAGCGTAGTACAGCTCATACTCCTTTGAGTTCGGGTCCTTTTCGTCATAATTCGGATTGTTATAAACGAATCTTGAGATGTTGCTCTCCGCAACACGCTCAAGGCTCACCGTCGAGGTGGTATCAGCAAAATTGAGCACATAAATAGTCAGCACCGTTGCAAAAATGCAGGATGTGATTATCACAATAAGGAAAACCGACAAAACGACCGTTCCGACGGTTTTCAAAACCTTGGATACTACCCCGAGAGCCGTATTAGCTTTTTTCTTTTTTCTTTTGCCCTTTCTTCTGTCGGGAACAACTCTCTTTTTATCTTCCATAAAACAGCCTTTCCTGTGATATTTCATTAGTTATGCCGGTAATATAATACCACAAAACCGTGAAAAAGTTAAGCTTTTTTTCATCTTTCCCATATTATTTTGTCATTTAAGACAATTCTTTCACCATAACAGCCATTGATTTTATCTGACTTTTTCAATGAAAATCGGGGACGAGATCTCGCCCCCGCAATATTTGCAATTACTCTGCGTCAGTTGTTTCCTCGGCAGTTTCCTCAGCCTCGGGAGCCTCTTCGATAGTTTCATCAGCAGCATCGTCAAACTCTTCCTCAGGCAGGAGCGCTCTGATCGACAGGCTGATACGCTTTTTATCAAGGTCGATCTCGGTGATCTTACACTCGACCTCCTGACCCACGGTAAGAACGTCAGCAACATTGTCAACTCTCTTATTAGCGATCTGAGAAATATGGATAAGTCCGTCGATACCATCTATTATCTGTGCAAACGCACCGAATGATGTGATGGAAACGATCTTTGCATTTACAGTCTGACCGACCTCGTAGTTAGCCTTGAATATCTCCCAAGGATTCTCCGAATCCTTCTTATAAACAAGTGAGATCTTCTTTGTTTCGGTGTCGATATCCTTGATCCTTACAGTGATCTTATCGCCGACAGAAACGATGTCAGAAGGCTTCTTATCTCTGTTCCATGACAGATCAACTCTTCTTACAAGACCGTCAACTCCGCCAAGGTCAACAAATACGCCGTAGTCTGTGATAGACTTAACAACACCCTCAACCTCTTCGCCGGGCTGTGTGTTCTCAAAGAACTTGGTCTGAGCAGCAGCTCTCTGCTCTCTTGCAACTATTCTTATCGAGCCGACAGCTCTCTGTCTGCCCTCGTTGACTTCAAGGATCTTGAAGTTAACTTCCTTATTAACAAGCTCGTTCAGATCAAAATCTCTCTTAGGAGCAGCCTGTGAAGCAGGAACGAACACGCTCACGCCATTGCAGTTAACAAGCACGCCGCCCTTGATGACGCTCTTTACAACGCCTGTGAGTATCTCGTCTGCTTCCTTTGCAGCAACGATCTTCTCAAAGCCCGCAGCAGCATCGACCTTCTTCTTTGAAAGCGTAACAACGCCGTCCTGATCGTTTGTCTTGAGAACGATAAGATCAAGCTCGTCGCCGACCTTAACTACGTCCTCCGGCTTGAGTGACGGATCATTTGTCAGCTCGCCTGCGGGTATAACGCCCTGCTGCTTTGTGCCAAGGTCAACATACACTTCTGTGTTGTTTACAGACAAAACAGTACCTGTTACTCTCTTTCCGATATGTATTGGCTTCAGAGATTTTTCCATCTCCTCTTCCCAGTTAAAATCCTCATCAACATTAATAAGTTCACTCATGGTTTGTTCTACCTCCTTGATTATATAAGCAGGTGTTGATGCACCTGCCGAGATCCCTGCGGATCTCACGCGCGAAAAGTCAATATTCATTTCACGCAGCTGCTGTGCATTCTCGATATGAACGCTTTTGCAGAATTTGCTTGCAATGTCGTAAAGCTTACGGGTATTTGAGCTGTGCGCGCCGCCGACTATCACCATCAGGTCAGAACCCTTTGCAAGCTTTTCGACCTCGCGCTGACGTTCGCCCGTAGCACTGCATATGGTATCAAAGATCTGTGCATGCGGCAAAAGCTTTTTTGCAAGCGCGCTGCACTCGTCCCAGATAGCCTTGTTAAAGGTCGTTTGTGCAAGCACGGCGACCTTTTTTTCGGCAAGCGAGTGCTTTTGCACAAGCTGCTCAAGCTCACAAGGTGATGTAAATGCAAAGCTTTCGCCCTGACAATGCGCCCTTATACCGATGATCTCGGGGTGCTTTTCATCACCCGCGACAAGCACCGTACAGCCCTCAAGAGAGCGTTCATAGGCGATCTTGTGGATCCTTGCGACGAAAGGACAGGTAGCATCGACTATCCTTGCGCCCGCAGCTTTAAGCTTTTCATACACATCAAGCCCTACGCCGTGTGATCTTATGATGACCGTCTGCCCCTTTTGCACCTCGTCAAGTTCAACAGGAACAGCACCTTTGGAACGAAGATCCTGCACAACATCAGCGTTATGGATTATCGGACCAAGCGTCACGACATTATTTCGGTTATCCAACTCATTATACACTATTTTTACGGCATTGTCTACACCAAAACAGAAACCTGCGGTAGCTGCGACATAAATTTTACATTTTGTTAACATTTAATGCACCAGTTCAGTTATGCCTTTCATTATCTCATTCTTGATTTTTTTCAAATCCTTGGCAGTTGTGCCTGTTACTCCTATTTCAGAGGGAATAATGGGCTTGCCGTATCTGACAACTACCTTGCTTCTGAATTTAAGCTTTTCACCCTCAAAGTTTATTCCCACGGGGATGACTTTAGTCTGCGCAACGGCGGCGATAAGTGCAACGCCTGTTTTGCCCTTGCCTACCTTTCCGTCCTTAGAGCGGGTACCCTCGGGGAATATCTCCAGATTTCTGCCCTTTTCAAGCTTTTCGATAGAGGTGTCGATGACCTGCATATCGCCCTTGCCTCTTACAACGGGGAAAGCGCCGAACAGCTTGATAAGTCCCGTAAAAAAGACGTTTTTATGGAAAAGTTCCTCTTTCGCCATATACGATATAGGCACTCTTGCTCCGAGCGCTGTGAACACAGGGTCCTGATAGCTGCGGTGGTTGGAGGCAAAAATATTTCCGCCGTCCTTGGGGACATTCTCCTTGCCCTCCCACTTGATGTTATAGTAGCAGTGGTAGACAAAGATAGTTATGTAGCGCAGGATGTTATAGAAAAACAGCTTTATAAACGTCAGTTTTTTCTTTTTGCTTATCGGGCGCACGGGCATAAGCTCGCGTGTCGCACGAATAGATTTCTTTTCGCCGTCATCGCCGCCGCCCTCGCCTGCGGTCTTATCCTCGATGATCTTTACGATAGTGCTGATGACCTCATCAAGCGTCATATTGGTCGAATCGACCTCAATTGCATCGTCCGCCTTTTTCAGCGGTGCGATATCCCTGTGGGTATCGTTGTAATCGCGCTGCTTTATATCCTCAAGCACCTGCTCGTAGGTAGACGGGTCGCCCTTTTCCTGAAGCTCTTTAAAGCGCCTGTTCGCTCTTTCCTCCGCCGCTGCGGTGAGGAATATCTTCACCTGCGCGTTGGGCAGCACAACGGTACCGATATCGCGCCCGTCCATAATGATGTTATTATGCTTTGCGATATCCTGCTGCAATCCGAACAGGAACTCTCTTACCTTGGGTATAGCCGAAACAGCCGAGGCACCCATTGAGATCTCGGGGGTTCTTATCTTGTCCGAAACGTCCTCTGTGCCGAGCATAACGTGCTGTGCGCCGCCGATGTATTTCAGCTCGATCTTTATCTTGTCAAGGCAGGAAACTACCGCAGCCTCGTCCTTTACGTCGATCCCGCAGGAGATGACATAGTACGCGATAGTGCGGTAAAGCGCGCCCGTATCTACATAAACATACTCCAGCTTTTTAGCGACCGCCTTTGCTATCGTGGATTTTCCTGCGCCCGAAGGTCCGTCAAGGGCAACATTTATTTTCATGATTTTTCATTCCTTTCAGGTATTTTCACAAGCTATGTGGACTGCGCAGCTATGCGCTGTTGAGAACGCTATCTGAAGATTGAAGCCGCCTGTATAGGCGTCAACATCAAGCACCTCGCCGATAAAGTACAGCCCCGAGCAAAGCTTTGACTGCATAGTTTTCGGGTCTATCTCGCTCACCTTTACTCCGCCGCGTGTGACTATCGCCTCGTCGATCGGGCGAAAGCGCAAAAGCGTGTGATCAAGGTGTTTTACGGCGCGCACAAGCGCCTGCCTTTCCTCTTTTGTTATCTGGTTCACGCGCTTGGTCGGGTCTATCCCGCTGCGCTTTACGATTATCGGTATGATTTTTGCGGGCAGCAGCTTTACAAGGCTGTTTTGGAACTCCCTGTTCTCAAACTGTGCAAAATCGCGAAGTATGCGCTCGTCAAGCTGATTGTCGCTCAACGCGGGCTTTAAGTCTATCTCAAAGAGGTAGCTTTTCTTTTCGGGGCTTGCTATATGCGCGCTTGCTGAAAGCACCAGCGGTCCCGAAATCCCGAAATGCGTGAAAAGCATTTCGCCAAGCTCGCTGTACACGGGCTTTTTTCTGCCCTGCTCAAAAAGCGAAAGGGTGCAGTTCTTCAGCGAGAGTCCCATTGCCGATGCACATTCCTCGCTATGCACGGTTACAACGGGGCAAAGCGACGGTGTTATCGCCGTGACGGTATGTCCGACCTGCTTTGCAAACCTGTACCCGTCACCCGTTGAGCCTGTTTTGGGATATGACCTGCCGCCGGATGCGACAACAACGCAGCGTGCAGGGTATTCGCCCTGTGCGGTCTTAACGCCCTTTACGGCACCGTCCTGCGTGATAAGAGAGCGCGCCTCGTCATAGACGATATCCACGCCCGCCTCTTTTGCGGCTTTAACAAGCGCGGATACTATCTCCTTTGCATCATCGCTCTGCGGAAAGACCCTGTTGCCGCGCTCTGTTTTCAGCTTTACGCCAAGGCTCTCGAAAAAAGCCATAGTATCATCGGGCGAAAAACCGTTGAGTGCCGAGTACATAAACCGCGGATTGCGCGGTATATTGGCAAGCACCGTTTCAACATCGCAGTTATTGGTGACATTGCATCTGCCCTTGCCCGTTATCGCAAGCTTTCTTCCGCAGCCGTCCATATGCTCTATCAGCGTGACACTTTTGCCGCGCCGCGCAGTCTGCACCGCACACATAAGCCCTGCTGCACCGCCGCCGATGATAACGCAGTCCCGCATCATTGATTGTCCTCTCCGCTTTTGGTGTAAACGTCATACTCGTCCCAGACACGTTCAAGTCTTTCAAAGGTCTCCGAAACGATGTCGCGGTTCTTTATCGAAACTGCGACAACGAGCGCATTGATAAGGCTCAGAGGCGCTACGAGCGAATCGACAAAGGATGCCATATCGCTGCGCGCAAGCAAAAGGCTGTCCGCATACTTTGCTATTGGCGAGCTTGCAGAATCGGTTATCGCCACGACCTTTGCGCCGTTGTGCTTTGCAAAGTCAAGCGCCTTGACCGTCTGCTTTGAGTATCTTGGGAAGGAAATGCCTATCATAAGGTCTTTTTCATCAATGTGCATTATTCTTTCAAAAAGCTCCGATGTCGTAGTAGACGGCACGAGCTTTACGCGCGGAAAGATAAGCGACAGATAGTAGCCAAGAAACGCAGCTAACGATGCCGAGCTTCTTGTGCCGACTATGTATATAGTATTCGCCGCAGTTATGCGGTCGACCGCGCTTTTGAAATCCTGCTTGCTCGTTTCTTCGAGCGTGCGGCGTATCCTGTCGATATCCTGGTTGAGTACCCTTTCAAGCACGTCCTCGCCGTTCATCTGGTCGCTTGTGACCTCTATACGCTGCACCGCCGTAAGCCTTGAACGCATCATTTCCTGCAAAGCTTTCTGCAGTGCGGGATAGCCGTCATAGCCGAGCATCGAGGCAAACCTCACGACCGTAGATTCGCTCACGCCGACCGTCCTGCCCAGCTTCTGCGCCGTCATAAACGCCGCCTTGTCGTAGTGGGCAAGGATATAATTTGCGATAAGCTTGTGTCCCTTTGAAAATGACGGGAGCTTTTCGCCTATTAGTGAAAACAAGTCCTTGTTCATACCGCGTGCACTCCTTTAATCAGACAATTCCTGCTGCAATTTTATGATATGTTCGCGTCTTTGCCGTGTTTTATCTTCAAGCACTCTTATGCGTGCCTTGTTCACCAGGATAACATCTCCCTCTTTAACGCCGCAAAGCCTGCTGACTTTTATACTGACAGCATCTTCGCCGCGCTCGCCGATTATGACGTATCCTTTCTGCGTTTTTTCTATCCTGTCAACAGTCATTTCAAAACCCATAAGCCGCTGTCACCTCTGCGCTTTGACCTTGATACCGCTTGCCGAGCAGTCAAAAACGACTGTTCCGTTATCCTTGGTTATGTAGATGTTTTTCACTTTCTTGCGTATGCGCTTCATCGCAGAATCGTGCGGATGACCGTAGTCATTATCCTTTCCGCAGGATATCACGGCATACTCGGGCACGACGGTTTCAAGGAACTCGTAGGAAGATGCCGCGTAGCTTCCGTGGTGCGCGATTTTCAGAACATCTGCCCGCAGGTCGAACTTCTGCGACATGATATCCTTTTCCTCCGCTGTCTCACAGTCGCCCGTGATAAGCACCGATCTGCCCGCGCAGGTGACCTTGACAAGCGTTGAGTAGTTATTGAGATCCTCCTGCTGCTGTTTGGGCGTAAACGTTCTGACCTCGGCGCTGCCCAGCTTATAGCTCGCATCGCTTGACCAGGTGACAGAAAGCCCCTGCGCCTTGACCTGCTTGAGCATTTTTTCGTAGCGCATGATCGTCGGCACCATACTGTCGGGTACCTTCGGCATAATGAAATACTGCGTTTTGAACGCCTTTAGGATATCCGGCATCTCGCCCATATGGTCTGTATGCGGGTGCGTGACGATAATGTATTTAAAGCTCTTCACGCCCAGCTTTTTGATGTAGTTTATGACCGTATCGCCGTCATCGCGCTCTCCGCTGTCAACGAGCATAGCCTCGCCGCCGCAGGTTATCAGCGTACAGTCGCCCTGTCCAACGTCGATAAAATGCACCTGCATCTGCGCGTCAGCTTCGGGCTTTGCGCTCTGCGAAGAGTCTTGCTCCTGCGCGCTTGTCGTTACAGCCTTTTGCGTCTGCGCCTGTGAGCTTGAGCCCTCGCTCGCTTTGGTCTGCGTTGTGCCCTGCAAGCTGCTTTCAGCCGTGCTTTCGCCGCTTGATGTACTTTCGGGCTTCGAGCTGCTGTCGCCGCCCCTGCCAAACAGAAATAGTGCGCCAAATATCAGCAGCGCAAGCACTATCAGTCCCACGCCGATAAATATAAGCTGCGTACTGCCCCCCGAGCTTTCAGGCTTGCGAGAGCTGCCGCCAAGCTTGTTCCTGTTTTGCTGCAAAGCTCTCACTCCCCCTTCGTTTACTGTTTATCTTCTTGCTTTCATTTCGATCCATTCCTGCTGACTTATCAGCACAGGGCGCGGCTTTGAGCCTTCCTGCGGACCGATAACGCCCATTTCCTCTATCTCGTCCATGATCCTTGCAGCCCTTGCAAAACCGAGCTTGAGCTTTCTTTGCAGGAACGAGGTCGATGCCTGTCCTGTCTGCACGATAATAGAGATAGCCTGATCTATCAGATCATCATCTGCATTGACAACAACATCAGCGCCGCTGCCCGCATCATCACCCGAGCCGCCCTTTGGCTGCGGTATATTCTCCTCAACGCCGTGCATTACCTCCTCGCTGTACTGCGTCGGATGCTCGCTCTTGAGGAACTCAACTACCTCGTTTATCTCCTTTGTCGAAGCAAAGCCGCTTTGTATACGCATAGGATTTTTCATTCCCACGGGCTTGTACAGCAGATCGCCGTTGCCAAGCAGCTTTTCCGCGCCGCCGTAGTCAAAGATAACTCTCGAGTCCATAATGCTTGAAACGCTCAGCGCAACTCTTGAAGGGATATTTGACTTGATAAGTCCCGTGATAACGTCCTTTCTCGGTGACTGCGTAGCGATTATCATATGTATGCCTGCTGCACGCGCTATCTGCGCGATACGGCACACGGTGTCCTCGACCTCGCTTTTTGCCGCCATCATCAGATCCGCAAACTCGTCGATAACGATGACTATCTGCGGCAGGATATCGAGCTTTGCGATCTCCTCGTTGCGCTCGCCCTCGGGCTTTTTGCGCTCGCTGCGGATAAGCGAGTTATATTCGTGCAGGCTCTTGACATGGTTAGCCTCAAGCCTGTTATAACGCTTGATAGTTTCGTTGAGAGCCCAGCCCAGCGCGCCTGCCGCCTTCAAAGGCTCGGTAACAACGGGGATAAGCAGGTGCGGTATATTGTTGTATATCGGGAACTCGACTTTTTTAGGGTCGATAAGTATCAGCTTTACCTCATCGGGTGATGCGTGATACAGTATGCTCAGAATGATAGAGTTTGTAAACACCGACTTACCTGAACCCGTAGTACCTGCAACGAGCAGATGCGGCATTTTTGCGATATCGCCTATAACGATATTTCCCTCAATGTCCTTGCCGACAGCAAATGTCAGCTTGCCCTTGGAGTTTCTGTACTCATCACTGTCGATAAGCTCGCGCAGCGAGACCATTTCCCTGTTTACGTTAGGCACCTCGACACCGATGCACGGCTTGCCCGGCACAGGCGCGATACGCACGCTTGTTGCAGCAAGGTTGAGTGCGATGTCATCGGAAAGTCCCGTTATCTTGTTTACTCTTACGCCTGCTGCGGGTTCAAGCTCATATCTTGTTACCGATGGGCCGTGGAAAACGCTGACTATCCTTGATTTAGCGGCATAGGTTTCCAGCGTGGAAACGAGCTTTTCAGCCTTTTCGTTTATTTCCTGCTGAACTACCTCCGCAGAGGTCTTGTTCTTTGCGTATTTGAGTATATCAACAGGCGGATAAACGTACGCAGGTATCTTTTCCTCCTGCTCGAAAAGCGTCGTCTGACCGCTTTTTTCAACGTGTACCTCGGCAGGCGGCTCGGTTTTTTCTTCTGCCTTTTCAGCAGTCTTTGCCTCCTTGCTCTCCTGCTCGGGCTTATCTGCCCTTGCGACAGCTTTGGCGATTATCCTTTCAAGCTCCTTGTTCTTCTTTGCAGGCTTTTGCTGCGGTATCTCCTGCTCGGTCTGATTTGGCTCTATCTTCGGGAGCTCGGCAGGATCTATGTCCATAAAGTCAAACTCGTTATGGTCGGTGATGTACTCCTGCTCGCGCTCTTTCTTTTCCTCCTCAAGATACCTTGCAAAATCCACCTGCGCATCGGGCTTGCCCTTTCTGAAAAAGCGTCTGTGAGGCTTTTGCTCCTGCACGGGCGGAAGCTGCACGCCGCGTCTTTGTTTTTTATTTATCTGTTCAGGCTGCTGCCCGGAGCTTTCCTGCCTCTGCGCTGCCCTTTCGGCGCGCTCGTATCTGTCCTCGCTGACTGCCCTGTATCCGCTTTTGAAAGGCTTGGTTATTGCCCTGAAAAGCTGCGGCAGGGTTATATCGGTCAGTATCATTATAAACGTAAACGCCATAAGGATAATGATTATCGCCGCGCCCACGCGCTTGAACGCCGCAAGCAGCGGCCAGCCAAGCACAGCACTTGCGACACCGCCGCCTTTGAGCTTCACGCCGCTGTCGTACAGCCATTCTATCTTGCGCAAAAATGATGCGCCCTGCACGCTGCCGACCTGAAGTATCTGTGCGCCGCCGCTGAACAGCAGCATAAGCACCGTTCCCTCTATCAGCTTGGCAAGGACGGTATTTTTGTTGTAATCAGATGCTATCATCAGCGCAACATAAATAAGCATAGGCGCAAAGAGAAATACGCTTATGCCGAACATTCCGCGGTTAAAGCAGTAAAGCTTGTTCCACAGGCCGTCACCCTTTATGTATGTCGCAAAAAGCTCAAAAATGCCGACAAAGAACAGTATGTACGACCACAGCCGCCTGTTTTCCTTTGCCCTTGCAGCCTTTTTGGCGTCCGCCGCAGACTGCGCCTTCTTGCCCGCAGTCCTGCCCGCAGACTTTTTAGCGCCGCTTGCAGACTTTGCCGGTGCGGTTTTTTTAGCGGTATTCTTTTTTGCAGAGCTTGTGCCGTTGTTTTTCGCCGCCATTTCTAACACATTTTCCTTTCCGTGATTTGCATTCAAAAGTCACAAAAAAGTCTGAAATACACTTTCCAGACTTTTTCATAAAAGCAAGATCTATGCGAATGATATTACCTTTCCGCTTATCGCCTCGATTATTGCGATGACAAGTACAACGCCGCCGAGTGCGAGGGTATAGTAAGCAAATATCCTGAATCTGTCCGATTTTACCAGCCAGTTTATCAGCCTGATTGCCGCAAGGCCGACCACAGCCGCAACAACAAATCCTATCAGGCAGTTGCCCCACTCGATAGCTGCGTGCTGCTTGATGGCTTTGAGCAGCTCTGAAAGGCAGCCTGCAAGTATAGCGGGTATGCCCAGTATAAACGAATACTCGACCGCGGTCTCTCTCGTAAAGCCGCAGAAAAGTCCTGCGCTTATCGTTGAGCCGGATCTTGAAACGCCCGGCAGCAGCGCAACGCCCTGGAACAGACCAACGATCACGGAATCACGTCCTGTGATATTGACCGCCTGCTTTCTGCCGTTCATACACTTGGTAGACATATACAGTATTGCCGCTGTGTAGAGGAAGCAAAGCCCCTCTGCAAAAATGCTTGAATCCTCTGCGACCGACTCAAACCAGCCCTTGAATATCGCAAATGGCAGCAGACACATAGTTGAAACGATTATCATTACCACCATTTTTCTGTCGCCGTTTGCCTTTTTCAGCGAGAACTTCTTGTGTGCGATGTCGCTTATCATCGAGAAAAACTCTTTTACCATCCTGATTATTCTGGGTCTGAATGCGATGAACACCGCCAGCAGCGTGCCTAAATGCAGAACTGCCGAAAAGAACAGCGCGCCATCGCCGCTGTTGCCTGTAAAGTGCTGATACAGCGAAAGATGTCCCGAGCTTGACACGGGCAGGAACTCGGTAAGTCCCTGGATTATCGCCTGAAAAATAGCACTTATTGTACTCATATCATGTCCCCCTAAATTATGTCATATATAAAAGCCGCTGCGGCTCACATAGTCCGCAGGAACGGTGCTGAAAAGCTGCTTTCGCTTTGGAAAAGCCTGAACGAAAAGATCCGTCCTGAAAACGTCATAGAGGTCGATCACCGTGTGAAACACCGCTTATCACCTCTTTTTCCGAATCGTTCTCGATCATATCATAAAGGCACTGTATAACGTCGCTCAAGCCGCCGAGCCTGTCGATAAGGCCCTCTCTCACCGCAGTTTCGCCGTCGATCACCGAGCCCACATCATTCACCAGCTGCCCGTTTGCAAGCATCAGCTGCTTGAACCTGTGCGCCGACATTTTTGAGTTTGAACACACAAACCGCACTATCCTGTCCTGCATTTTTTCAAAGTATGACAGCGTCTGCGGTACGCCAAGGACCGTTCCGTTCATACGCACCGGATGAATGGTCATCGTTGCGCTTGGCACTATGAACGACCTTTTTGCGCTGACTGCAAGCGGCACGCCTATCGAATGACCGCCGCCCACCACGAGCGACACCGTGGGCGTTTTCATACTTGCGATAAGCTCTGCGATAGCAAGTCCTGCCTCAACATCGCCGCCGACTGTATTGAGGATGATCACGAGTCCCTCAACCGTTCTGTCCTGCTCGATAGCCACCAGCGCAGGTATGATATGCTCGTACTTTGTAGTTTTGTTCTGCGGCGGCAGTATATAGTGCCCCTCGACCTGCCCGATGATATTCAGGCAGTGGATATTGTGCTTTGCATTTACGGGCAGAGCACTTCCGAACTCAACGATCTGCTGCTGTTGCTCCTGCACGTTTTCACTCATGCACTGCTCGTTTTCGTCTTCCTGCAAACACATAGCCGAACACTCCTTTTTACGCTCTTTGTTAAGAGTATTCGCACCACGGCTCAAATTATGCAGAAAAGCTTTCATAAGTAAATATATTATATCACAACTGCATACCCTTGTCAACCGAAACAGCGCGGTTTTCACAAAAAAATGCAGGAGATCTGTCATTCCCCTGCATTTTAGCAGCTGTTTTATTTTTTCAGCACATATTCTTTTGAAAGGACCTGTTCCACCCACTGAACGAGGCTGACAAAGCTATCCTTGTCATAGCACGCAAAGTATTTGTTATCCGGCTGATTGTTGTGGGTGATATTGTCAACAAGGCACCAGCCGTCCGATGATATCGTAAGCTCCTGCTGGTCGGGCGAATTGAGCCCGAAGGTTATCTGGATATAGTCAAGCGTTTCGTTAGCATCGGGCGTAGTTGTCGCCTGCGCCTTGCCAAAGCTCTTGACCATTCGGTTAAGCTCGGTATAATCGTCAAAGCTCTGTACATAGCACTCGCCGCTGACGTTGCCTATCTTCAGGCGTATGCGCGCATACGATGCCTCGTAGATAACATAGTTGTAATACTCATCAAAGCAGATATAGTACGATGCGCCGTTGTGCGAGACTTTATAGTAAGCGCGGTAGGTCTTGCCTGTGCTTATCTTCTGCGGGTCGCATTTTTCGGCAGAATCCCACAGGTAGTTTCCCGCAGGGTCTTCAACATATCGTCCGCGCTCTATCTGTATCAGGAACTTTTTCTCGCCCTCTGCGGAAGTCTGGTTCTCATCGGCACTTTCGGCAATGATTATCGAATCCGCCGAAAAGCCCTTGCGGTCGTACTTTGCCAAGGTGCCGTTATCATAAAGCTTGTAATGATCGGCAGCCTCTTTCTGCTTATCCATATAGGAGCACATTATAACATCGTTTGAGACTGTTGTTATCTTCGTGTACTTATCCGCTTTTATAAGAACGTGACCCAGTCCGTCAAGAATGCCCACATATCCACCTGCGGAGTATGTGTACACCTTGTCCGCGACCTTTGATATGCAGTTGTATTCCGGGAACTTCTGCGTTTCAACAGGCGTTTCCACCTTACTCCTGTCAAAGCTCTGATACACCTCGCGCGACAGCAGGTCAGGCTCTTCAAGGTTAGTAAGGAACGACGGGAAAGTGTACTTTTTTATCTCGACCTTTGACGGACTTGCAGACGAATCGGACTGCACCTGCGATGAAACATCAGAAGCCGTTGAATCATTTTTTTTCTTTTCGCAGCCTGCCATGCACAGACACATCGCTGCAGCCGCACAGCACAAAACTGCCCTTGCCAGAAGCTTCATTGCGATACCTCCATAAAGATGATAGTTATAAACATTATAGTACATTCCGCCCCGATTTTCAAGTCCTTTGAAAAAATAGTGCTGCCGTCAATGCAGCAGCACTTTTATCATCATACCTTTTTGACTTTATTCACCAGCAGCGCGACAGCCACAAGCAGCAGGTTATAACCAAGCACTGCCGAGGCGCTTATCTGCGAGAACGAGCCCGTAACTCCCATGATAAAGCACAGGAAAGCGCCCATTACTGCGCCGCCGAACTGGAATGCAACACCTATATCAGCTGCGGCTTTGAGCCTTTTAGCACCAAGGATAAGCATTGCCAGCGACTGGAAGTGGCCGCTGCAGATGACCGTTGCGGATGTGCTTGGCACATAGTCGGTCTGCTCGTCATAGTCCTTGTGGTATCTGAACGGCAAAAATCTTACAGACGATCTGTCAACGCCGAAAGCCGAGCAGATGTAGTCTTTTGTGAGGAAGCTGTCAACAGTTCTTATTACCGTTACGATGCCCTCACTTTCAAGCTCCTGCATCCACGCTGCGATAGACGGATTTGCAACTGCCCTTACCACGAAAAGCGTTGTAACAACGCCCGATATCGACAGATAGACCGCAGCATTCGAGCCTGCGAGCTCACGCTCCTTTGCCTCTGACGGCAAGCCCTCTATCGAGTGGTTCTCCATAAGCTCTCTCGTGCCGAGCAGTATACGCTTGTTCTCTATCCAGCCCGAAAGACCCTGACCGTCCTCGTAGATGTAGCTCTCTACCGGGTAGAGCATCTCGGTCTTGCCCAGCAGCATCTTGTAAAACGCCGATTTCAGCACGCTGTCCGCCTGACTTGTAAGGCTCGCAGCCATAAGTATACATTCCTCGATAGGCGTTGTAGAAAGCATTTTCAGATTGATAAAATCGACCATTCCCGTCGGGAAAAGCTGCTTTGCCTCGACCAGCACCGCGTTGGTGTCGGCAAACTCGTCGACCGAGTTGTAGCCAAGCATTATCGCCGAATGCTGAAGGTACTTCTTTGAAGCCTTTGTCATCGGCATATTCACGATTAGTATGAGCGCCATTGACGAACACATCGTGATAGTTCCCGAGAGTGCGGCAAGCGCGGTGATTATCTTGTCAACGGGGTTTGCAGGGTTCTTGTCGAACACGAACGATAAAAGTCCCAGCAGCAGACCGCCCAGCAGCACCAGCGGGCATATGCGCCTTGCGAAAACGTCCGAAACATCGGTGCAGTAGCTGTTTTTCATAAAGTCCTTCACGAACTCCGTCTTCTGCATTTTTGCAAGCACAGGGTACTGCTCGACATAGCCCTGCGTAAAGTTCGCGGCAACGTCCTCGTTTTCGACCGTTTTTACGGCGTATCTGTCGTATGCGCCTGCTATGTATCTGAAATTGTTCTCCGTACGGCTGACTATCATCAGCTTGCCAACGGTGTTGAATACAAGACCGATTATCGCAGCGCCGATGTAGATGTGATAATACCTTCCCGCTACCGAACCTGTCGAGAACAGCGCCATAAAGCCCGATATCATCGCACTTATCATACTCAGCGCCGCAAGCGAGTCGCAGTCGGCACTTGACTTGATAAGGTTCTTTATTCCCGCGCTTAATACGGTGTAAGATTCAAATACTGCCACAAATCCGAGCAGCACATTCAGCACCGTATACACCGCAGGATACTTTGTTCTGTCAAATATGCCGAAAAGCGCAAATCTGAAATCATTTGCAAACGCAAGCAGCATACAAACGATTCCCGCTGCAAGAAGCACCGTAAGCCTGCTTTTCAGCGTCTTTTTAAGCTCTCTTATCTCCGCGAGCAGCTCTGGAGCCTGTTCAAAGCTTTCAAACTCGTCAGTGCTCGAGGCTTTGCTCTCCTGCTGTTCATCAAGCTGACCGAGCATCTCCTCCTGCTGTGAATCGAGCCTGAAGCTCTCCACCTTGCGCCGTCTGCGCTTGGTAAGGAACTCCGTCCTCTCCTCATAGCCCGTGCTGCTGTCGGGTATCTGCGATTTATCAAATTCCTCTGTCTTGGGGATTATCTTCCCCGTGAGGCTCAATTTCAGGTCTTTAAGACTTGCCCTGTTCTTTGGTGAAACGCTTTCGCCGCGCTTTGCCTTTTGCTTTTTCATCTTCGACAGATTCTTTATCGTCGCAGCGTTGCGCTTTTTGCGCAGCATCTCAATATCCTTTTCATCAAGACCCAGCTCTCTTGCCTGTGCCTCA
Organism: uncultured Ruminococcus sp.; assembly: GCA_902786965.1. GTDB lineage: Bacteria > Bacillota > Clostridia > Oscillospirales > Ruminococcaceae > Hominimerdicola. Next base: position 17,872 of record CADAEJ010000009.1, on the reverse strand, counting down.
AAATCGTCCTCGTCGGGCTCGCCGAGCTGCTGCATATCCTCCACAAAAGGCGGCTGCGCATCTTCATCTTCGGGCTGCTGCGGACTATCCTCCTGCGGCTGCGTATCAATACTTTCGCTCTGCATCGGAGTATCGGGGATAACAGGCTCGGCCTCGCTGACGTTTTCCTCAGGTATCCACTGGTCGGGCTGACTGTCAAACTCCTGCGTAACGTCTTTGGGATAAGAAAACGCATTGTTCGCGGTTTCCTGCACTTCCCCGCCGCTTACAAGCTCGGGCTCCTCCTGTTCGATGACCGCACTTATATCCTGCGCCGTTTCGGGCTGTTCCTGCGCCGCGCGCGCCTGCTTTTCAAGCTCATCGCGCCTTTCCTGCGCGAACCTGCCTGCATCAAAGCGGTCAAGCTTATCGTTATATTCTGACAAAAGGTCATCGACTGAAAATCTATCTGCCAAGATATATCACTCCATTTTTCATTTCTTACGCTGTCTGACAACTTCGTACATAAATATGCCCGCCGCCACCGACGCATTGAGGGAATTGACCTTCCCTGCCATCGGCAGACTCAGCAGAAAATCACATTTATCCTTCAGCAGCCTGCCCATTCCGAAGCCCTCCGAGCCGATTATCAGCCCTATGGGACCGTCAAGCTTTACGCTGTCATAGCTTTCGCCGCTGCCGTCAGTGCCGTATATCCACACGCCGTTTTTCTTGAGCATATCGACTGTTGCCGCAAGATTTGCGACCCTTGCCACAGGCAGCCAGCTCGCCGCGCCCGCAGAGGTCTTGAAGACCGTATGGTTGAGCGATGCGCTTCGCCTTTTGGGGATTATCACCCCGTGAGCGCCCGCAGCCTCGGCAGTCCTGATTATCGCACCGAGATTGTGCGGATCCTCTATCTCGTCACAGATTATGATGAACGGATCCTCACCCTTTTCCTGCGCGATCTCAAGCAGCCTTTCGGGCTGGACATATTCCGCGCACGCACCCACCGCGATAACGCCCTGGTGTGACGCGCCTTTAGCCATATTATTCAGCTTTATCTCGCTGACCTGCTTGAGCGTTATGCCTTTTTCCTTTGCCATTTTGCATATCAGCGTGATCGAGCCCGTTGCCTGAGGATTCACATAGACCGTATCTATCAGCTTATCCGCTTTAAGCGCCTCGATAACGGGATTTCTGCCAACTATCAGCTGGGATCCCCACGAGCTGTCCTCTTCGGGCTTGTTTTGAAATTCTTTTTTCATAAGCCTACTCTTTCCACATAATGATTTCAACAATTCATTATAACACAAAAATTCTCAAAAGCCAATAGCTTTCGAGAATTTTAACGATTTAAACAAATATAAAACCTATGAATAGTAATTTTCAACAAACTGCGCCTAAACAAAGACCGACACCGCATACACCGCCGCACCTGCGACAGCCGCCGCGCACACACCGACAGTCAGCTTGTTCCGGCGCAGAATATCCTTCACTCCCGTGCGGCTTTTATGACCGTGACAGTCAAGAAATCTTTTCGCAAAGCGTTTCGCTTTTTCGTCAAGTTCCCTGTCAGAAGTACAGCATTTTTCGGCGTTCACAAACAACAATATTTTTTCAAAGTGTTCATCATTTGGACATTTAATCTCGATGATTTGTTTATTAACTCCCTTTATCATTTCCCGACAATTCTCCATTTTCTAAAGTTTACATATTTTATCCAGCATATGTAATTTTTCAGAGGAGTTTTCAACATTTCTCAACTTTTCTGTTGAAAACACAGGGTTTTCAACATCTCCAAACGTGATTTGTGTTGAAAAGTACGTTGAAATCTTTGAAAATTCAATGATAATAAAGCATTTTCACATTGTTGAAAGTGATCCGGCGTTAAAAAAATGATAGTTTTTCGCCGTAAATTGTCTGAAAATGTCAAAAAATGCAGCTCTATTTATGACCGTTCTATGAACAGATTGCCGTTAAAATTTCCTCTTGACAACCAGCCCTTTTTGTTATGGGCTTTGCAGCCGATGCTGAATTTGTTTGTCGAAAAATTTACAATTTCAGCGCTCCTGTACAAACAATTGTACACTTGCCGCCATACGCGACATCATATTGTCTGCTGGAATAATTATGTCCAAAAAGTTGGACTTTTATGCAAAAACGGCTGCATAAAAATTTTCACATCCGCACAGCGAAAATCTACGAAAACTACCTTGTTGTCAGAAACTTTATTGCGCGCTCGACAGAGTCCTTTGAGTTGCCCCAATCGGCATTCGCGCCCGTATTGCGGTAATCATACATCTTGCAAAAGTGCGAAACGTCCTTCTCCAGCTCGTTCAGATACTTGTTCATAAGCTCGGCGCAGGCTTGCGAAAAGCGCTTGTGCAGCTTCTTGTCAAGGCTGTCGTCCATCATTTCGATAAGCATTTCGTAATGCGGCAGGCAAAGCATCTGCTGCTGCTCAAACAGCTTGCGAAAGTCCTCCTGCTGCTCGTACATCTCGAACAAGGTGCGCATGATGCGGCTCATTCCCCACTCGATCTTTGAACATACAAAGCAGCTCTCGTTGACTGCGGAAACGGTCTTGCGCTTGGCATTCCTGCCATGGAAAAGGCTCTTTTTCGACAGCTCGCCCTGCAAGTGCTGCAAGTGGCTTTGCAGCATCAGCGCCAGCGATAGCCTGTTCTTGCACGCGCGCATCTGCTCAAAATGCACATGGCAAAAGCCCAGCTTATTGGTTTCCATGCGCACATCAGGCTCCATCATCGCCGCGCCCATTATGTAATCGACTGTTCTGCTCTCGAGCGTGTCGCGCAGCGTGCAGATCGGGCAGCCGCACTTTGGCTCGAAGATCTCGGTAACGGGTATGGTCAGAATACTTTCTCTCATAAAACCTGTCCTTTCCTCTTGAAAAATCAGCCTGATTATAATATAATGTATTTTGAGAGGTTTTTCAAGTATTTTGTGTAAATTAAGGAGTATGCGGAAAATGCACATCAGCACCGAGGATTCGGCCTTTTTCACCGACAGCACCGAGCAGATCGAAAGCGCCGTGCGCACATCGCGCGAGATATGGATAAGCGGCAGGGAAAAATACCCTTGCCTTGCGCTGCTGACAAACGGCGGAAATGCGTGCGTGAACTATTTCGGCGCGGACGAAGGCGATATGTGGATGTCCCGCAGCGAAAGCACGCAAAGCGCGATCTTTCTCGCAGGCGGAGTCGAATGGGAAGCCCCTGCCGATGCTGTGATAAGCATAGACACCGCTTTGCAGTGCGTCAGAGAATTCTGCCTCACCCTGACAAGACCTGATTGCATAAAATGGCAGTACGGAGTGTGAAAAATGGCTATTGACTATAAGATCGACGGAAATGATATTTTGCTGCGCCAAAGCGACTTTGCGCTTGATGATACCCTTGACTGCGGGCAGGCGTTCCGCTGGGAAAAGATCGCAGGGAACACTTATCACGGCGCATTCCTCAACAAGCAGCTCACCATAAGCTGCGAAAACGGCAGCGACCTTTTCAGGCTGCACGATACGACCGAGCAGGACTTTCTGAACATCTGGAAGGACTACTTTGACCTTGACACCGATTACGGCGAGATAAAGCGCAGGTTCTCAAGCGATGAAACGCTCGCAAAGGCTTGCGCGTTCGCAGGCGGCATACGCATTTTAAGGCAGGACAGCTGGGAGTCGCTGTCATCATTCATCATCAGCCAGAACAACAACATACCGCGTATAAAGGGCATTATCGGGCGCTTGTGCGAGCATTACGGCGGCTACCCGTCTGCCGAGATGATGCGGGATGAAACTATCGACAGCCTCGGCTATCTGCGGTCGGGGTTTCGCGCAAAGTACCTTGTAGACGCGGTCTCAAAGATCCTCGGCGGCGAGATAGACCTCGATGCCGTGCGCACTCTGCCGCTTGACGAGGCGAGGAACACACTTATGACCATAAAAGGCGTGGGGCCGAAGGTCGCGGACTGTGCGCTGCTGTTCGGCTTCTACCGCGTGGACGCTTTTCCGAAAGATGTGTGGGTCAAGCGCGTTATGTCGCAGTGGTATCCAAACGGCTTGCCCGAGTGTACCAAGGGGCTTGAAGGCATCGCACAGCAGTATCTTTTCCACTACATACGCAGCCTTAAATAACGGCGGATTTCGATTTGTTTTTTGCATATTAACAATTTGTGCATTGACAAATCGTACAGTTTGTTCCATAATATTAGATATAATTTGTGTTTTTTGCATTGAAATGAGGGTGAGAAAATGATAGATGTATGCCTCGCAGGTACAGGCGGAACTATGCCGCTGCCCGCCAGATGGCTGACTACCTTTTGGATAGAATATAACGGCAGAGCTGCTCTTGTAGACTGCGGAGAGGGTACACAAATAGCCATCACCAAATACGGCTGCAAGCTAAGCAAGATAGATGCTATCTTTATCACCCACTTCCACGCAGACCATATCTCAGGTCTTGCAGGGCTGCTTTTGTCAATAGGCAACACAGGCAAGACAAGTATGCTCACCATCTACGGCTGCAACGGTCTTGCACGCATAATCAAGAATATCTGCTGCATATGCCCGCTTCTGCCGTACGGCATAGATATAGTCGAGCTTGACAGCAAGCGCACCAGCCAGCTCCAGTGGAACGATATGACCGTTTCTACACTGCCTCTGCGCCACGGCATACCCTGCCTCGGATACTCCTTCAGGCTTGACAGGAAGCCCGTGTTCAATCCGCAGAAGGCGGAAGACCTCGGCGTTGACGTTCGCTACTGGCGGCAGCTGCACAGCGGCGAGAGCGTTATCATTGACGGCAGGGAGATAACTACCGATATGGTCACAGATGACGCAAGAGCGCCGATAAAGATAACCTATATGACCGATACCGTTGCATTTGACGAAATGGCAGAATTCGCAAAAGATTCAGACCTGCTTGTGTGCGAGGGTATGTACGGCGAGGACGATATGATAGACAAAGCGCGCGAAAAGGGACATATGGTGTTCTCGCAAAGCGCCGATATCGCAGCGCGTTCAGGCTCAAAGGAGCTTTGGCTGACCCATTACAGCCCCTCTCTGCCAAACCCAAAGGCTTACGAAAAACAGGTCAGAGCGCAGTTTGGCAACACCGTCATAAGCAAGGACGGGCAGAAAAAATCATTAGGCTGATACAAGCCCGATAGTACCGCTTTGGTGCTTATCGGGCTGTTTTTTCTGTCTAAATCACAAAAAAAGACCCATTTAGTGAGGTTTCTTTGTCAACTGTTCAATATTGACAATACAGCCGCACGGGTGTATAATTTAGTGTGTGTTTACTATAATTGAAAAGGAGGAAATACTTGCATCTGCAAGTATATCACCATTATGAGATTTGTAGTGATAGGTGCTGGTAAAATAGGCAGTACGCTCTCCCAGCAGCTTGTTGAGGAGGGGCATAACGTTATTGCCGTTGACAGCAATCCCGAGGCGGTCAAAAAGCTGCTCAACTCGCAGGATATAATGTGTATAGAGGGTAACGGTGCCACAGCCGATGTTCAGCTCCAGGCAGGCATCAAGGGTGCAGACCTTCTTATTGCAACTACCGCACACGACGAGCTCAATATGGTCTGCTGTATGCTTGGCAGACAGCTCGGCGCTAAAAGGACCATCTGCCGCGTAAGAAACCCCGAGTATTATGACCAGATAGATATAATCAAAAATAACCTCGGACTTGCGCTTATAATCAACCCCGAGCTTACCACCGCGCGTGAGATAGCAAACGGACTTGTCTTCCCGACCGCTGCAAAGGTCGAGGTGTTCGGCAAGGGCAGGGTCGAAATGGTCGAACTGAAGATATCGGAGGATTCACAGCTTATCGGGCTGACCCTTGCGGAGATATATAAAAGGCTGCGCCTGAAATTTCTTATCTGCGCCGTTCAGCGCGAAAGCGGAACGTTTATCCCTTCGGGTGATTTTGTTCTGCACGCAGGCGACAGAATAAACGTTGCAGCATCACATTCTGACATAGAGCGTTTCTTCCGCGAGAACGGTCTTGTCAAGAATAAGATAAAGTCGGTAATGATAGTCGGCGGCGGAAAGATAGGCTACTACCTTGCAAAGCAGCTTTCATCAATGGGTATGCGCGTCAAGGTAATAGAAAAAGACTACAACCGCTGCACAGAGCTTTGCGATGATGTGCCGAAAGCTACGATAATCCACGGCGACGGCACAGACCAGGAGCTGCTGCTGGACGAGGGCATCAAGGAAGTCGATGCTTTCGTGGCGCTCTCGGGACTTGATGAGGAGAATATCATCATGTCACTGTACGCAAAGAACAATTCGGGCGCTAAAACGATAACAAAAATCAACAGAGATTCATACATTGATATGGCGAGAATGCTCGGGCTTGACACGATAGTTATGCCAAAGCTGCTGACTACGGGAACGATCCTGAGCTATGTGCGCTCGCTTGAAAACGCATCGTCTGAAAGCCGTATCGAATCGCATTACCACATCGTAGGCAATAAGGTCGAGGCGATAGAGTTCAACATCAAGGAGAATATTCCGCATCTCACGGGCATTCCTCTGAAGGATGTCAGGATAAAAAAGAACATACTTATTTGTGCGATAATAAGAAAACGTCAGGTCATCATTCCAAACGGAAGCGACACCATCGAGCTTGATGACTCGGTCATAATCGTAACCAAAGACCAGCGCTTTTCAGAGCTGCGAGACATATTGGAATAGGAGATAATTCTTTTGAACAAGAAGATAGTTCTGCACTCGCTCGCGCAGATAGTGCTCATCGAAGCGGGGCTGATGCTTTTGCCTGCCGCAGTCGCCCTGTACTACGGCGAAACAAAGACCTGGCAGGTATTTGTGATAGTTGCAGCCTGCATAGCTGCCCTTCAGATACCGATACTATTTCTCACAAAGTTAAAAGATACAGACAATATGAACTTCCGCGACGGCGTTGCGATAGCTGTCTCCGCGTGGATAGTCATATCGCTGTACGGCGCTCTGCCGTTTTATATCAGCGGTGAGATACCAAATTTCTGCAACGCATTTTTCGAGAGTATCTCGGGCTTTACCACAACAGGCTCGTCAATACTTACAGATGTGGAAGCTCTCACAAAGGGAATGCAGTTCTGGAGATGCTTTACACACTGGGTCGGCGGTATGGGAGTTCTGGTGCTTACGGTAGCGATCCTTCCGTCTGACAAGAAATCATCAAGCCTTCAGCTTATGCGTGCGGAATGCCCCGGGCCTACGGTAGAAAAACTCGTACCAAAGGGCAAATCCTCCGCGCTGATACTGTATGTTATCTACGCGGTGCTTACACTTATCATGATAATCTTCCTCGTGTTCGGCGGAATGCCGCTGTACGACAGCGTCTGCACAACATTCGGCACGGCAGGCACAGGCGGCTTCGGCATCAAGAATGCGGGACTCGGTTTTTACAACTCGGCATATATTGAAGGCGTTGTCACGGTATTTATGATAATGTTCGGCGTAAACTTCAATATTTACTACTTTATTGTCATCAAGCGTTTTTCGGATATCTATAAGAACTCCGAGCTAAAGCTTTACCTGGGAACGATATTCGTTTCTATCGGTCTTATCTGCGCAAACACTATGGCGTACGGAGTTTACAACAGCTTTTCAAAAGCATTCAGATACTCTTCCTTCCAGGTCGGCTCTATAATGACCTCGACGGGCTTCGCCACGGCGGACTTTGACCAGTGGCCCGAGTTCTCAAAGGTGATACTTGTACTGCTGATGTTCATAGGTGCGTGCGCAGGCTCTACGGGCGGCGGATTCAAGGTATCAAGAGTGCTGATACTTGTGCGCACAGCAAAGCGCAACCTTCGCAAGCTGCTGCACCCTAAATCAGTCAACGTAGTCAAATCAGACGATAAATCACTCAATCTTGAAACAGTACACGGCGTAAGCGGCTACCTTATAATCTACATTCTGATATTCTTTGCATCGCTGCTGATAATCTCGCTGAACAATCTGGATTTCACGACATCGTTCACATCTGTAACGACCTGCTTCAATAACATAGGACCGGGTCTTAACAAGGTCGGACCTATGTGCAACTTCTCACAGCTTTCAGACCTTTCAAAGTACACTTTGAGCCTTGATATGCTGCTTGGGCGACTTGAATGTATCCCCGTGATGATGATGTTTGCACCGTCTATGTGGATAAAGAAGCTGTACTAAAACAAAAAATAATTCCCGAACTTTTTACGGTTCGGGAATTTTTTATTTTTGCTATTATTTCTGTCCGCTCATTCCGCCAAGAATCCTCTCCAGATCCTCTGCGCTTGGCAGAACCACCTCGTCCATAGTACCCGAGGACATCGGTCCTTCATCATCGGGTACAGCAGGCTTAACGCCCGGTGCAGGCATTACATTCGGAGCCGGTCTTACATTAGGTGCAGGTCTCGGCTGACCTTGCGGCATCGGTGCACCCTGCGGTCTCGGCTGACCCTGCGGCATCGGTGCGCCCTGCGGTCTCGGCTGACCCTGTGGCATCGGTGCGCCCTGTGGTCTTGGCTGTCCCTGCGGCATCGGTGCGCCTTGTGGTCTTGGCTGTCCCTGTGGCATCGGTGCGCCCTGTGGTCTTGGCTGTCCCTGCGGCATCGGTGCGCCCTGCGGTCTTGGCTGACCTTGCGGCATCGGTGCGCCCTGTGGTCTTGGCTGTCCCTGCGGCATCGGTGCGCCCTGTGGTCTCGGCTGTCCCTGCGGTGCAGGTGCCTTCTGCGGTACAGGAGGCTTGTTGAACTGTGCAAAGAAATCATCAGGCTGGTCTATACCGCTGAGGTTCATAGGGTTGGATCTCTGCGCGATAGGTCTTGATGAAGAACCTTCTTGCTGCTTTGCAAGTGCAACAGAACCGAGGAAACCTATTCCAAGCACTGCCGATGTGTAGGTGATGATCTGCGAGAACGGCTTGAGCGCAAGCATATCAAAGTTCAGATCAAACGGCGCCTGTGACGATGCTGCTCCGCCAAATTTATCCATAAGCTCCTTGATGAACTTGAACGCGGTTTCTATCTGGTCGTATTCTTTTTTATTGGCGATAAGCGGATATATTATCACTCCCGCCGCTGCTAAAAGAAGAACTCCTCCGATGACGTACAGTATCGTCGATGAGCCCGATTTGCCGCCGAGCACAAGTCCCGCAAGACCTGCAAGTATATGCAGCGCTGATACAGCTATCATTATCGTGCCGTAGGTCTTTGACTTGCCGTACCATTCATCGAAAGTCTCAAGGCTCTTGTTATCCATGTTTCCGGGTGTTGCACTGTAGCCCTGCTGCCCCTGCGACTGCTGCGTCTGTGAGTACGTTTTCAAGTTCTTCATTGTATCATTGGTCTTGTTTGTACCCGAGTTCGCAACAAAAGCAAGTATCATAGTAACAATTCCGCATACAATAAGCAGCAAACTTGCTAACGATATTTCCTTTTTACCGTCTAATCCCATATATCTGTCCTCCATGTCCCCTTTGCTGACAAAAAAATAGTTTTCGTACAGCATATTTATGTAGTTTAATTGTACCACAAACCTGTCAATTTTTCAATACAATTAAGTGACTATGAAGTTTTTTTAGACATATTCAATATTATTCAACCTTTATATTTGTCTGTTTTCACAATAATCAAGCATTAACATTCTCGGCGTAAATTTTAAACTTTTTGATTTTTGTTGCAAACACGCGCTGATTATGTTATAATATTATGGTATGTTGAATTGAAACGATTGCTTGGAGGAATGAGCTTGAAAACTCTGGAAGAAGAAATCAAAAGGCGGCGTACATTCGCCATTATCTCCCACCCTGATGCAGGTAAAACAACACTTACCGAAAAGTTCCTGCTGTACGGCGGTGCAATAGCGCAGGCAGGCGCGGTAAAGGGCAAAAAGAACTCGCGCCACGCGGTATCTGACTGGATGGAGATAGAAAAGCAAAGAGGTATTTCCGTCACATCATCGGTAATGCAGTTCCAGTACAAGGACTTCTGCATAAATATCCTCGACACCCCCGGACACCAGGACTTTTCCGAGGACACCTACCGCACGCTTATGGCGGCTGACTCCGCAGTAATGGTGATCGACGCATCGAAGGGCGTTGAGGCGCAGACAAGAAAGCTGTTCAAGGTCTGTGTTATGCGCCATATACCGATATTTACTTTCATAAACAAAATGGACAGAGAGGCACGCAATCCGTTTGACCTTGTTGACCAGATAGAGAACGAGCTCGGCATCAGGACCTACCCTGTCAACTGGCCTATCGGCTGCGGAAAGGAATTCAAGGGCGTTTACGACAGAGATAAGCACCACATCATCTCCTTTGAAGCAAACAACGGGCAGCATCAGGTCGCTGCAACAGAGGTCGACCTCTCCGACCCGTCGCTTGATGAGCTCATCACTCCGTGGCTGCACGAAACGCTTTCGGACGATATAGAGCTGCTCGACGGCGCAAGCTACGAATTTGATATAGATGCTGTGCGCAAGGGCGAGCTTTCGCCCGTGTTCTTCGGCTCGGCGCTGACCAACTTCGGCGTAGAGCCTTTCCTTGAAAATTTCCTTGAAATGACGACCTCACCGACACCGAGAATGTCATCAGAGGGCATCGTTGACCCGTTCGACCCGACATTCTCGGCATTCGTGTTCAAAATTCAGGCGAATATGAACAAGGCACACCGCGACAGGATCACCTTCCTGCGAGTATGCTCGGGCAAGTTCGATAAGGAAATGGACGTTCTGCACGTTCAGGGCAACAAAAAAATGCGCCTTTCGCAGCCGCAGCAGATAATGGCGCAGGAGCGCGAAATAATCGACGAGGCATACGCAGGCGACATAATAGGCGTGTTCGATCCCGGTATTTTCTCTATCGGTGATACTATCTGCGATCCCAAGAAAAAGTTCGAGTTTGAACCGATACCCACCTTTGCCCCCGAACATTTTATGCGCGTTCGCCAAAAGGATACTCTCAAAAGAAAGCAGTTCGTAAAGGGCGCAACGCAGATCGCGCAGGAGGGTGCTATACAGATCTTCCACGAGCCTGATACGGGTATGGAGGAGGTCATAGTCGGCGTTGTCGGCGTGCTTCAGCTGGAGGTCTTTGAGTACAGAATGAAGAACGAATACAACGTTGATCTTCTCAAGGAAAGCCTTTCCTACTCGTATATACGCTGGATAGACAACAAGGACCTTGATCCCAAAACGCTCAAGCTGTCAAGCGACACCAAGCTTGTCAAGGACTTTAAGGACAACTACCTTCTGCTTTTCACAAGCGAGTGGAATATCCGCTGGGCGCTTGAAAAGAACGAGGGACTTGAGCTTTCCGAGTTCAACCGAGGAGAATTGCAGTAATAAAACACAACAGCTCCCCCGAGTTTATCGGGAGAGCTGTTTTTTGTTTACTGTTCAGTAATTTTGCTCATATCGGGCTTGGAGTCCCACTCGCAGATGTATCCGTAGGTCGACAAGTCTTCACCTTCTCCAAGTGCATTCGTGTCAAGCCAGCCGCCCTTGTTCATTGTCCAGTCATCGTATTTTACAGTCTTACCGGCTATTCTTGCAACATTTTCTCTTCCGCCGTAATTATCGGGCTGACCACCCTCTTCACCTGCTCTGTCCCAGTGAGTATACCCAAATTCGCTCGAATCTATCCAACGCCATGTGCTTCCGTGGCGGATTAGTCCTATCCAATAGTTATCTTTCGTGCCTGCGATCTTCACCATCAGGTCCTGTTCAGCTTGAGAGTTTATTGAAACAAGATGACCGCCCATTTTCTGACATGCAGCGTTGCTGTCATTGAAATCCCATTTTTTAGGGTTGTTGAACGCCTTGTAATAATGACCGCCAAGCTCAAAAAGCCCATTCCCTAAATCATTAGCCTTTGCACTCGGGCTGATAGTTGATAACGTTTGTTTTGTGGTAGCAGCCGTTTTATTATCTCCGTTGTTATTCAGCCAGCCCGATGAACTGCTGCCTGTGTACACAGGTATCGTTATCTTGGTTTCGTTCACAGCCCAGTCTGCAAGAAGATACCCCGATTTGACATAATCCGCGTACTGACCGCCGGGATACTTGGGCGAGATGTTCTCGGCGTGCGCAAGCACAACAGTTACAGGTCCCCATGTATTCTTTGTCATCTTGGGTTTTGCATACAGCTCGCCTATGTCGGTGTTCTCTGTCGATGAATAGAACGTTTTAGTCATAAGTGCATAGTTGCCCGAATTTTGACCCCTTGTGAAATCAGATACCCAGTTGAGTGCGATCTTCGGCGTTCCGGGCTTACTTGCAGAAAAGTCCCAGCCGCTTGTGACATTCTTGACCGACATCGTTCCCACGCTGAAATACATATTTGTCATCGTCGCGTAGAATGTACGATTTCTTCCCTGCGAATCGGAAAGCTGGGTAGTATATACATTGTTTGCATACTTCTGTGCGCCCATATTGTTTATTGCAGGCTTGTTCTTTCCCTTACCCACCTTTGCCCACGCAGAATCAAGCACTTCGCTCTGGGTATCAAGTATCCACGGGCTTAACGTGAGAGTTATCTCGTACTCGTAATTCTGCGCATCCTTCATTTTGTAGGTGTAGGTCTTGAAATCAACATTCACGCTGCTTTTGGGCGCTGCGGCAGTTGTAACGGCAGATGTACCTCTTGTGGTGGTCGTGGTAGTCGCTTGTGTGGTAGTTGTCGTTGTGACAGGATCATCGGTCAGCGGCACCCCGCGCGTGTCCTCCGAACACGCTGTCAGCGCGAGTATTGCGGATGCCAATAAAACGGCAAGAGTCTTTTTTATCTTCATATTATCCTCCCAAGTCAGTAGGTTTTCCTTCCAGTACATTATAGCACCGTAATTTCCAAAAATCAAGCTTTGGGAGAAATATAAGTTCCCTACTCTTTCGGCATTGTCAGCAGGTACTCCTGCGCACCCGTGAGAATGGTAAACGCTACCTTTTTCTGATAGTCCGCGCTTTCCAAGAGCTTTGCCTCATCGTGATTGGACAAAAAACCGCATTCAACCAGAACGCTCGGGCTTTTCGCATTATGTATAAGGTATATCTCCTTGCCGACGGGCTTTGTTTCACGCTCGTTGTTCGGCTGCAAAAGCGATACGATCTGCTTTTTCATACACTCGGCAAGCCTTCGGCTGTCATCGCTGTCCTTGGCATAGAACATCTGCGCACCGCTGTAACGCTCGTCAACGAACTGATTCTGATGCACAGACAGCACCAGCGCATCATCATAGCGGTTGATTATGTCAAGACGGTTCTTCATATCCGAAAGCTTCTGCTTGCCGATGCCCTCAACACCGCTGTCATGTATCGAACGGTCGTCCTCGCGCGTGCAGACCACATCAAAGCCGAGAATGTCAAAGCAGTCGCGCAGAGTCTGTACAATGGACAGGTTTATCCCCTTTTCCGCAACACCGTTCACCGATACGCAGCCGCCGTCTATACCGCCGTGCCCCGCATCAAGAACTATGACCTTTTTGTTCACATTTTCCCCCGCATCTGCCGACGCAGGAACAGTTACAGATACGTCCTTTGAAAAGAACCATACCAGCGCAAATACACAGATAAGCGCCGCACACACTACATTTTGTATCTTTTTCATTATAAGCTACAACTCCTTTGGTATAATCTATGCACGCGCAGCAGCAAAAATACCTGTTTCAACGTGATTTTCAACAGCAATCTTTTGATTGCAAAAAGTTGTTTTGTGCAGTAATCACAAAAAAAACACGGCAAATTTGTTATTAGTTTATTCTTTTCTTGTTCTTTTTTTGTTGACATAATTGCAGAATTAAGGTATAATATATGTTAGTTAACTGTTAAATATAAGCCTCGTTTTAAGACAGGGCATGGGGTGCATATTACATACGAAAGGTTTGATTTCCATATGGCAAAGAAACAGGAATCCACTTCTGAACAGGTTGTAAGATTGTACAAGGAAGGGCACAGCATTGATGACATTTCTGCGTATATGCAGCTTAACAAGGGCGCTGCAAGAGCGCTGCTTGAAAAGTATATGCCCGACTATGAGAGCTATCAGCAGCCAACAGGCGTTACTCCGCTGACTGAACAAAGCGGCGGTGTTATGAGCAAGATAGGCAACCCTTTCAAGAAGAAGAAAAAGAACGATAGCCACTCCGCAGCAGGCGCACCTGCAGCTGCTCTCAACCTCAATTATGATGAGAACGGTTTTATCGACAAGCATACCGAGTCTATCGCAAAGATGATAAAACGCGGAGATTCCGATAAAAAGATCGCAGAGTTTTTTAACTGCACCGTAAACGATGTCAAAGCAGTTAAAACGGCTATGGATCAGATGACCATCGAGCCAAAGCCCGCACCCCAGGCAGCTTCGGCGCAGCCCGATGAGGAAGATTTCAATCCGTTTATGAGCGATAAGATCAAGCGCGACAATAACCTGTCCAAGCTTGCAGAGGAAAAGGCTGCCGAACACGCGCAGGTGCAGGAACAGCCGCAGGAGTATTCAGGCTATGACCCGTATGGTCTGGGCGCTGTTGCAGACCCTTATGCAGTTTCGTATGAAACTGATGCGATGCAGACAGCAACGGCTGACGTGCAGAACTATACCGATTATTCCGAACCTGTCGCAGAGCAGACATATACAGACGAGTATACCCAGCAGCCTGCTGTTGAGGATACATTCAACATTGATGAGTTCATCACCGAAAAGCCGACTACGGACGAAAACGGCGAGTATATCCCCGATATCAAGTTTGAAGATGACGGGCTCGGCGAGATGCCGTCGCTTTCTACTGATGACCTCGTGTTTGACGAGCCGCTTACAACAGCTTCCAACGAAGCAATAGAAGCTATCGACGATGTTCACTTTGATATGGACTCCGTTGACAGCATTGAAACTCCTGCACAGCCGCAGGAAGAGCAAATATCATTTGAATTGAAAGAGAGTGACGCAGAAATGACCCCAATGGAAAAAATGAAGATGTTTGCAAAGCAGCAGATAGATGAGAACAATGCAAAGCTTGACAGTTTGAATGCCGAAAAGGACAGAACTGCCAACGAGCTTGCTCACGATGAGGCTGAACTTGCATCGGTAAGAACAAATATCGAACAGTGCGAGGGCGAGATCTCACAGCTCAATGCTCAGCTCAGTGAGATAAATGCAAAGCTCACAGACCTCAGCTCGAAGCTGTCCGAATATCAGATAAACGAAACCAAGCTGCTTGACGCTACGGTGAGAAGCAGAGCTGCTAATCAGGAGCTTGAGAACTCTATCGCAGAGATACTCAAGGAGAATGCTGATTACGAAACATATCTCAACTAAAACAAAAAATTCCCTCATTCAAACAATGGGGGATTTTTTATAAACAATAAGGAGGAAATAAAAATGTTTCTAACAACTACCGAAAACATACCAGGAAAGACTTATGAGATCATCGGTGTGGCTATGGGCTCAACCATTCAGTCAAAGCACCTCGGAAAGGATATCGGCGCAGGCTTGAGAAACCTTGTCGGCGGTGAGGTAAAGGCTTACGTTGAAATGATGAACGAGGCTCGTGACATCGCAACACAGAGAATGGTTGATAATGCACAGCAAATGGGCGCTGACGGCATTGTTGCTATCAGATACGGCACATCGGCTATTATGGCAAGCGCTGCCGAGGTAATGGCTTACGGCACAGCTGTAAAGTTCAAGTAAAAAGATAAGACCGCCGCAGATACGGCGGTCTTTTGCTATGAGAAAGGGAAAGGCTATGATCAGAGAGGCAAATCAGAACGACCTGCATCAGCTTCTGGAGCTGTACCTGTATCTTCACGAGGACAGCATACCGCAAAATGACCAACACCTTAAAGTCACTTGGGATCAGATGATAGGCGACAGTAATCACCACATTATCGTCTGCGAGCAGAACGGGAAGATCGTTTCCTCGTGCATATGCGTGGTGATCCCGAACCTGACGAGAAACGTCAGACCGTATGCGTTTATCGAGAATGTCGTCACTCACGGCGAACACCGCGGTAAAGGCTATGCAACACAGTGCCTTGACTTTGCAAAGCAGATCGCCGTCAAAGAAAACTGCTACAAAATGATGCTGCTGACAGGCTCAAAAAGCGAAAAGACTCTTGATTTTTACAAGCACGCGGGCTACAACAGCACCGATAAGACCGCATTTATACAATGGCTGTAAAACAAAGAAGCAAAGACTGTATGCTATTTTTGATATTGCATACAGTTTTTTATTTTCCGCAATACTCGTACTGCCTGCTGATGCGCTTTTCGGGCTGCACATCAAATAGATACAAAAAAGCCACGAATGCCCATTCAAGCGGTTTCATTATAAAATAAACCACATCTGCCCGTGTCGGATTTGTTATGTGTTTTGAGATCGGATAGCCGTATTTGTCATACACACCGCGAATGAATCTGTGAAAACGAGGCAGTTTCTCCTTGATGTAGTCCTCAAAGGCATTTGCAACACAAAGCTGTCGGTTGACCACGATAGTTTCACCGAGCCGAGTGCCGTACCGCAGCGGCTTAACGACCTTTCTATGACCGCCTGCGGCAACTGTGCAAAGATAGTGACCATCGTAAGCCATCGGCGGCGGCGGTGTCTGCTGTGAAAATGTCCAGCCTGCAGTGTCCGTAAATGCCTTTATCGGCGCGTCAATACCCTGTCCGCACAAAACGAATATGATCTCCAAAACAGCAATCAGAATAAAAAGAGCGACAAAAGCAAGGATAGTATAGTGCGAGAATTTAGTCATTTTTGCGTATATCCAGCGGTATTTCACGTTGTCGCTCACGTCCATACCCTTATTCTTCGCAACAACGAGCATTTCACGGATATGCTTTCGCAGAGTAGTCGCCGAAATGAGCAGAAGATTTGCGTGATAAACATAAAATAGGATAAATACATCCTGATTAACAGGATCCTGATTAACAGGTATTGAATTGGAGATCTGTATCGCATGAGCTATGTGCAGCACGTTGATCATTATCACTGCTGCCACGCAAAACACCGAAACAAGTGGGGGAAGCTTTTCTGCCGAACCAAACAGCAGCGTAAAATAGCCGACAAGCCCGACAAGTGCAAGAATTATCAGCGTCGGCATATATTCGGTCGAAACGCTGTAATGTGTCTGAAAAGAATAGACCTGTTCATTCCAATCGCCGCCCGGGTCAAACATCAAACAGTAAAGCAGCAGATAAAGAAATCCGCCAACAAAGACCGTAAGAGTGGAGGAAACCTTGTAAATCTTTGCTGACACCTTATTACTGCAAAAGCAGACAATATTCAAGACAGATAAAACGATCGGTACACCTATAGCCAGGATCATAATTATCATTGCCATTTTTTGATCAGACCTTTCAATATGCTTCATCATAGCATCTCGCATCTTGCGATGATTTAAGGCGGTCGAAAAACTGCCTTCATTATAGTAAACGATTCAGAAAAGCATAATTGTGCAAAAAAATCCAAAGAAAGATAATAATCGTAAATCTGCACAAAAGAGCGTGCCAAAATTTATATATATTGACAAAACAGCCGCCTTGAAAACAAGACGGCTTAAATGGACCTGAGGAGGTTCGAACTCCCGACCTCTGCGTTGCGAACGCAGCGCTCTCCCAACTGAGCTACAAGCCCGAAGAATATAAATTGTAGCTCAGTTGCTGAGACTACAAGCCTATACATTTTGATCTCATAATTATCTACAACAATAGTATACACCATTACAATAGAAAATGCAAGTATCAGAGCAAAACAACAAGAAAAAAAGTCCGCAGAAAAGAACTGCGGACGGATTGGCAGGGGCAGAAGGTTTCGAACCCTCGGCACGCGGTTTTGGAGACCGCTGCTCTACCAGCTGAGCTATACCCCTGAATATAAT
>CADAEJ010000008.1 GCA_902786965.1 uncultured Ruminococcus sp. | reverse complement strand
TTGTAAAAAGGCATATACAGAGTGGAAAGCAAGCCGATAAAAGCCCATCAAACAGAGTTGCTAAAAGTATTCTATCAGTATGTATCTTGATTGGAATTCTTGCAATTGCAGCTTCTATAGCAGCCTTTCTTTTCTTCCCATTATAATAATGGTTTTATTGTAAAATTGATAGTTTGAATCTCTAAAATAAAACTAAACACAAATCAACAAAGAGGCTCATCACAGCCGCCGAATTTGTCAGCACTGTGAGAGCCTCTGTTTGTTTAAAAAATCTTTTTCAAAATAAAAAGATATATCCGCTCACATTTTGCCTTGCAGGTGCATCATAATAAGTGGTGAATAAAAACGAAAAGAGGTAAGTGCTTTGCTTGCTGAAAATATGCTTCTTGACGGTGAATGTGAAAAAACACAGTTCGAGAAGCTTTATAACGAATACAAGAATGAAGCGTACTATATCGCCTATAAAATACTCGATGACAGCGCCCTTGCCGAAGATGCAGTCGCAGACGCATTTTTATCATTGGCAGGTAACTTTAAGACAGTCAGTGCCCTTGACGCTCACAAAAAGCACGGGTATATCATCGTAACTATCAGGAATTCCGCAAGGATGATACTGCGAAAGGGCAGACATCACCGTGATGATCTTGAGTACATTGATGAACAGTATATACCCGATGAGGATATGAACAGATACGACAGGCTGTGGATCAAGGAGTGTGTCAGCAGGCTTTGCAGGGAAGATGCGCAGATATTGTATCTCAGGTATGCGCTGGAACTGGATCATAAGCAGATCGCCCGCCTGCTCGGTATAAGCGGGACTGCATCGAGAAAGCGCTTGCAAAAGGCACGGCAGAGGCTTGCAGAAAAACTGAAGGAGGGTGATGAGAATGGATGATCTGGGCATAGCAATGCAGGAGCTTTTCGATGAACGGACAGCCGAGCTTTTGCAGGATATTGATAGATCTGAGCCGCATATTTTCAGCCGCAGGCACGAAAAGAAAATGCAAAAGCTGTTCAAAAGGCAGCGCAAGCCCTACTTCAAGCTTGTTTGCAGCGCATCACGAAGAGCGGCTTGTATCGCTGCGGCAATAGTGATAGTTTCAGCCTCGTCTATGAGCGTCAAAGCCGTGAGAGAAACAGTCTTTGATTTTTTCACAAGCGTTTTTTCAGATCATCAGGTCATTTCAGCTGATACAGGCTCAAATGACGGATACCCCGATACCATCGAGGAAGAATACCGCATCAGTAAATTGCCGCAGGGCTTCAAACAGCAGTATCACAACAGGACAGAAACAATGGTCGATATCCCATATTACAGCCGCAGCAGCAGGATACTGTTCACGCAGTTCACAAAGGACTCGTTCAGGATAACCTTCACCGACGAGGCGAAAATGCAGGAGTTCACCGACACGGACGGGCAGAAATATCAGGTGGTTATCACCGAATACGAAACCGTCTGTATCTGGGATAACGGCAGATATGTTTTTATGGTCTCGGGCAGCCTTGATAAAGATAAAATGATCGAGCTGTGCAGGTCGGTAAAACCGCAGCCGCAGCAGTCACAAAACGCAGGATAGATGCATCTTTACTGGTGAGAGCGAAATGCTTTCATCAGTATTTTTTTGTGGAAGTGATAAAATGAAGCGAGTGCTTTCAAGCATATCCGCCTTTGCGAGAAACGAGCGTGCTATCTTTGCGGTAATGATCCTTTGCATTGTGTCATCGGCGTTTATAATCAACTTTTCCTACGGACTTTATTACAACTACGCCACGCAGAAAAACGAGACCGAGCTTGAGCTGAAAACGTTCAACGCCGAGATACAGCAAGGCAGCAGCATCTCAAAGGGCGACTTTCAGCGCTTTGCAGAGTCGCTTGACGAGAAAACGCTCAACGCTATGATAGTCATTTATGCAGGCGCAGAACTGCCGGAGTTTGAGTCTGATGAGGGCCCCGGCTCTTTCCCGATGCGGTTCGTTATCCACGCAGGGAAATATAACATCTGCGAACACACCCGTAAAAACTGGGAGGAGAAAGGCGTTATCACGTCGGGAAGATACATCAATAATTACGAGGAGCAATGCGGCGAGCTTGTTGCAGTTGTCGGCGGAAGCAGTGCAGATGAATGGAATGCAGCGTGCAGCAAATTCAGAAATGCAGACGGCACGATAACGATGTTCGGGAAGAAATACTCGGTCGTAGGCACATACTCCGCAGGCACAGCCGCACCGATAGTTCCGTTTCTTACTATTCCCGAAGACGTTCCGATAACGCAGATAGGTTTTTCGTTTGAACGTAATATCACACGCTCGGCTTACAATGACATAACAAGCAAAGCCGAGGAGTCTTTCCCGGGGCTGCTGAAATTCCCCGAGCTGAAATTCCCCGACACCGACACTGTGAGCATTTACAACAATATGATCTGGATAGCACTGCTTATCTCGCTTTTGTCGGTGACAAACTTTGCGATGCTGTACCGTTTCATTCTGCTGAAAAGGCAGCGCTCCCTTGCGATAATGCGCATCTGCGGCTGTTCCCGCAAAGGTGCAATAGCTATGTACCTTGCCGAGTGCGTTGTCATCACCATGCCTGCATACGCTGTCGGTGCAGGACTTAATATACTTGTCACAAACAAGGTGATGTGCCGTGTGCTTGATCATTTCAAGCAGGCGTATTCTCTGAAAACATATCTATGGCTGTTTGCAGGTTTCATACTTGTTTTTTGCATTATTGTCATACCGATGATAAGTATGTCGGTCGGCAGAAAGATAAATTACAAGCAAAAGGGGTGAGGGAATGCTTTTAAAGTGTGCGGTTAAAAACATAAAGCGAAGCAAGCTGATGAGCGTGCTTACCGTCTGTGAAATGACCTGTGCGGTCGTGATAACGCTTGTAATGGTGTCATCGGTGATGATAAGGTTTCGCAATTACACGCCCTTTCGGGATATGTTTGAGTCAAACGGGCTGTACTGTGAGTTCAGCAGTGCGGCAAATACGGACTTTTACGGTGAGAACAAAGCGGAGGATTTTATTGCTGATGATGATATTTTGCAGTTCCTTCATTCGCCCGAAAGCATCGCTGCCTGCAATACAGTCAGCTGCGGTGTGCAGGGGGATAACGGCTTGCTTGAGGTCAACAATTTCAGCTACAACGATGAAGTGATAAGACGCTTTGCCCCAAAGCTCAAAAGCGGACGCTGGCTGAAAGAAAGCACAAAAGCTGACTGCATCGAGTGCGTGGTCTCAAAAAATGAATATGGCTGGGAGGAGGGCAGCAGCATACAGATCGACCTGGGCGAAAAGAAATATACTGCGCAGGTCGTGGGCGTGCTTGAAGAGAACGCAAAGCTCCCGGGCGGGTTTGCCGTCCACAGCACAGGCGATGATTTCAACGTCTTTTTCAATCCTTACAGCTGCGAGATCGAACAAAAACCGCTGATCGTTTTTTCATCGCAATATCTGCAAAAGCTCGGTGCAGTGCAGGGGCTATTCTCGGGCTGCCTGATAACCTACCCCGATAGCGTTACCAAAGATCAGCTCAAAGAGGATCAGCAAACGCTTGCAAAATTCGGCTGTGCATACTCGATGCCACTTACCGATCTTGACAAAAACAGCAAGCTGTATCTGTATCGGCATCTGTACGATATGCTGCCGATAATAATAGTGATACTCGTGCTTGCATTTGTCAGCAGCGTGAGCAGCTCGGCTCTCACCATGCGTACAAGACTGAAAGACTATGCTGTATTCTGCATCTGTGGTATGCGGTGGAAGCAATGCGTGCTTATCGAGCTTATCAGAAGCGCGGTGCTTGCGGCAGTGTCGATTGTGCTGTCGCTTGCGGCGGTCAGCGTAGTATCAAAGCGATTTTCGATCAGCATTGTCTGGTCTGGAATAAGCCTTGTGAGCATAGCCGCACTTTTGCTGATGTTCCTGCTCGTCAGTCTTGCCGCACCGTATTTTATTTGCAGAGCAAGCACGCCCAAACAGCTGCTCGGACAGTATTAGAATAGGAGAAAGCTATGATAACTATAAAAGATCTCACCAAGATATACAACAAAGGGAAGCCCAATGAATTTGAGGCGCTTCACGGCATCAGTCTTGAAATAAAAGACACAGAGCTTGCTGCGATAATGGGCAGATCGGGTGCAGGCAAGTCAACGCTTTTGCATATCCTCGCCTGCATTGACGATTATCAGAGCGGCGAGTACCGCCTTGACGGAACACTTGTCAAAAACCTTTCGGACAGGCAGTACGCAAAAATCAGGAATGAAAAAATAGGTATGGTCATGCAGGATTTTGCCTTGGCCGAGGATATGACGGCACTTGAAAATGTGATGATACCGCTTGATTTTGCAAAGGTGAAAGGCGCGGCAAAAAAAGAAAAAGCCCTTGGAGCTTTGAAAGCTGTGGGCATTGAGGAGCTTGCGGGCAAGCCGTGCAGCAAGCTCTCGGGCGGACAGAAGCAGAGGGTGGCTATCGCAAGAGCGATCGTCAATGATCCTGCGATGATACTTGCGGACGAGCCCACCGGAGCCCTCGACTCAAAGACCTCTGCGGAGATAATGGAGCTGTTCAGAAAGCTCAACGCTCAGGGCAGAACGGTCGTCATCGTCACGCATGATAAAGAAGCTGCCAATAGTACCGACAGGATAATTCGGATCGAAGATGGTGCGATCAGAATTTGAAAAATTACAAGAAAGACTGTTATAATAACAGATGACATAACCGCAGTACGCAGTAGATCGGCAGTGCATTTATACAGCAGCTGTGAATGCTAAAAGCTTAAAGGAGAAGTACAATAGCTATTCCTATCCTGCGCAAAAGGCTCAACAAGGAGCAGAACAAGACGGTCATCATCGGCACTCAACAGAATGTACAGCGGCTTTTCAGCTGTAAGCTTCGCAATTGTGTCGTGCGCGAAGCCGCACCTGTTTCTCGTGTTTTTCACGTTTTTTACGGACATTTTTGGATATTGTCACATTGGCGGTTATGCACAAATAAAGCATCAAATAATTGTGAAAATCGCTGAATATTTTCTGCTTGTGTAACGAAAGCGGTATTTGGATTGTTATGTTTAATGTAAGCATAAATACCACGCTGCAAATCATCGCATAGTGCATGAAAAGCATAGGGTGGCTTGATCGTATCGCACAAAGAGTGCATTGAGATATGCACCCCTTTCAAATACATCCAAATACATCCCAAAACTGCAATACATCATCCCGCCCTATCGCTTTTTATATATAATGCCAAAGCATTTATGAAAGACAAGACAAAGCTTGGCGAAAAAATGGTTTGCTTACTATCGGTGATATGATTATTCCGTAAATTCAGCAGCATCCCGACCTGCGCCGCAGTTGTGCGCAGCCGTTTCAGACAATAGATCACAAACCAATAAAGAGGCTCATCACAGCCGCAATTTCGCTGTGAGAGCCTCTCTTTGTTTGTCACCCTGCCTTTTTCCCTCAATGATGCCCGCGATCCTGCCTGCATTGCAGCTGCCATAAGGTGTGCCATATCGGAAACAGACAAAAGGGCTTGAGAGAGTTTTTGAGTCCTCGCCGCACTTGCATTTCTATTCCTTTTGTGCTACAATATACTCAATTTTTCTAATGGAAGTGACAAAATGCTGCCGATGATATATATGGCATTGGTCGATGAT
The DNA here is from genome assembly GCA_902786965.1 of uncultured Ruminococcus sp. Lineage (GTDB taxonomy): Bacteria > Bacillota > Clostridia > Oscillospirales > Ruminococcaceae > Hominimerdicola. The sequence goes on along the minus strand of CADAEJ010000008.1, from coordinate 51,805 downwards.
GACGATCTGCCGCAGTTCGAGGAGATATACACACAATACAAACAACAGCTGTACGGTATTGCGTATAAGATACTTAACAACGAACAGGACGCAGAGGATGCTGTCCAGATCACTTTTCAAAATATTGCAAATGATTTTAAGAAAATTTCACAAATTCCTTGTAACGAATTGCCCTCCTGCATTGTTATTATATGTAGGAACGCAGCACTCAACATCTACCGAAAGAACAAGAAAAGAGCAGCCCGCAGCGCATATATCAATGATGAGATAGCGGCTGCTGATGTTATCAAAAGCTGTGAAGACAAGGCCGCTTTGATGAATGCGATCAGGCAGCTGCCCGATGAATATAAAGACATTCTGTTTCTTTTTGACCTGCAAGGCTTTTCGGCAAAGCAGACAGCAAAAATGTTAGGCTTAAAAGAGAATGCGGTCCGCGTCAAATCATTCAGAGCGAGAAAAATGCTGAAAGATATCCTGAACGGAGGTGTATCTGATGACTGAAAAAGAATACAAGCAATGTATAGCCCAGGCATTGTGTCCCGAGTATGAATCAATGCTTTGCGGCATTACAAGCGAGCACACTTTTTCACCCGGATTTGAAAAGCAAATGGATAAGCTGATAAAGCGCAGAAAAAAGCCCTATTACTCACTGGTAAACACCGTCGGCAAACGGGTTGCTGTAATAATACTTGCGTTCGTTATGGTCTCTTTCACCACCGTTATGAGTGTTGATGCGCTGCGAAAGCCGTTCATAAGCTTTATAACAAATATGTTCTCATCGCACTCGGAGATCAAGAGCGACCCCGAAGACAGCAAGCAGTACCCCGCGACTATTGAGGGCAAGTATGATATTACCGAAGGCGTTGATGGATATAGTCGGGAAATTACGCTCGATAATAACAGCGAAGTAAACCTTCTCTATAGTCAAGGCGATAATTCGATAGAGCTTGAACAGCATATCGTTGACGGTTTTACCGGATACTACAATACAGAAGGTGCTGCAATAGAGCATATAGATATCAATGGTCATGATGCAATAGGCTGGTTTGATAACCACAACTATTATCATCTGATATGGAACAACGGAGAATATGTTATTGTGATCAGTTCAAACATTGGTAGAAATAAACTAATCGGGATAGCCAAGTCTGTGCAAAAGGTAGAATAAAACAAAATACTGTAACGTTTGCCCTCTTTGTTTTGTTATGGATTGTAAGGAACGATGATCGTTTCGTCTATAACAGAGCAAAGGGGGGTGTTTTTATGAAAAAAGCTATAAGTATCGCTGTTATGCTTGCAGTCATGCTGTCAGCACTTTCGTTCAGCGTATATGCCGAGTCAGTCAGTATAAACGCTTCAAGATATTCATATACGCAATCCTGCCATTCATCATTAAGTATTAGTAATAATACGGCAACTTGCGTCAGCGAAGTAAAAGGATACATTGGGGAAACAACTAAGATCGAGATCACTCAATCTTTTGAGGAATTATTGCCAAGTTGGCTGGTGGTACAGACATCAGAGCTGGAGCAATACTTTTTACACTTGGTTTGCATATTATGAAAATTCAACGTCTGTTCCGCACAGCGGCACATACCATGTCAGAACCACAGCGAAAGTATATGCAGGCTCAAACTATGAGAATATTTCCATTTACAGCAGCAATGTAACTGTCTGACATGAACAAAGCAAACCCCGAATAACAAAAACCGCCCGAGAGTATATGCTCCCGGGCGTTCGTTTTTCGCGGTCTTACTTTTTAACATTGAAAGCATCCATCTGCGGATAGCAAGCGGACTCGCCAAGCTCCTCCTCGATGCGAAGCAGCTGGTTGTACTTTGCAACTCTCTCCGAGCGTGAAGGTGCACCTGTTTTGATCTGGCAGGTGTTGAGCGCAACGGCAAGATCGGCGATAGTCGTGTCTGCTGTCTCGCCCGAACGGTGCGAGGAAATAGCGGTGTAGCCTGCCTTGTGAGCCATCTTGATCGCCTCGAGAGTCTCCGAAACAGAGCCTATCTGATTGAGCTTGATAAGGATAGAGTTGCCTGCGCCGAGCCTGATGCCCTTTGCAAGTCTTTCGGTGTTTGTAACGAACAGATCGTCGCCTACGAGCTGTACCTTGTGACCGATCTTTGCGGTCATTCTCTGCCAGCCTTCCCAGTCCTCCTCGTCAAGACCGTCCTCGATCGAGATTATCGGGTACTTGTCAACAAGGCTCTCCCAGTGTGCGATAAGCTCGTCCGAGGTAAATTCCTTGCCGCTCTTTGGCTGCTTGTAAAAGCCCTTGCCCTTTTCGCTCTTCCACTCCGAAGACGCAGCGTCCATAGCGATCATAAAGTCCTTGCCCGGCTCAAATCCTGCAGCCTTGACAGCCTCAAGTATCTTCTCGATAGCCTCCTCATCGCTTGTCAGCTTATTCGGAGCAAAACCGCCCTCGTCACCGACAGCAGTCACATCGCCCATGTCCTTGATAAGCTTTTTGAGTGTGTGGAAAACCTCTGCACACCAGCGAAGTCCCTCTTTGAAACTCGGCGCACCGACAGGCATTATCATAAACTCCTGCGTGTCAACAGCGCTGTCAGCGTGAGCGCCGCCGTTGAGAATGTTCATCATCGGAACAGGGAGCTTTGTGCCCTGTATACCGCCGAGGAATCTGTAAAGCGGGATACCCAGCGATGCCGCCGCTGCCCTTGCACAAGCGATAGAAACAGCAAGTATAGCATTTGCACCGAGGTTTGACTTGTCCTTTGTGCCGTCAGCAGCGATCATCGCCTTGTCAACAGCGTAGATGTCGCTTGCGTCCATACCGACAAGCAGCTCGTTTATCTTTGTGTTGATGTTGTCAACGGCCTTTGTAACACCCTTTCCGAGATATCGGCTCTTGTCGCCGTCACGCAGTTCGAGCGCCTCGAATTCGCCTGTTGATGCACCGCTCGGTGCTGTGCCTCTTGCGACTGTTCCGTCTGCAAGATATACCTCTGCCTCAACTGTCGGATTTCCTCGTGAATCGAGTATCTCTCTGCCAACTACTTTTTCGATCTGTAAGTACTCCATAAACGTTCTCCTTTTGCAAATCTTTTGATATTATTATTAACGCAGATCGCTGCGTTATTTACGCAGCAGGCTCATTTTCGGCAAAGTTCGCACTTCCTTGCCGCTGTTTTTTGAGAGGAGCCTGCCTTTGATCTGTTCTCGGTTAGTTGCTACTAACCACAAGTATAGTATCACATCAGCTTGGATTTGTCAAGCAAAGGTGCGCAGCTGCGCGGCGTTTTGTCTGTTTTTACAATGAAAAACATATCTTTCGGCACAGGTTAGTGCAAACTAACTAAATCGCACCGTAAGCATTGACAAAGAAATACAAAAGTGATAAAATCACTTTTGGTTAGTTGCGACTAATTGTGTGATCGTGGAACTCACATCACCGTGAGCAAACAAAGGAGGAAAAATATGATCTTAACACTTGCCCTCGCACTGATGGTCATAGCAGGTATATTTCTGATGCTTTTTTCCGCAGTCGCCTATGTCCAGAACAGAAGCTTTTTCGGCTCCGCGCCAAAGGACATACAAGCTGTTATAACCGACAAGCCTGAGAGGTTCGGCGGACAGCATCTGCTGGGCTGGTGCCTGCTGATAGTGAGCATGGCGATGATAGCCGGCGCGTTTGTCATCGGTGTGTACGACGGCGTTAAACACGGGTTCGGCTTCTGGGGCTATTTTGCAAGACTGCTGACGGTGCTGTACCTGTATAAAATATGGGATATGATATTCCTTGATTGGTTCGTGCTTACAAGAACACACTTTTTTCAGCGCTACTATCCCGAGGCGGAGGGCTGCGAGAGTTTTGAAAAGGTCGGCTTCAACCGAAAAAGTCAGTTGATAAAGCTTGTGGTTTTCCCCTTTGTTTCGGCAGCTGTTGCAGGGCTGTGCGTACTGTTCTTTTGAAAGAGCAGGCTATTATGTAATGCCATCGCCTATATCTTCCCCCTTTTTGAGAAATACCCGCACAGGAGCGTACACAGCACCTTGCGGGTATTTGTTCGCCGATGCAGGCATAAAAGTTGAAAACATATCGGAGTGCGAACGAACAAAATGGAGTAGAAACACACAGCCCGATGTGCTACAATAACGATCGGAGCCGATAAAACAGGCTCTGTATTTTTGACAATAGGTTAGACAGGCCTAACTAACGGAGGTGTATAATTATGAAAGGAAAAGATCTTATCAATATCGGTATTTTTTCGGCAATTTACTTTGTCATTGTGTTTATCGTCGCAATGCTTGGCTTTGTCCCGATCATGCTTCCCATGCTCGCCGTACTCGTGCCGCTGCTGGGGGGAGTGCCGTTCGAGCTGTTTCTCACGCGCGTAAACAAGTTCGGTATGATATGGATAATGAGCATCATAATGGGACTGCTTATGCTCATTACGGGAATGAGCTGGCCGCCGCTTGCCGTTTCGGCTGTCACAGGTCTGCTTGCAGAGCTTGTGTTCAGGGCAGGCAGGTACCGCAGCGCCGCAATGGCAGTGCTGACAAATGCCGTGTTCAGCCTTTGGGTAGGCGCAAACTACCTGCCGCTGTTTTTTGCAGCCGATAAATACTGGGAGTCCCGCAAGGACTTCGGGCAGGACTACGTCGACAGCGTGAATAAGCTCATGCCCAAGTGGATGTGCCCGACCCTTTTTGCAGCTGCGTTCGTCTGTGGACTGATAGGCGGATTGATAGGCAGAAAGCTGATGAAAAAGCACTTTGAAAAGGCAGGCATAGCATGACGGGTGACTTGTTTGATATGCTCGACCGCGCAGGGTTCGGCGCCAACGTCTGCCAGGTGGCATCGCAGGGCGACTGCCGTGTGCTTCGCCTTGACGATGAAACAGGCGAGGGCTTTATGACCATGTACCGCATCTTTGATGGCGTGTACCTGATGTATAATGATTTTCATATGCAAAGCTGCATCTCGCAGTACCAGAACGCCGAAACGGTGTTTTGTATCGACCATTGCCGCGAGGGGCGGATCGAGCACGAGAACGCCCTGCACGAACATTATTATATGGAAGCGGGCGATATCCGCCTCGACAAGCGCGTTCACCACGCAGGCAATGTACTGCTGCCGCTTTCGCACTATCACGGCATAACGATAGGCTTTATCAGCGAGGCAGCCGAGCAGTCGCTGAAAAGAGAGATGCCTTTTCTGCACATCGGACTGAACGAACTGGGCGAGAAATTCTGCCCGCAGAACAAAGAGTTTCTCATACGCGCCAACGGACAGCTCGGCGAGGTCTTTGAACAGCTCTACCACGCACCGCAATGCTGCCGCCTCGAATACTTCAGGGTCAAGACCGCAGAACTGCTCCTGCTGCTTTTCACTCTCGATATTGATAAGCAGCCTACGCAAAGTCAGTATTTTCCCACTCGGCAGACAGAGAAAATAAAGCAGATACACGCCCTTATGACTTCATCGCTCGAGCGGATCTACACCATCGAGCAGCTTTCGGAAAGGTTTGATATGCCGCCCGCAACGCTGCGCAAGGTGTTCAGGGCGGTCTACGGCGAGCCTGTCTACCGTTACATAAAAGCGTACAAAATGAAAGCCGCCGCGTCAATGCTCATCTCCGAGCGCAGACTGACAGTCTCGCAGATCGCACAGCGGCTGGGGTATGATAACGCATCAAAGTTTTCTGCGGCGTTTCGTGATGTAATTGGCTGTTCGCCGCAGGAATATCGCAGTAAGGAAATGGAGGAAATGTAATGGGGAAGGATAAAAACGGCTCGTTCGGCTGGCTTTTGAGCCAATCGGGCGAGCGCAAGGGCAAGTTCATCGCCAGCGTGATACTTGCCGCATTAAGTATGCTTTGCGGTATAGTGCCATACTATTTCGTCGCAAAGATAGTAAAACTGCTGCTCGAAGGCAGTACCGACAAAAGCACGTATATCATCTATTCGGCGGTGATACTTGCACTTTGGCTGGGACACTCACTGTTTCACTCGTTCTCAACGGCTTGCTCGCACCTTGCGACCTTCCACACGCTTGCCGTTATACGCAAAAAAGCGCTTGACAAGCTTTCGAGAATGCCGCTTGGCGACGTTATAAGCAAGCCCTCGGGAACGCTAAAAAGCACACTTGTTGAGCGTATAGACAGCATTGAAACCACACTTGCGCATATCCTGCCCGAATTCACAACGGGCATCGGCGCACCGATCATCATACTCATCTACACCTTTACTATCAGCTGGAAGCTCGGACTTGCCGCGCTCATCACCCTGCCGATAGGAATAGTCTGCTACGCGCTTATGATGTTTGGCTATGAAAAAAGCTACAGCCGCACAGTCAAAGCGACCAAAGATCTCAACGCCGTGACTGCCGAGTATATCGGCGGAATCGAGGTCATCAAGGTGTTCGGCAAAGCCCAGTCCAGCTACGATAAATTCGCCGCAGCAGCAAAGGAAAGCGCCGCAAGCTTTGTTGACTGGATGCGCTCGTGCAATGTCTATATGACATTCGCCATGTGCATCATGCCCGCAACAATGATCTCTGTGCTGCCTATCGGCGGTATAATGGCGATGCACGGCACCATCTCCACAGCTGACTTCATCACCGTAATTATCCTCACCGTAGGGCTTATCGAACCTCTTCTTAGAGTAATGGCGTACTCGGACGACATCGCACAGATGGACACCATAGTTTCCGAGGTGCGCACCATAATAGACGCTCCCGAAATGATACGTCCCGAAAAGCTCACCGAGAAAATAAACGGCGGCGACATCGTGCTTGAAGACGTTCATTTCGGATACGAGGATAAAGAGATTCTTCACGGCGTTTCGCTTACCATAAAACAAGGCGAGTTTGCCGCACTTGTCGGACCATCGGGCAGCGGAAAGACCACCATAGCAAGACTTATCGCAAGCCTGTGGGATACACGCTCGGGCTTTATCTCCTACGGTGGAGTGAATATAAAGAATATCCCCCTTGACGACTATAACGACAAAATAGCGTTCGTTTCACAGGATAACTACCTGTTCGATATGACTGTCAGAGAGAATATCCGCCTCGGCAGACAGTCCGCGACTGATGCCGAGGTCGAGCAGGCTGCAAAGCTGTGCGGCTGCCACGATTTCATAATGACTCTTGAAAACGGCTACGATACCGTAGTCGGCACAGGCGGCGGACACCTCTCGGGCGGTGAGCGTCAGCGTATCTCTATCGCAAGGGCAATGCTCAAAGATGCAGATGTTATCATTCTCGATGAGGCAACTGCATATACCGACCCCGAGAACGAGGCGATAATACAGCGCAGCGTTGCAAAGCTGGTAAAGGGCAAAACGCTTATCGTTATCGCCCACAGACTCTCTACCGTTATGAACGCCGACAGCATCTACGTTGTGAATGACGGCAGGATAGAGGAGTCGGGCACGCATGAAAAACTGCTTGAAAAGGGCGGACTATACAGCAGGATGTGGGCAGCACATATCTCGGCAAAGGACGGTGACAGCGATGTTTAAGATACTCAGAAACTTCTTTGATTTCTGCACCCCGCAGGACAGAAAGCGCTTTTATATCTCTATCGTTTTAAGTCTGTTCCAGGCGATGTTCGAGGCGCTGAAAATTCCTGCCATAGCAATAATGGTGCAGGCACTTCTTGACGGCAAGGTGACCTCAAAAACCTGCCTTGCCTGCCTGGGCATAATGCTTGTAAGCATCATCGGCGCCGGTGCGTTCAAAGCAAAAGCAACAATGCTTCAGACTGAGGGCGGTTACAATACCTGCGCACAAAAGCGAATGAAGCTTGCCGAGCATCTGCGTTATCTGCCTATGGGCTATTATAACGAAAACAGCCTCGGAAAAATAATGTCGGTGACGACAAACACCATGCAGAACCTTGAAAACGTCGCAACAAGAGTAGTAATGATAGTCAGCTCGGGGCTTCTTGCCACAGCGGTAATAACGCTTATGATACTGTTTTTTGACTGGCGCATCGGACTTATCCTGCTTGTCGGACTTGCCGTATTTTTCGTCATCAACACAGGACTGATGAAAGCCAGCGCAGGTATGGCAAAGCAAAAGCAGGTAAAGGATTCCGCACTCGTAGCAAAGGTCATCGAGTACATTCAGGGCATTTCCGAGGTAAGAGCTTTCAAGCTCACAGGTCAGCGCAGCCGTGACCTCAACAAAGCTATTGACGAAAACGAACACGCAAACTCGGCAATGGAGCTTAAACTCATACCGTTCATGTCCCTGCAAAGCTTCTGGCTCAAAGCGCTCGGAACAGGTATCCTGCTCGCATCGGTGCTTATGCACCTTGCAGGCAGTATGGATCTGTTCACCTGCATTATCATGATAATCAGCTCATACCTCATCTATGCCCAGCTTGACAACGCAGGTACATATTCCGCACTTCTGCGCTCGGTAGATGTGTGCGTAACGCAGGCAAACGAGATCCTTGCCACGCCGCAGATGGACATCAGCGGCGAGGACATCATTCCCGAAAGCTGCGAGCTTCGCGCCGATAACATCACCTTTGCCTACGAGCACAGAAATATCATTAACGGCATATCGCTGACTATCCCTCAAAAAACCACTACTGCGATAGTCGGCCCTTCGGGCGGCGGAAAGACCACACTCACCTCGCTGCTGTCACGCTTCTGGGACGTTGACAGCGGCACAGTCACCCTCGGCGGAACTGATGTGCGCAGGTACAGTATGGATTCGCTTATGAAGAATTTCAGCTTTGTATTCCAGCGTGTGTATCTTTTTGAGGATACCATAGCTAACAATATCCGTTTTGGTCAGCCGCAAGCGAGTATGGATAAGGTCATAGAGGCTGCTAAAAAAGCGTGCTGCCACGACTTCATAATGCAGCTCCCGGACGGCTATGATACCGTGATAGGCGAGGGCGGCGCATCGCTTTCGGGCGGAGAAAAGCAGCGTATATCTATCGCCCGTGCGATAATGAAAGACGCACCGATAATCGTGCTTGACGAGGCGACCGCAAATGTCGATCCCGAAAACGAGGCTGACCTTATAGGCGCAATAGATGCGCTCACCAAGGAAAAGACTATCATCATGATAGCCCATAGGCTCAAAACTGTGCGCAAAGCAGATAATATCCTTGTTATCGAATCGGGCAAAATAGCACAGCAGGGCACGCACGAGCAGCTTATGGCGCAGGAAGGCATCTATCGTACATTTGTTGACAGCAGACGTGAGGCAGCGTCATGGAGATTGTAAAATGACAGGTCTGTTTTCAGCAGATACGCCAACGTATACAAGCCGCTGCCCGCGATATGAACATACAAAAGCTGCTCGACAGAAGCATCTTCAACCTCTCCGGCGGCGAAAAGCAAAAGATAGCCTGCGCAAGCACCGCCGCAATGCTGCCGCAGCTCATCGTGCTGGACGAGCCGACATCAAACCTTGACCTTGATGCGATAGACGAGCTTAAACAGATACTTGTGATGTGGAAAAAGCAGGGCAAGACTATCATCATTGCCGAGCATCGCCTCGGCTGGCTCGACGGCGTGTGCGACAGGGTGCTGTTCATGCAGCAGGGCAGTGTTAAAGAGGAGTTCCCCGCGCACGATTTCTTTTCCCTCACTACCGAACAGCTCAATTCACGCGGACTGCGTGCCGTCCGCACCAAAACTAACTACCTTGAAACCCAAACGGGTATCACCGCCCTTGCCGAGCCTGAAACACATGGTACTATCCGCCTTGAAAATTACCATTACAGCTATTCAGGTCAGGACGCTGTGCATATAGATGCGCTTGATATCCCCCAAGGGGGCGTTATCGCCGTGGTCGGTCATAACGGCGCAGGCAAATCCACGTTCATCAGGTGCCTGTGCGGTCTGCAAAAAGGCTTTAAGGGCAGGACCGTCATTGACGGGAAACGCCTTAAACCAAAGCAGATGCTCGCACTGTCATATATGGTCATGCAGGATGTCAACCACCAGCTTTTCACCGATACCGTGCTTGATGAGGTCATGCTTTCCGCAGGCGACGACGACAAACAAAAGGCGATGCAGCTGCTTGAAAAGCTGAACATCGCACAGTTTGCAGACCGTCACCCAATGTCCCTCTCGGGCGGACAAAAGCAAAGAACAGCCATAGCCTCCGCACTCACCGCAGGTAAAAATCTGCTTGTCTTTGACGAACCCACCAGCGGGCTCGACTTTGCGGGAATGCAGTGCAGCGCAGAGCTGATACGTTCTCTCGGTACAGATGTGACCGTGCTTATAGTCACGCACGATATGGAATTTATACAGCGCTGCTGCACCCACGTTCTGCATATAGAAAACGGCAGCATCTGATCCCTCCTCTCACCCAAATATTGCGCAGACCTTGCTATTGACATTAGACGGAAATAGTGCTAAAATAATTTTAGCAGCAAGGCGCTGCCATTTTTAAAGGCAAGAGTTAGCCTCGACTAACTAATTGTTTTCAAACGGCGTAAGATCAAGCTTTGCCGAACAAAAAATCTATTCATGGAAAGGATGGTCACTATGAGTTTTGTGAAAAATGCAGCAGTATTTGTGGGAGGCGTGGTGTTCGGTTCTCTGGGCTTCAAGCTCCTTGGAAGCAAGGAAGCAAGAAAGGTCTATGTTCACACCGCAGCAGCAGCTATCCGCGCAAAAGACAGCGTTATGACCGATGTTACAAAGGTCCGTGAGGGCTGCGGCGACATCGTTGCTGATGCAAAGCAGCTCAATGAGCAAAAGCGTGTCGCACAGGAGGCAAAGCGCGAGGTCATTGAGGACGAAAGCGAAGCTGAAAAGTAATGAGATGCAGCGTTTTACATGAAAGCAAGGGACGTATAAGGGTACACATCATGCGCCCTTATATGACCATGCGACAGGCGGATATCCTTGAATACTACCTGCGTTCAAAGCCGTTTGTAAAGACAGTGAAGGTGTATGACAGGACGGGTGATGCGGTGATCTGTTACAGCGGCAAACGCCGGGTTGTCACAGCTGCACTTGCAAGGTTTTCATATGAGGACAAGCACGCCATAGCACTTGTTCCCGAGCATACAGGCAGGGAGCTTGACAGGGAGTTTGAGAACAAACTGGTAAATGCCATAGCCATGCGTTATGCAAGGAGCTTGCTGCTGCCTGCACCAATAAGGTTTGCGCTGAGTATCTTTCACGCACTTAAATACGTTAAGCAGGCGCTTCGTTCACTCTCAAAGGGAAGGCTCGAGGTCAGCGTGCTTGATGCTGCTGCAATAACCGTATCGCTTTTGCGGCGTGAACAGAAAACAGCCGCATCGGTGATGTTCATGCTCAGTGTCGGCGAGATGCTCGAGGACTGGACACACAGAAAGTCGGTGGACGAGCTTGCAAGCGTGATGTCACTGGGAGTTGACAAAGTGTGGCTGCACAGCGAAAACGGTGACGTTCTCGTACCTGTGAGCGAGGTAAAAAAGGGTGATGAGCTGGTAGTGCGCACGGGCAGTATGATACCGCTGGACAGTATCGTTGTATCGGGCGAGGCAGCAATAAACCAGTCGTCGCTGACGGGTGAAAGCCTGCCGGTCCACAAAACCAAAGGCAGCTATGTCTACGCAGGTACGGTCGTTGAGGACGGCAGCCTTGTTATAAAAACCGATAAGATCTCGGGCAGCGGTAAATACGACAGGATCGTAAAGATGATAGAGGAATCCGAAAAGCTGAAATCCGCCGCCGAGAGCAAAGCCTCAACACTTGCGGACAAGCTTGTGCCGTATTGCCTCGGTGCAACGGTGATGACATATCTTCTCACACGAAATGCGATGAAGGCTATGTCTATACTGATGGTAGATTTTTCGTGTGCACTGAAGCTGGCAATGCCGATCTCGGTGATAAGCGCAATGCGCGAGTGTACCGCAAAGGGCATTACAGTCAAGGGCGGGAAGTTCCTTGAAGCTGTGGCGCAGGCGGATACCATAGTCTTTGACAAGACAGGCACCCTGACACATTCCTCACCAAGAGTCGCACAGGTAGTCACCTTTGGCGGAAACGACGAAAGCGAAATGCTGCGGCTTGCAGCCTGCCTGGAGGAGCATTACCCCCACTCTATCGCAAACGCAGTCGTTGAGGAGGCAAAGCTGCGCGGTCTTGACCACGAGGAAAGACACTCCACCGTGGAGTATGTGGTCGCACACGGTATCTCAAGTACGGTAGACGGTAAAAAAGCGGTCATCGGAAGCTATCATTTTATATTCGAGGACGAATGCTGTGTTGTTCCCGAGCAGGAGCAGCAAAGGTTCGATGATCTTCCCTCGCAGTATTCGCACCTGTATCTTGCAGTCGGCGGGATCCTTGCGGCAGTCATCTGTATCGAGGATCCGCTGAGAGATGAGGCTGCGCAGGTGATAAAGGATCTGCACACGCTGGGAATTAAAAATGTCGTGATGATGACAGGCGACAGCGAACGTACCGCACGCTCGGTCGCAGCAGCAGTCGGTATCGACGATTTTCACTACGAGGTGCTTCCCGAGGACAAGGCAAGCTTTATAAAAGGCGAACGGCAAAAGGGCTGCAAGGTCATAATGATAGGCGACGGAGTGAACGACTCGCCCGCACTTTCAGAGGCTGACGCAGGCATAGCCATAAGCACGGGTGCAGCTATCGCAAAGGAGATAGCTGATATAACCATTTCCGCGCAGGATCTTTTCTGCCTGGTTACGCTGCGTAAGGTCAGCGAGGGAATGATGAAGCGCATCGGCAGCAACTACCGCAGGATCATCGGATTTAATGCCGCACTTATGCTGCTGGGTGCAAGCGGGATAATTACCCCTGCGATGTCTGCACTTTTGCACAATTCATCGACAGTAGCTATCTCACTTGCAAGCATGAAAAATTATCTTGAGGACAATGCGCAGTAAACATAAGCAGCGAAAGCTGTCAGAATAGCGATAATACTAATCGAAAGGGAGACTGTTCGGTAACACGGCAGCCTCCCTTTTGTGATTGACAAGCCTGCACGGGATATTGTATAATGTAGCTGTGGGGTGATAAAGTGCATAAAAATCTTGATCTGTTTTTGACATTTATGAAGATCGGCGCTTTCACATTCGGCGGAGGCTATGCAATGATACCGCTGATACAGCGTGAGGTCTGTGAGAATAAAAAGTGGATGAAAGAGCAGGACATACTTGAGATCGTTGCGATAGCAGAATCAACGCCCGGACCGATAGCAATAAACGCAGCGACATTTGTTGGCTCGCGCACAGGCGGATCCGTCGGTGCTGCTCTTGCGACGCTCGGAGTGGTGCTCCCGTCGTTTCTTATCATATCGCTTATCTCACTCGTCCTTACCGAATTTCAGAGCGTCAGAGCTGTCCAGTACGCCTTTATGGGTATCCGCGCAGCCGTACTCGCACTGATCCTTAAAGCGCTGTGGATGATGTTCAAGGCATCAAAGAAAAACGGCTTTTCATATTTCATAATGGCAGCCGTCCTTGTGCTTACGGCGTTTGTAAAAGCAGATGCCGTCTTTGTCATCATAGGCTGCGGTCTGTTCGGCTTGCTGTGGCCGCTTCTGATAAGAAAGGGGCATAGCGATGATACTGCTTGAACTGTTCCTCACTTTTATGAAGATCGGTGCGTTCACCTTTGGCGGCGGATACTCGATGATAGCTATGATACAGTATGAAGCCGAGCAGCACAGTTGGCTTTCGCAGCCCGAGCTTGTCGATTTCGTGGCGCTCAGCGAGAGTACCCCCGGGCCGCTTGCGGTGAATATGGCTACATTTGTCGGAATGAAAACAGGCGGCTTGCTCGGTGCGGTGATTGCGACTCTCGGGGTGGTGCTTCCGTCATTTGTCATCATACTTATCATCGCAAAATGCTATCAGAGATTCAAAAGCAGCAAGGCAGTCGATTCCGTGATGTCGGGCTTGAAGCCTGCCGTCGTGGGAATGATCGGCGCAGCGTTCCTTTCCGTCGGACGAACGGTATTCTTCCCAAGCGGCTTGCAGGCGGACAGGTTCGCGCAGGCATCTTTCTGGGTGTTTTTGGGCATCTTTGCCGTATCGGCAGTTCTTGTCTTTAAAAAGGTGAACCCGATAAAGATAATAGTGCTGTCAGCTGCCGTCGGCATCGGCGCAGGCTATAGCCTTGATTTGTAGCATATGACTTATGAAACTAACACCGCCCCAGAGCATAAACTCCGGGGTGGTTTGTGTTTTGCAGCATCTTATATTCGTTCAGATCCTCGTTTCCATCTGTGACAGATGTTATCATCAGCCGCTGCAAAATCTATTTGAACACAAAAGTTTTTCCTAACCTCGCGGCGGCTTTTCCGTCTAATATATAGAGAGTATAACGGGAAGCATAAGGGTGTGGTGCATATGGAACTGAACGAGCTTATAAAAAACATACTTGCACAGATGTACAAACGCTGCCTGCAAGAATCCTGCGGACTTGAAAAGGTAGACAAAAAAGTTATGAAAACCATCGGAAAGGGGAGTGAGAGCGATGAAGAAGACCGAGCTTGCCGGGACAGTCAAAGCGGCGCAAACAGGGGATAAGGAAGCGATAGAAAAGCTTTACCGTCAGTACCGCGGCCGCATATGGTTCTTTGTGCGCAAAAATGTGTCATCACAAGCTGCATCAGAAGACATCGTTTCCGACACCTTTCTGACCGCTATCGAAAAGCTTTCTGACCTGCATTGTCCCGAGTCATTCGGCTCGTGGCTGTACTCCATAGCATACCGCAAGTGTACGGACTATCTGAACTCCGAGAGTGAAAAAGCACACTTTGACAGCTGTGAAGAATTAGACCGCACAGTTGAAAATGCCGCATTGAGCGAGCCTGTAATGATACCGAGCGACTATATTGAAAACGAGGAAACAAAGCAGCTGCTGCGCGAGGCAATAGACAGCCTCAAGCCCGAAACACGCAGCGCAATAATAATGTATTATTTTGAGCAGTTAAGCGTAGCCGAGGTCGCAAAGGCACTGGGTCTCAAAGAGAATACCGCAAAACAGCGACTGTATGCAGCCCGCAAAAAGCTTGCCTCAAAGCTTAAAAAGCTCAGCAAAAACACAAGTGCGCTGTGCGCCGTTCCTATTGGAGCAGTAATAAATGCCGCGTTTGAAAGCAGCCGTGCCGCAGTCAGCACAGGCACCGCATCGGTCGCCGCAGCAGGCTTTTCCGTAAGGCTCGCAGCCGTGGGCGTGTCCGCAGCGCTCGCGCTTGGTGTGCCGATAGCTCTGCATGACTTTGACAGCTGCGGCGACTACCGACCGCAAAACACGATAGTTTCGCAGACCGATCCAAATTCGCAGGAGGCAGCAGATCTGCTTGAAAGGCTCAAAGGCAAAAGCTTTGACTACCGTTTTGAAACCAGTCCCGATGCGCAGCTCCTTGTGCAGACCGTCAGTTCATCAAAGCCCGAGCTGCTTGTTGACACCGATCACGAAGACATCGAGCAGGGGCAGATGTATGACTACGGACTTTCACAGCTGCTGCTTTCAGACCGCAAAAACTGGAAGATCACCCTCAAAGATACCGACAGCGAGGCAGGGCAGACCTGTATGACACACTTCTATAAAGACCTTGATATGCAGGTAAAGCTGTACTGCACGAGCGATAAGCAAACGCATCGTCATTCGGTGTACAGACTGTATCTTCCCAAGGCAAACTCGGATAAGTTCATCTGTATCGAGTATACCGACCCCGAGCAGGGGCGCTTTATTCTTGACGATATGCGCTCCCATCGTATCAAATCTGCCGACCTTGCAGCGCAAAAGCTTTTTTATCTGCATAAGCAGACAAACGGTAACACCGCGCAGTCATTCACCGCAGAGGACATTGATCTTAACGCCCGATACAACGGGACTGACAAGATAGATATGACCCTTTTCCCCGATATAAACATTTTGCAGGATACTGACGGTATGTATTTTGAGGTCAGCGTGCTGCAAAACGAAACAGGTAAAAGCATACCCTGTCCGATGTCTGTCAACGGCGAAAAACATACAACAGGCAGCACAGAAAAATACTGCATCAGATTTGATGTGAACCGCACCCCCTCGCAGCAGGCAAACAGCGCAAGGATCGGTATAACAGCTATCCCAAGCGATTGCAGCAGAGTGAATATAAAAATAAGCTTCAAGCTGAAAAACGAGGCTTGCGGCAAAACAGCCGATCGCAGCATCAGTATCACACTTGATATCTCAAACGCAAGAGCGCCGCAGGGGAAAGGGTGAGATATATGAAAATGATAAAACTGCTCACAAAAATGTCATTCAAATACTGGCTGCACCACAAACGGCGCTTGTTCACGCTTATGCTGACGCTGGTGCTTGGCGTGGGTGCGCTCTGCTGCACGGCGCTTTTGGTGCGCAGTGAAAAGCAAGCCGTGTTCGAGGAGGAGCTGCGTCTGCTTGGCAACTATGATAATGCCGCCCACAACATCTCCCTGAAAACTGCCGAAAGGATCAGGCAGGATGAAACGGTCGAGAAAGCAGGACTGCAATTTGAGCTTGGATATGTGCAGAATGCAGGCGGTGCAAAATTCAATGCCGCCGCGTTTGAGGACAACCAGGCACAGGATATTTACCATATGACCTGCACGCGCGGACGTTACCCCGAAAAAGCTGACGAGGTCGCTATGGACGTTTCGACCGCAAAGGGCTTTGGCATCGCCCCATACCCTGGCGCAAAGGTGAGCATATCACTTTTTTCCGCAGACGGAAAACATCTTGCCGATAAGCAGTACACTCTATGCGGTGTATTTGAGGAGAAAGATCCATCATCCGCAGGCGGCTGGTACAGATATCCCTACGCTGAAAAAGAATACGATATGCCAAGCGTTTACTTTCATATCTCGCAGAATGACATCTTCAAAAGCGAGCTTGTTTCTGCATTCATACAGACCGACCTGACAAAGCAGACGGTCAAAAACGATCTTTACAGCAGGGTGCTGGAATATGCCGAAGATACAATGGTGTGGAGCAGTAATGCAAGCGGCAGAGTGGTGACCTATATGCATATCCTCGGCGCAGACAGGATCGGCGCTGAAACAAGGTTTTCGACCGTAAGCGATGCCGTTGAGAACGATGACACCGTAAAGGATTTTTATTCACAGATACTTATGCCCTTGCTCACCGTCATCATCTTCATCATCGTCATCATGTCGGTCATCGGCATTACGAAAAACATCATACAGGATAAGCAGGAAAACTTCGCCGTGCTGCGCAGCCTTGGACTTGGGCAAACCTCGCTGAAGCTTTACATCTTCTGTGATTTCACGCTGACAGCGCTTGCTGGTATAGCCATAGGACTGGGACTTGGAAGCCTTGCGCATATCGGTATGATTGACCTGCTTGACCGCCTGTACGACCTCAAGCTGCAATACGGATTTACAGTACATAAATATGTAACCGAGGTGACATATGACCCGTTCATCCTGTCCTCTGCCGCCGTGCTGATATGTGTCGAGCTTGCCGTTTTCCATGCCGCGTGCAGCGTCAACAGCAAAACACCGATACAGCTTTTTGCACCGCAGAAAGTGCGCACACGCAGGCACGCAAAAGCAAAGCCTGCGGGCAGATACCGCAGCTGGAAGCGGCTGCTCATACGCCGCATAAAGCTGCACAACGTGCGTATAGCCGTGGTCAGCGTGCTTGTTATGGGAGTGGCGCTGTTCGGGTATACCTACTTCTGCGCCCTCACCGACAAGGAGAACAACGAGCTGAAATGGCAGAAAGAGCAAAGCGGTCTTGCCTATTGGGACTACAATGCCGAGCGTTCGGGCAGCGGCGGAATGTACATTTTCAATATTGAAAACCACCATGATAACGGCGTGAGCCAAAGCGCCTATAAGCAGCTCAAAGATCAAAGCTTTGTCAAGGATATCTACGGCAGAGCGGTCAACCGTTCAACAAGGCTGACTTTTGCACAAGGCTCGCTTGATAAAAAAGCCTTGAGCGCACTTGAAGACTATGATGTTCGTGCTCACACCGATGTTGACCCTTCCGCCGCAGGCAAACTTGACCGAGCGCTTAAAGAGGCGGAGGACGCTGCCGTTGAGAGAATAGGCTATGACAAGACCGATCTTATCTGCTCCTGCCCGAGCGTCGCGTTTTTTGACGAAGAATTTGAAAAGCTGCGGCAGTACACCGAGCGCGGCGAGATAAACCTTGACAAGCTGCGTGACGGCAGCGAGGTGCTGCTGGTAATGACAAAGACAAGCAAGGATAAATACCTTGGTCTTTTCGATGTCGGCGACACTCTGCCCCTTTCGGATATCCGGCTTAATGACACCGAGGAGAGCCTTGACTTTGACAAGCCCGACCCGTCAAAGCTGGGCGAGCCTGTCTATAAAAAGAATGTCCCGTCCGAAAGCGGAAACATCGTCCCGCTGACCTCTTACGCAGTCGGCAGGCGCAAGGATCTGCCCGTCAAGGTCGGTGCGATACTTGTCCTTGACAGCGACGAGGCAAAAAGGTATATGACCTTTGCCGCAAGCGGAAACTACGGTCTTAACGTGTTCTGCTCGCTTGATTCCTTCAAAGCCTGGGGGCTTCCCGACCGAAATCTCACGCAGGTCAGTATGAAGGTCAAGGACGAGTCATACATCGCAAAAGCCGATGAATACTGGTACAGCACAATGTCGGGCGCAAGAGGTATGGGCACAAGCTCGACCGCCGAGATCAGCGCAAATATGGACCGTGGAAGTCATAAAATAATGTCTGTCTACTACTGTATGATGATAATTCTCACCCTCATCGCCGCCGTGATGATAGCCATAAGCCTGTACACCGATATTCGTATGCGCTCGGGCAAATTCGCAATGCTGCGTGCCTGCGGTATGTCAACTCGGCAGATACTGTTTATGATATGGCGGCAGAATATCATCTACCCGATAGTTGGCGCAGCACTTTCGATGATCCCCGTTGCTGTGTGCCAGAAGCTTTTTGACTATGTATTGCGAATGTTCCGCTCAGAGATTTGGAACCACGAAGACCACGAGTGGACAGATCATATACCATATTTTCAAAACCTGTATGACTATCACCTTGTGCGCACGATAGCTGTGATCTTTGCGCTCTATCTTGTGATGATACTGCTCGTCACCCTGCCGCAGATACGCTTTATCCGCAAGCAGTCTATCGTAGATGAAATTGAAAAGTCAAGCTTTTAAGGAGGCATAAATGGATATTCAGATAAAAACCGTCGGGCTTACCAAGCAATACAAAATGGGCACACAGACCGTCGATGCACTCAAAGGCGTTGACCTTGAAATCGAAAAAGGCTCTTTCACCGCTATCTGCGGCACAAGCGGCAGCGGCAAATCAACGCTTTTGCATATGCTTGGCTGCCTTGATAAAGCCACCTCGGGAGATGTATACATCGGCGATACCAAAGTCACCGCGACCAAGGACAAAAAGCTCGCAAAAATTCGCCGTGAAAACATCGGCTTTGTGTTCCAGAAATTCTGCCTTATCCCCGAGCTGACAGTCACGGAGAACATAATCGTCCCCGTGCTTCTGTCGGGCAAACGTCCCGATAATGCTTACATCGACGAGCTTTGCGATATACTCGGACTTTCGGATAGAAAAGGTCACCTGCCGTCCGAGCTTTCGGGCGGTCAGCAGCAGAGATGTGCGATAGCAAGAGCCCTCGCCAACGATCCGCAGATAGTGCTGTGTGACGAACCGACAGGCAACCTCGACAAGAAAACAGGCGAGGAAGTTATCTCGCTCTTGCACGAGGTGAATAAGAAATATGAAAAAACAGTTGTTATCGTCACCCACGATGAATGCATAGCAAGCGGCGCAGACCGCATCGTTCGCATCGAGGACGGCGCAATAGTTCAGGCACAATACCCATAGTAAAACCGCTTCCGTTCGTAAGCGGCGCGATCGGTCTATTATCGTTCGCTTTCGCCTCGCCCGCAAAGCTGCTGTTTTGCATTATAGCATATCCTCCCTGAATGGTAATTTCTGCTTATGAACGGAAAACGATTAAGTAAAAAACATTCACAAAATTTCGCCCTAAACCTTGTGCATATTTCATAAAATAGCGCAGGGAAAGGGCTTTATTTTGTTAATTTTCATTCGCATATCTTCCGACAAAATGATAAAACAATTGACAAAATATACACATCATGCTAAAATAATACCATCTATAAAAAGACTATGATTTGTTTGAACAGGGGAAAGAGAGAAAAAATAAAAAATAGGGAGGAAAAAAACAATGTCATTGTCTATGAAACGGATCGGCTTACGGCTGATCACAGCAGCTTTGTCTGCGGCGATCATGGTAACGACCATATTGCCCGGAACACAGCTCAAAGCGGGTGCTGATACGATCGACACGGGGAACGAGATCACAGCAGAGCTTGAACACATCAAGGCGCAGATCGAAAGTGCAAAGAAAAAAGCTATCGACAGCTACAACAAGCAGAATACTGCACCTCTTGCTGAAAAGGTGCCCTACAGGGTGCTTTTTGTAAAATTCAGAGATGTACAGTTCCATTGGTACGAAAGCGATACCTCGGACAAGGTGCTGTCAAAGCGCTACAAGATCGATAAGAATTCGCAGATAGATTCTGTTATCGATGCAGCAGTCAGAAACTTTGAAAGCTCGGTAGAGCACTACACAAACAACAATATCGACATAATCACCAAGACCATCAGCGTTGACCGTTATATTGACCTCGGAGCAATACAAGGCACACAGAGCAAGCATAATGGCAAGTATATGCCGATATACCCGAACGAGATCTTTTACGGCAATATAAAGGATTCTCTCACAGCGGCTGAAAAGAACGAGATCACAAGCACAAGCTATGATTCTGTTTTCTTATTCAGCGGAAGAGAAGGCGTATTTGGTTCAGAAGAAAGAGATATAGAATATTCCAAAGACGCACCGATCGCCTGGGAAAGCGGTATGTCATACGTTCAGGTCGTTGACACGAGAAAAGAGATCATTCAGATGAAAAACGCAAGGTTCAACGGCAGCGAGAAGTACTTCTGCGTTGATACCACAGGGCTTGTAGTTCATGAGTGGCTGCATCATTTTGATCATTATTTCAAGAAAATGTTCTCGACTACCAAGGGCTTTAATTTCCCTAAATGTCATGATTACGGCACAGAAACGGCTGACGACAAAATAGTTAATACCGATCGGATAGAGGAAAGGCAGATCAACGGCAAAAGATATTTCTATAATCCTGTCAACGGTTATATGTGGCCTCAGAATAATAACGGTTCACCGAATATCCTTGACGACTTTTACATTGCGATACTTGGCGCAAAGGTCATCGACACGCGCAACAACAACCACAAGATAGGTATGTACCCTGAATTCTGGAAGCTGACACCGAGCAAGACAAACAGACTTTACTGCCTTGGCACATACACCATGCAGAACTATTATTCCAAGCAGTTCGTATCGTTCAAGCCTTCGTCAAGCGGAAGAGGCGGAGTGTTCAAGATGATGGATCAGAAAAACAGCTCACAAAGCAATCTTCAGCTCAAGCTTTACTATTATCCGTCAGCATTTGGTGACAGTATCCGTATAGCACCGGTAAATGATCCTGAAAACGTTATGACGATCTTCAGGCTTTCAAGCGTGTGGGCAGAAAACAAAAGCTACGACATTGAGGATATTTATTCCTTCTCTGTTTTCAAATTTACTGCGATGAGCAACGGCACCTACTGCCTGACTAATCCGCGTGAAGGCGATAAAAAAATGCCTATGCGTCAGGACGGAGATTTCTTCGGTTTCAAACTGGTTGGCGGCTTAAAGCTTACAGATCCTAAGAATCAGTGGGTATTCACAAAGGTAAATACGGACAACGGAAAGTATTTCATCAAGAATGCAGCTGACGATAAGGTGCTGACCGTTACATCCAACGGCAAAGATCTTACGATGGATACCTTCAGCGCAACATCTTCGCAGACTTGGAATGTGGCAAACACCAATGACGGATTCTTTGCCCTCAAGCCCAGCAGCTCCAACAACTTCCTTACCATTACAGCCGACGGCGCGGTAAACGGAGCAGGCTGCGCAGTATATTCCGTAAGCAGATATGAATCGCTGCGCCAGTGGAGATTCCAGATAGGCAGTGACGGGCTTTGCACGATCGTTTCAAAGGCGAACCCGAGCAAGTGTATGATGTGGGACAGCGCGAAAAAAACCGTAAAGATCGCCGAGGCAGACGGCTCGCTCAAGCAGAAGTGGATCATCCAGAAAGCACAGGATTATGTATACCGCAGCGGAAGATACGCATTCAAGACATCTGACGGAAAATACCTTGGCTATTCAGGCAGCAAGGTAATAAAAACATCAACGCCTTATTATTGGCGTGTAATGCAGTTCAGAAACGGCTTCTATGAGGTAATTGCAGAGGTAAATTCCAACCGCACGTATCTTGATCTGAGCAACGCCTGGAACAGCGAGGGCAACTCGATAGGCTTGTGCTATTTCACAGGTTATTACCGCGCCCAGACCTGGAGCCTGAATATAAACTTTGACGGAACAGTAAGTATCAGACCTATGCTCACATCAAAAAGAGGACTTGCATTCAAAGGCACAAATGCAGTTCTTTCAAGCAAGGCTGAAAACTTTTCGATTGTCAGAGCCTGATAGCTGCGCGTCATAAAAATATGACGAAAGAAAAAAACGTTAGTTTCGGTCATTAAGAGGGGGAGGACAGCTCCCCCTCTTTTGCTTTAAAGGGCTGTGGCAAAGAAGTGACTTCGGGTCTTTGCATAGTTGACAAATATTGATGATGTGGTATGATATAAGCAGATAATTCCCGGGGAGGAGTACAACAATGCAGATCAAGACCTTTTCAAAAAAGTACATATTCGTTTTCCTGCTGTTCTGTGTGCAGGAGATTTTTATGAACCTTATCGGCGAGTACAACAAGACCTTCCTTGCAAAGAGCATCACAAGCGGCAAATACATATTTGATATGCTCTGGACGCTCGTGCTGTACAGCGTGGTCGTGTTCGTGGCAGCGTTCGTTATCTTTCTGATGATCTTCAAAGAGCAGTCACTTCTGTACAGCTTCAAGAAAAAGCTGCTCGGCTTTGTTGGCATTACTGCCGCCTATGAGATCGTCAAGCTGATAGCCTACCTTATCGCAAAGGATAAAACGCAAAGCGTCTATTTTATCCTCGGCAACATATATCTCTTTGCCGTGCAGATAGTTATCTTCCGCCTTTTCAGCGATATAGATGCCCACAACGGCGAGCAAAAGCTGAACATCGGCAAAAAGCATATGATAGCCTCTGCGGTGCTGATAATTGCCGCCGCAGTCTTTGTAATTATATCAGAGAACTCGGTCAGAAACAGTTCAAACGAACTGTACAAAAGCGGCTTTGCGTTTGCCTGCGGATTCAGACTTGCAATTGTTACCGCATTGATACAGACCGTTTTATTCGGCGGCTTGATGAACAGCGAGCTGCCCGAAAATGTCACTGTCAAAAGCGAGTCTATTCTCGCATTCGGGGTGGTCGGAATAGCTTTTATTCTATGGCTTGTAAAGTTCGCATTCCCCGAAGGAATGATGGACGGCTGGCACGGCTATGAGAGTTTGGAGACACCTGCAAAAAACTGTTTCAGCAAAAATACTTTTCAGACAGAGTATAGGCGCATCATCGGCCATGAACAAAGAACAGTTTACTTCAACAAAACGATAGACATATATTATGATAATGAAAAAGTACTCTCTTATTTATACAACGATCCCTCAAAGCCCGAAGCGATCGAGTACTTTAAATTGAAAAACGAGGGTATCGAGGGCTTGATCCAAGAAGATACCGCAATAGTATACACAACATCTGACGGTAAAACACAGTATTGTGTATTAGACGGAAAACAAAGCAGCGGCTATGATAAAAGCATATATGAACGGGCATTAAGTTGTATATAGATGCAGTCATCAGCCGATGTAAATAACAAAACAACAAGCAGCCTGCACTTTTGATTTTTTTCTTTTTACCGCCACGGCACCTGCCTCCCTTCATTTGATCTGTGATAAAGTAAAGTTATAACCAATGTGCCGATTTTTTATCTTAATATACAGAAGTAAAAAACCAAAACCAAAGGTGCATTGCTTATGAAACTTAACGAACTGATAAAACAGGTGCTTTGGCAGATGTATCAGAACTGCCGCGGCGAAACCGCAATGCTTGATCGCCTTGATAAACGGGTGATCGGCGAGATAAGAAGGGGAGGTGAAGCTGATGAAAAGCGCACAGCTGGTAAAAGCAGCACGCTCGGGGGATAAAGATGCGATCGAGATGCTCTACAAGCAGTACCGCGACCGCATATGGTTCTTTGTCAGCAAGAATATAGATTCAAGGCAGGCCGCCGAGGATATCGTATCCGACACCTTCCTGACGGCTATTGAAAAGCTTTCCGACCTTCGCTGCCCCGAAGCGTTCGGCTCGTGGCTGTATTCCATCGCCTACCGCAAATGCGTAAGGTTCCTTTGCGATGAATCAGCGACCGCACATTTTGACAGCAATGAGGAAATGGAAAGTACGATACAAAGCCGGACCCTCAACTCGCCAGTAACTCTGCCGCAGGATTATATCGAAAATGAACAGACTCGGCAGCAGCTGCGCAAAGCTATCGACAGCCTCAAGCCTGATATGCGCAGTGCGGTCATAATGTACTATTTTGAAGAAATGACCGTTGCACAGGTCGGCGAGGCGCTCGGCATCAGTGAAAATGCCGCTAAACAGAAGCTTTTTCAGGCGCGCAGGAAGCTGTCAGCAAAGCTTAAAGCTCTGTGCAGAAACGGCAGCGTATTGTGCGTTGTACCCCTCGGCGCGGTGATGAATGCCGCGTTTGAAAGCGCTTCACCGCCGATCAGCTTGTCGGGGGCGGCGCTCACAACAGGTCTTGGTGTAAAGCTTGCAGCAGCATTTATTTCGGGCGCGCTCGCTGTCGGCATACCAATAGCGCTGCATAATAATACTATTCAGGGAGATTACCGTCCGGATCAGGCAGAGCAGACAGATCTCGCCGAGCTGAGATCGGAGGCTGCCGAGCTTCTTACAAGCCTTAAAGGTTCGCGCTTTGAATACACTACCAAGTCAACGCCTGCGGATACACGATCTGCCGTCAGACCGCAGGTCGTGCAGCAGGGCAAGTCTGAGGATATCGGCCTGCCGCAGCTGTTTCTGAACAATTCTGATAAGTGGAGGATCTCTTTGTGCAGCAGTATCAACGAGAATTGTGAGGACAGCGCAAATATGCATTACAGCGCGCCTCTTTCCGACTTGAAGCTGTACTGCCCGACAGACAACAGATGCAGATTGTACATTCGCAAGTATCCCTACAGCTTTGAAGATGCAGGAAAATTCATCTGCATAGAACTGGATCTTGCCGCACAGGATCAGACGATCTACAAGCTTATGCACCCCGATTTTTCCAAAGCATCTGACTGCAAGAGCAAAACCGTGTACGATCTTGCATCATCAGCAGGCAGCACAAAGCCCGTATCCTGCAATATTACCGTCAGTGCGAAAGGCGAGCTTTCCGTCGAGCTTTCCCCGTCGCCCGAGTTTCTGGGCAGTATGCAGGAGGTGACCTTTAGTGCATATTCCTACACTGCGGATACAGCACAAAACACCAACTGTACTCTCTGTTCGGGCGGCAGCGAGCATCATTTTGAAAGCGGTGCCAACATGACCTATCAGCTTGCCGATGCACATAGCGGCAGCTGGAAGATCAAGGTGAGTGATATTGCAGATAACTGCGAAAAGCTGCGTATCCGATTCGATTACAAAACCGCCGCAGGCACCTCAGATGCACAGGGCGAGTTTACCACAGAGCTTAATATTGATATGACACATACCCGCAATACAAAGCAGCGCTTTTCAAGTGACTTTGTTTGATGCAGACCTGTAAATAACAATAAAAACATCGCCGCAGCCCTTGCAGCGATGTTTTTTCTTATCGGTATAAACCTTTTGCCGTGCTTGGATATGTCAGCTCTCCAGCACCATCATTTTCTTTTTAGCTTCCTGCGAAAGATTATTCTCGGCATAAACAGAAAGCCTGTCAGCCAGCTTGAATGTAAACATTAGCTCACTTTCTGCAACCGTATCGTCCTGCTGCTGATTTTTCTTTGCATTTATAATAAGCATCGTGATATACACTGCAAATATCAGCAGAAGTATTATGCTCAGCAGCCTGCTCACCTTGCCCACGTTGCTGCTCATAGCAGCACCTGTGATATTGCCCCTCATCAGCATCGGTATACCTATCGCGATAAGCGGCAGCAGCGATACACCGATAGATATTGGGAAATCCCTCTTCATTATCGTCTTGTCGATCGGCAGAGGGCGTATCATTGCGCATATGCCCAGAACTCCCAGCAGGTTAAAGATGTTAGAGCCTGTCACGTTGCTCAGCGCTATCTCGTTAGAGCCCTTTATAGCCGCCGATGTGCTGACCGCCAGCTCGGGAGCGCTCGTGCCCATAGCAGCTATCGTAAGTCCGATTATAACCCCGGGCAGCATGATGTCAAGCAGTATAAGATCGGGTATCTGCGAAGACAATGCCTTGTAAAACTCAGCGGGGCTTTCAAAGCACTCGGTATCCCAGCCGCTGTTTTTCAAGGCAAAGGCTTCAAGCTCCCTTATGTTTTCTTCATCTTCAAGAATATATATAAGCATACATTTTTCACGACCTTCCGACATATCAGTGTATCACGCATATGTAAATTTGAACAGTACCTCCATGTTAAATCCGAGTTAAATCTCACCGCGCATAAGCGTATATCCGCAAGAAAGCAAAAAACAGCGTGAGCCGCAGGATGATCCGTCCCGCGCCGCACGCCGTTTTGATCGTGTTAAACTGTATATCACGCTTTATACCAGCTGTGCATCTGAAAGCTGGTAGTAAACGTTTGCACCCTCGCTGTATGTTCCGAATTTACCCACAATAGTTATCTGCGAGTCAACAGCAGGGTAGTCCGCAGGGTATTTGCGTGTCGCATCCGCAAGCACGAACTCCAGCGGCTGCGAGCAGCAGGCTGTGGCATCTGTGAGCATACACGCAAAGTATGTGTTCCCGTTTTCCTGCGCAACAGCGAAGGTGCCTTTAGCCTTTATCGTTTTGCCCTTGTACTTGTCTGGCGCGTTCAGAATGTTTGTGAATTCAGCATAAGCCATCGTGTCGCTCATTACCGAAAGATCGGTGTCGACCTTGTCATACGATGCACCTGCCTGCGGGCTTTCACTGCTCGCTGTCGTTTCGGCAGATGAAGAACTCGTCTGTGCCGATGTCTGAATATCGCCCGATGAGTCCTTTGACGAGCTTGCAAAAACATCGTCCACCGTCTTTGCACCCTTGTCTGCGCCGCTGCTGCCGTTTGTGCAGCCTGCCATAGTGAACATGATACCTGCACATAAGATAAGCAATACTTTTTTCATGCCTTTACCCTCCCGCTGAAATTTCCTATCACCATAAAAATACCGAAAGCTACCAGATCGACCGCAACTATCGTTGAGCCGACAGGCGTTCCGTAAACTATCGAGATACATATGCCCAGCAGCGTGCATACTACCGAAAGTATGCCCGAGCAGACCGTCACCGACTTGAAGCTTTTGAATACGCGCATCGCCGAAAGCGCAGGGAATATGACCAGCGCCGATATCAGCAGCGAGCCTACAAGGTTCATCGCAAGTACGATTATCACCGCTATGACCACTGCAAGAATAAGATTGTACGCAGATGCTTTCACACCCGTTGCCCTTGCAAAATCCTCATCGAACGTGACGCAGAACACCTTGTTGTAAAACAGCACGAATACCGCAAGCACGATAGCCGAAAGTGCGATACACAGCCATACCTCCGCGGTCGTGAGGGTAAGTATCGAGGTCGAGCCGAAAAGCGTGGTGCATACATCGCCCGAAAGATTTGTCGAGCTTGAAAAAATATTCATCAGCAGATAACCTATCGCAAGCGCGCTGACCGATATCACCGCAACAGTAGCATCGCCCTTTATTTTTGCGTTTTTGCCCGTGCGCAGAAGCAGTATAGCGCTTATCACGGTTATGCACAGTATCAGCGGCATACTGTTTGTGAGCTTGAGTACCGCAGCGATAGCCATTGCACCGAACGCAACGTGCGAAAGTCCGTCCCCGATGAACGAGAAGCGCTTGAGCACCAGCGTAACGCCGAGCAGCGACGAGCAAAGTGCGATAAGCACACCCACTATCAGCGCATACCGCACAAACGGGAACTGCGTGATGTATGTGTACAGCTTGTCAAATGCATCAGCCATTTTCAGCACCTCCCGATTTGGAAAACCCTTTTGCATCAAGCATTTCAAGATACTGCCCGCGGCTGCCGAAAAATACTTTTTCGCCTATGTGCAAAACCTTGTCCGCCTGCCCGATAGCCGAGTGCAGATCGTGGGTTATCATTATTATAGTCATGCCATCGTCCTTGTTGAGCTTTCCGACAAGCTCGTACATATTCTCCGCGGCAGCAGGGTCAAGCCCCGAAACAGGCTCGTCAAGCAGCAGTACCTTTTGTGCAGCGCACAGCGCACGCGCAAGCAGCACCCTTTGCTGCTGACCACCCGAAAGCTCGCGGTAGCAGCGTTTTTTTAGCTTTGTCAACCCCATTTTTTCGATATTCTCCTGTGCGATCTGCTTTTGCGATCTTGAATAAAACGGGCGAAGCTTCAGCCCCGCGCAAAAGCCCGAAAGCACTATCTCCTTTACCGATGCAGGAAAATCCTTCTGTACGTCCGTCTGCTGCGGAAGATAGCCTATCTGCCCCTTTTGCAGACCCTCATCATAGATGATCTCTCCCGAAACTGCGGGTATCAGCCCGAGCAGCGTTTTCATAAGCGTGCTTTTTCCCGAGCCGTTCTCGCCAACAATACAAACATAGTCACCCTGCTCAACAGAGAAATTCAGCGCGTGCAGTATCTCTCTGCCATCATAGCCCGGGCACAGATCCTTACAGGTCAACAAAGCCATTTTACGACCGCCCTTTCTTACTTCAAAGCGTCCTTGATCACGCCAAGATTCTTTTCCATCTCGCCCAGATATGTCAAGCCGCCGTCAACATCCTTTTTAGTCACCGACTGCAAAGAATCAAGCGTGATTATCTGCTGATCCTTGCTTTTGGTATTATCCTTGACCGTCTTTGCGATATCCCCCTTTGAGCCTTCTATCTGCACGATGCTCTTCAAGCCCAGCTCATCGACCTTCTTTGCAAGGAAAACGACCGTTTCAAAGCTTGCCTCGCTCTCTGCCGAGCAGCCTGCGAATGCAGCGAAATAGTCAAGTCCGTAATCATCAGTAAGGTATCTGAATGGGAATCTGTCAGCAAACACGAGCGTCTTGTTTCCTGCCGCATCAACAGCCTCTTTATACTGCTTATCCAGCTTTTCAAGCTTTTCTATGTATGCCTTTGTGTTTGACTTGTAGGTGTCCTTTCCTGCGCTGTCCTTTTCGCAGATCTTGTCACAGATATGCTCGCAAAGCGCCGAGGCGTTTTTCAGCGACAGCCAGACGTGCTCGTCCTTTTCCTCCTCGTCCTCATGCTCGTGCTCGCTCTCATCATGGTCATCGTGATCGTGGTCGTGCTCCATACCTTCCTTATGCTCCTCGGTCTTTACCTTGTCGCCCAGAACGTCGAGCAGGTCAATAACTATCATTTCCTTGTTTGCCGCCTGCTTGAGCGTGTCCTCCACCCACTCGTCAGACTCGCCGCCGACGTAGATGAAAATATCGCACTTTGATATTTTAACTATGTCGTCCGTTGACGGCTGGTAGGAGTGCAGGTCAACGCCGTTGTCTATAAGCATCGTCAGGTCAACGTCTTTTTCCCTGTCGCCGACAATGTTCCTTACCCAGTCATACTCGGGAAATATCGTTGTGACTATCGACAGCTTCTTGCTGCCCGAGCCGCTTGCAGAGCTTGATCCGCAGCCCGTGAAAACGCCTGCAAAAACGAGCAGGCAGGTAATAAGTGTAAGTATCTTTTTCATATGTAAAACCTCCGTAATATCGAAAAATGGGCATAAAAATACAAGGGCAGACTGCTTTTGGGCAGACTTCTCCCTTGTGCCTTTTAATCGGATAGCTTTACCTTCAGCGTGACGGGTGATAATACCGTATAAAAGCTGTGCAGCGGCACAAGCGTGCGCACAAACACAAAGCACACAGCCGCAAGCGCTGCCGCAGCAGTCACCGCGCCCGTGATGTTTTTAAGAGCATTCTCGCAGGCACTTATCTTCATGCACACGCGGCAGTCCTCGCCGCTGCACTCGTGCCCTGTCTCGTGGGCGATGAACAAAACAGAAAACAGCATAGCAATTATCAGCACGACCGCTGTTATAACTGCTGCACGCTTTGCTTTTTTCATTTTGCTCACTCCCGTCCTGTTATTTCCTGCAATTGCTGCACACACCGTAAAGCACAGTCTCGGTGCGGTCTATCTCAAAATCCGAGTTCTGTTTTACATTGTCTATCAGCCTGTTGGTCGCCCCAAGCGGCATATGGTAAGTCTTTCCGCACTTTTCGCAGGAAAGGTGTAAATGACCCGTACACTCACTCGCCGCCTTGTAGCGATAATATGCCCTCCTGCTGCCGCCCTTTGTCAGACGCTGTACCTTGCCCTGCGCCTCCAGAGCCGCAAGATTGCGGTAAACAGCGCTTTTGCTCACCCCCTGCGAGCCGAGCTGGCTGCATATGGAATCCACGCAAAATGTCTCGTCAGCGTGAGTGCTTAAAAAGTCAAGAAGCAGCGCCCTCTGCTTTGTGCTGTATTCAGGCAAATGTGTCACCCCTCCGAATTTGCGAATTTGTCGCAAATCAGTATAACATATTGTTCAGCTTTTGTCAAGCGCGTTTTGGGCAAACAGCTAACGCCCGGGAACCAATGCCCCCGAGCGTTAAAAAGCCTGTTATTCAATTTGCATTATCTGCCGCCGATCATTCAGCAGCCTGCTTTGCCTGTGCTATCTGCTTTGCAGCTTCGTCCGATACCGCGCCTGTGCCGCCGAATACCGTAACGCTGCCTGCATTTTTAGCCTTTATGAATTGCTTCTGCGCCTGGTTCAGACTGTCCGATACAAGCAGCATCGGAGCCTTGTTCAGTGCCGCGTAAACGCCGCCTGCAAGCGCATCAGGGAAATCCTTGCCCGTTGCCGCACAGATCATATCCCCCGTGAGATCATCAGCAAACTTCTCGTTTACCGCCACGCAGGTCTCATATCTGTTTGCACCGCTGATCCTGTCTATCTGCTCAATGCCCAGCGCAGTAGCTGCCTTTTGCATCATATCATCTGATATCACACCGCTGCCGCCGATAACATAGGCATTCTTTACGCACTCAAGCTCTTTGAGCGACTCAAGATACTTCGCCGTTTCAGCGTTCATCTCACCGTCTTTGTTCAGATAGATCACAGGAGCCTTCCTGATAGCTGCCACAGAGCTTACTGAAAGCGCATCTGCGTAATCAAGACCGTATACAAAGAAGATCTCTTCCGGTGCGCTGCCGAGCTTTTCAGCAATAGCTGCCGCAGTCGAGAAACGTGAGCTTCCTGCGATCCTCTCAACCGCAAGACCTGCACCTTTCAACTCGTCCTCTGCCTCCTTGCTGACAGCACCCTCGCCGCCGAGTATTATCACGTTCTTTGCCTTGAGCCTTTTTATCTCGTCAAATGTATCCTTGTTAAGAGCGCCGTTTCCTGTAAGAAGGATAGGAGCATTGAACTTGTACGCAAGAGGTACACCTGCAAGTGCATCAGCATAATTCATACCGTTTGCAAGTATGACAGTTTCCGCAGATGCGCAGCTGACTGCCGAGATCTTTGCTGCGGTAGTAAAACGGCTGCTGCCCGCTATGCGCAGTATCTCACCGATCTTTGCAGTATCAACAACAGCAATGTCGCTTGCCTCGCCGTAGTTCATACGGTCAAAATACCATTCCTGGTCATCGCGGACCTTCGTGTAGCCGCTTACCTGTACCTCATAGGTCTTTTCACCCTGTACACCGTGAGCGATAAGCGTCGTACCTGCACCTGTCGTCAAGGATTCCTTCCAGTCCTTTTCACCCTTTACACGGTACTGTACGCGGTAGCCCGATGGGCAGCTCTCGCTCTGGTCGCCGATCTCAACGATCAACCGTGTTCCGTCAGCCTTAACGCTCTTTATTTCGGGTTTAGCGGGAACTATAACAAATGATTCCCTCGGCTCATAGCTGATGCTGACCTTGTTGCCCTTTGCCTTTGCAGTTACAAATGCAAGACCGCACTTGATGTTGTTGCTGTAAATAAGCTCAAAATCTTCGCCCTCAACAAGCGGTTCAGGCATACTTTCGCCCGAAACGCCCGTACAAGGCTTTATCTCCTCGCCCGTGTAAGGGAAGACTCTTATATCCGTCCTTCCGTCATAC
The DNA here is from genome assembly GCA_902786965.1 of uncultured Ruminococcus sp. Lineage (GTDB taxonomy): Bacteria > Bacillota > Clostridia > Oscillospirales > Ruminococcaceae > Hominimerdicola. The sequence goes on along the minus strand of CADAEJ010000008.1, from coordinate 19,422 downwards.
GGAAAATCAATATTGTTAAAGATTGCCTTTGTGACAAGTGCCCTTGTCGAATACGTGCCTATGCCCTTAACGGTGAAGTATATCCTTGATTTTTTGTCTACACCATCCTTGCAGGTGATCTTATAGGTCGTCGGGTCGGGTCCTGCCTCGCCCTCGTGGTAGACCTCGTCCTCATCGCACGGGAGAATACCCCACTTCACATTTTCTTGTGTGATCTTTGGTATCCTGTCCATAGCAGTGTGCAGCAGGAATCTGAGAGTCGTGCTGTTGTGCGTCTTCGTGCCGGCATAAAGCACATTGTTGTTTTTAAGCTCAAAAATTGTGTCGGTGCCAAGTCTCTGAACATATCCCTTGATCGGGAAATTATCAAAATTCACTGTACTCAGATTGTCCTCGCTGCCGAGAACATTTTTAGTGTACTCCTCTTTCTGAAGCTCGTCCAGGTCCTTGTAATCGCTCCATTCGCCGTCCTTGAGAAGATAGCTCTCACCCATGTTGATGATACCCTTGAACGATGTCTGTCCCTGTTCGGAGTTGTTTTCGCTCGGCAGGTTCATAACATACTTTCCGTCCTCGGTCTTTTGTGTAACAACGATAGAGTAGCCCTGATACTTTGTCAGCATAAAATCATTCGAGCCGTTTCCGCTGACGTCAAAATAAATATCAAAATCCTTCAGGTCTTCCTTGTGGAATCCGCTGTACTCATACTTTATATTCTTTTCAGCGACCTTGATGCCGTCTGTCGGCTTGTCTGATGACTCATCAAGCAGATACACATCGTAAGTCACCTCTGTGTTGGGGTAGACCGTAAAGCAAGATACCTGTTTGAGCACCTCATCATGCGCTACCCCAAACTTGTTTGCCATCTTTACCTCGTCATCGAATTTAGCCGCTGTCGGCAGGGCAGTAGGCATATAGTCGTGCTGGTCTATACCGTTGACTTCCTCATTGCTTTGCTCAACAACATAGCTTACAGGTGATGACATTGACTTATCGTAATACGAGAGCCAGAAATATCCCGTGTGAACGCCGTTTTCCTCAACGCCCCACGAAGCTCCGCCCTTGTCGGGGAACTCATTGTCGCCGCTGCCCCAGCTGTTCTTTACGAGCCATGCACCGTTTGCAGGCGGCTGCTTGTCCAAAACGACCTCCTTGCCGTCACGCATCTTCATCGTCATGCTGCCCTTGATGAAGTTGTCCTTTGAGTAGTTGTCGTCCCAGCCGATGATAGTTACCGCATGGTTGGTAAGTGTCGGGATATATGTGTAGTGCGCCCAGTTATCGCTTATGTACCGTCCGTCCGAGTTATCGCCCGGCATTGATGAATCCGCCTGGAAGGATATCTGAACAGCGCGAAGGTTCAGCAGCTCCTGCTTGATAGCCTTTGTGCCCTCCTCTTTATAAGTATAGTATCCGTTCTCGTCAATATAATGTGTCTCGGGAAGAGTATGTGTCTCCTTTATCGAGTAATCACTTTCAAAGCGGTACTCATCAGGTATCGTCCAGTCGTCAGCCTCGCTGTATGAATATTTTTGCAGCGAGCCGTCCATCCACCTTGAAACGACCGTAGACTCCTTGCCGTGGTACTCAAAGAACTTGTTGCTGCTCTCGTGGCTCGGTCCGATGCCCTGTGCAAGTGCGCAGGTGGAGAACATCGCATTTCCGCCTCTGTTCATAAACTCAGTAAGGCTTTCGGTGTTGTTCATAAAATCGGGCACGAACTGTCCTTCGCCGTTCTGCGGGCTGCTTGGGTCATTGAGCGCCCTCGCCGAGAACCACGCCAGCTGCTTTTCCGAAAGGTTGAGCGTATCAGCCGTTGCAGGCTTTCCGTCCGCGCCGTTCAGCCCTGCGCCGAGTATGCTCGATTCGATAGCCGCAACAGTCGCAAAGCTCCAGCAGGTGCCGAATGGTGCCTGTGAGCGTACAGGTGTTGAGTAGCTTTTGCCGTTCACATCACGCAGATCAAACTTCTGCGAGTCCACACTGTAGCCCTTTGTCAGCTCCTTTGTATCCACCTTTGGCGCGTTGATCGCAGGCTGCTTAACAGATTGCAGAGAGGTGTTTTGCGCAGCGCGCTGCAGCTCGTCCTGCGTTATGCGCAGCTCAAATGTTCCCGTGCCGTCTGATGCAGCGCTTTGCGAGGTATCCGTCTGCTGCGCACGGTCAAATGCCGCACTGCAAGACATCGCAAAGCTCTGACCGACCGTCAGCATAGCGATAAGCAGTGCCAATGCTTTTTTACCCATAGTTCCAACTCCTTTTATATATTGTTTGCCGCCGTGGTTTTCTTATCACCGTGAGGCTCGTTGCACAAAAATGTTAAATTTCCGTTCATATAATTGTATCATATTACTTCACATTTGTCAACAGATATTCGCAGGGAGCAAAACAAATAACGTTTTTTCACTACGACAGTTTCCGTCTGCCGTTGCAGCTGCGCTATGAATGTGCTATACTTGCTATACCGACAATCGAGAAAACACAATGTCTATCCTGCACAAAAGGGGCGATACCCGTTTGTGCATTACGCAGAAAATGCCCGCAAACCACTAATCATAGCGCCCGTTTTCAGTCTATGTATTCAGATAGTTCTGATGAAAGGGGTATGCTATGCAAATGGATCTGGACAGCTTCATAGTCTGGCTTCTGACACAGCTTGACACCGATTCGGGTGACGCTGAACGTGAGGCGCGCATCTACGAAAGGGTATTTTCAAAAAACGAGGAGACACAAAATGATGAACAACAATGATGTGACCGAGCTTGCGGAAAAGGCAAAGCAGGGCAGCAAAACGGCGTTTGAAAAGCTGTATAAGGAGTTTTACCAAAAGCTCTATTACTTTGTAAAGCAAAATGTCAGCGCACCCGATGCAGCCGAGGATATCACCGCCGAGACCTTTTGCTCGGCAATGGAGCATATTAGCGAGCTGCATTCAAACGAGTCCTTTGTCGGCTGGCTTTACTGTATCGCCTACCACAAGTGCGCAGACTATAATAAAAAGACCGCCACAGACCGCAGATGTATCGACGGCGCAGCCGAGCTTGCCGCGCTCTCCGAGCCTGTATTCCTCCCCGATGACTATGCCGTCAACACCCAGACCAAGCAGCAGCTTCAGGCCGTTATCGACTCCCTGCCGCCCGATATGCGCGCGGTGATAATCCTTTACTACTACGATGATCTCTCGCTCGCCGAGGTCGCCAAGGTCATCGGCACGAATAAGAACAATGCCGCCCAGAAGCTCCATACAGCCCGTAAAAAGCTGCGCAGCAAGATCGAAAAGCTCATCGGCAAAGGCTCGCTTTTCTCCGCCGTGCCATTGAGCGCTGTGCTTGCAAACCTCGAAAATGCAGGGCTTTTATCGGGCGCAGCAGCAACGGCAGCAGCACTTGGTGCAGCAGCCGCAGTCCCCGTGACCTTGAGCAAGTTAAGCGGCGGCACCGCAAAAGAGCTTACCCGCTTTACCTTCAAATATTGGAGCAAACACAAAAAGAGCCTCGCCGCACTGCTTTTTTCGGGTGTGCTGCTGTGTGCTGTTGTGTGCTGTGCGTTTTTACAGGTAAGAGGAGAAGCAAACAGGCAGCGTCACGCTATTTATGACATTTATGGGCAGTATGATGTTATGCTTATAAATGCAGATGATAGCTTTCTAAATGACCTGACAGAGCGAAAGCAACCCGAAAAAACAGAAGTCATAAATGTTCTCGGAGATATTGATATATACGGAAACAACTTTGCTTACGGCTATGCTGAGAACAGTATAGAACTTGCACATATACCGTTCAAAAGCGGACATCTTCCGGAAAAGGAAAATGAAGCAGCTGTATCTATCGGAGTGCTCAAGCAAGCGGGATATAACGGAACTGTTGGAGATACTATCCGTATTGGCGGAAAGGAGTATACTCTCAAAGGAATAATCAATGAGGAATATGATAACCGTATCGCATCACAGATCAACAACGACGCTTTGCAAAACGGAGTTGTATCGCCTACTCCGATTCCACTGATTTACATTGGCAAACCGGCAAATGCACCTAAGACTCTTTACACAATCACAATGTTCAGCGGTGTTGTCAAAGGCGAAGACGAAAATACAACTGTCTTTGGGATGCCGATAAATGATTTTACAGAACTTGTCTCAGAAGAATTCGGGGCAGAGAATTCAATGTGGTCATTTCAGTTGAACAATAATGATCCCAATGCTGCAAAAATAACAGAAAGCAAGGGTACGAGTGAAGACACTCGCTGGCTGATGATACTGTTGTCTATCGCTGCTGTGATCGCTGTGCTTTCAGTGTTCAGCATTTTGCGGATCATTTTTGCACAACGCAGAAATACATTTGAGATCCTCCGCAGGATAGGTGTTTCCAAAAGAAAAACTTATGTGCTATACACTACAGAATGTCTTTTGTTTATCGTTATTCAGACTATCGTTGGGTTTGGTGCAGGCATATTGTTCTATACGATTCTGCATAAGTTTCAGGTAAATGCTCTGGAATATGCGGACTATTCCGCATTCACAAGCGACAGACTAATAACAAATAGCACATATGATCCGTTTGTCATTGCGGCGTTATTCTCGGCTGCTGTTATGGCGGTGTCCTATCTTGTATGCATTGTTCTTTCGGCAATTAGAGAACATCGACGTATCTTTGGTCTGCAAAAAAAGACAGCTCGCTCAATGATAAACACATCTCTCAGCTGCAAGATAATAACATTTATCCAGACAATTTCACTTACTCTCATAATTTTGGGCTCTATGCTTGGGTACATCTATTATTCAAGTGATGGGAAAGCATTTATGAATTATCTTACATATGAGCCGCCTGCTTCGTATGATATTGCAGGCGAACTTAATATGGAGCAGGACGGTATAGAGGAGTATTATTGCTGTCAAAAGCCAAATCCCATTATAATTGGAGATGAATCAAACGGGATACCGCTTATGCAGCCTGATTACTCATCAGGACTTGATGACGATACCGTAAACAAACTTGGAAATGTCACAGCAGCAGGCGAAATAACCGGAACATTTCTATATAGTGATAAAGAAAACGGAAACCTCGGATCAAGTATAATAGTTGATGAATCACTCAAAGACATATCAAAGATATCAAATAAAGAATGCAGGGATTTCTTCAAAAACGGAAATATCGGATCTAAGCATCTTTATTCTGTAACCACAAAGCTTGTCAATGAACAGGTATTAAAATCGCTCGAAAGCTCTGTTATATCGGGAAAGATCGACATTGATGCATTGAACAGCGGAAAAGAAGTGATAGCTCTTGTATCCTTTGACACTGACAGATTCAAAGTGCAGGAAGAACTGAATATTGCGGCAGCAGAGTTCAATGAAAGCTACGGTATCAAGTCTGTATCATCAGCAAAGATAAAAATCGGAGCAGTCGTCAAAGTAAGCGGCGACACAACAAACAGACTGCTCTCCCATGTGCTGTCGGGAAACAGAGACTATTACCTTATGACAACTCAGCAAGGCGCACAGACAATTGGCTTACCTGGTGCAAAATATACAGAAATGTTCAGCGACTGCCATATTGACGGAGGACTTATCCCACCGTCAGCAAATATGGATAAAATGTCACTCTCCGAACTGAAACACAAGCGTTTCCTCGAAAAAGCATCGAGCCTTGGAAGTGTTATTCTGCTTATAGTATTTATGGCTATCCTCGGATTTGCAGCATACTTTAATGGAATAGGGTTGAAGATAATGCTGAAAGAATATGAGATATCCATAATGCGTGCCGTTGGCACATCTCGTTCAAGGATCCGCAGACAACTATTCATAAGCAATCTTCGTATACCTCTTTTTTCAACATTATTAGCAAGCACCGCCGTAATTGCCTTGCAAAAGCATCTTCATACGATGTATGATAAAGTAGTTTCGATTGCAGCTCCGAACGAAGCAGGCGTGATCGAATTCACGGAGGATATTAATCAAAAACAGCACACCCTGTCAACATCACAAAGCCGTTGCTTGTGGTTTTTACCGTAGTTGCAGTCATAACAGTGACACTTACATTTCTTAATATGAGACGCTTCAATGATGACATAGCATCATCTATCAGCAAAGGGAGGAAACGCAGATGATAAAAACGCAGAATCTCACCAAGACCTACGGCAAGGGCGAGGGCAAGGTCACAGCGCTTGACGGCGTTGATATAACGATAAAGGACGGCGAAATGGTCGCCATAATCGGCAAGTCGGGCAGCGGAAAAAGCACGCTTCTCAACCTGCTCGGCGGACTTGACAAAGCCACCGATGGCACGGTTTTTTATGATGATAAAGACTTGAGCACGATGAACGATACCAAGCTCTCCGAGTTTCGCTTGAAGAACATCGGCTTTGTGTTCCAGTTTTTCGACCTTATCCCCGAATTGACCGCCGAGGAGAATGTTATGTTCCCCGCAAAGCTCGCCAAGAAAAAAGAAACAGCCGAGAGCGACCTCTATTCCGCACTCGATATAAACGATAGAGTAAAGCATTACCCGTCTGAGATGTCGGGCGGTCAGCAGCAAAGGGCAGCGATAGCCCGTGCGCTGATAAACGACCCCGATGTTATCCTCTGCGACGAGCCGACAGGCAACCTCGATAAAGCCTCGGGCGAGGAGGTAATGAACCTGCTCAAAAAGCTCAATAAAGAGCAGAACAAGACCGTCATCATCGTCACCCACGACAGCGAGATAGCCGCGCAGTGCACACGCACTATCGAGATAAGCGACGGAAAAGTAAAACGCGCATAACAAAAGCGATGCCTGCCATCACGGTAAGCATCGCTTTTTGCGTATAATGTCTTTTGTTCTGATAGTTATTCTTTCATTCGTATGTCCTGTGCAATAGAAGTCCTTGACATATTTTTCAGCGGCAGCAGATATGCGCAAAGCATGACCGCGTACATCAGCACGAACACCGCCGCTATTGCCGAAAACGGCAGAGCCGCAGGCTTTGCATTTTCATCGATCAGCTTGAATATCACCGACGCAGCCAGCGTGCCGAACAGACTGCTTATCGCCGTCGAAACACCCGAGCACAGCAGCACCTCTATCCGCACCGTCTTGAATATCTGCCGCAGCGACATTCCGCCTGCACGCAGCATTGAAAGCTCGCGCCGCCTGTTGACCATTTCTGCTGCGCAGGTCGAAGCAATATTCATCATTGCCACCGCAAAAACTATCGCCGCAAGCGACATACCTGCTATACGCAGAGCCTTTGCCGACCTTTCAAGCGTCTGCTTTTGCGAAACGTAGTTTGTGATAAATGCTCTTTCCTTGAACGTGTCCTTGATAAACTCCTCCGCCTCGTTCACCTTGCCGTCCTTGGCAACAAGCCCGACCGACAGCCTTCTCATCGGATAGGCAATATTAAGGTTTGTGTATTTTGTCATTATTGACTCATCATCTGTAAACTCCAGACGCTCAAAAAGCTTATAGTAATTCTCCATAGGAACTACCGCAATAATATCGTGGTCGGAGCCGTATTCATTTACATTGGGCTTTAGCGTGTATGTACCGCTGACATCAAACGAAAAATTCTCCGTCTCCAGGTCGCCGCTTTCCTTTTTGCCGCTGATAAGCTGTATCGTTATTTTGTCCGGAACTGTCTTTAACGCATCGCTGTCCTCTACCCATTTTTCAGAGTTATCATCGAGCTTGTATGTCTTGCTGCACAGCAGCACTCCGCCCTTTTGCACAAGCTCGTCATAGCTGATATCGCTCTTGAGCATTTTAAATTTCTCTTGTGTGATGCTTGCGAATCTTATACCCAAATATCTTCTGTTAAGCTTATCGCTGATAAAGCTTTTGTCCCAGCTGCCCTGCTTGTCAAAGCAGTCGATAAACCTCGTGTTAGTATTTATAATTCTGAAAAGCCCCGAATCGTACAGCTTTTTGTAATCGTCCGATATGTTTGAGCCGACCGTGAAATCGCTTTGTATCTCTACCGAAAAGTCGATAGCATCAGCATCGTACATTTTCTTGCCCGATTTTTCCACAGCAAACATCAATGCCGCGATAGTTATCACCATCGTCGCGCTGACAACAGCCGCAAGCAGCGTGATAAAAAACCGCATTTTCTTTCTGAACGCGCTTCTTATCGCATACCCCGCGCTGAACCCGAACAGCCTTTTTGACAGCCACTTGCGTTTTACAGCCCTTGGCGGCTTTGTACCGTCCGCCGCACGAGCCTGTACCGCAGGCATCTTTTTCATTCGTATCGCCGCAGCGTAAGCCGACAGCAGCACCGAGAACACCGTAATGGTAACGATAAGTATCATTATCGGCGCAGATATTTCAAGCTTGAAGAACCTGTCCGTCACACCGCTTCCGTACAGCGCATCAAATATTTTCAGCTCCGTTATCTTTGAGATTATCACTCTGCCCGTTGCAAACGCAAGCAGCAAAGCTATCGGCAGCGCAGCGGTCAGATAAAGCAGACATTCACCCATCACCATAACAAACATCTGCGCGTTTGAAACGCCCACGGTTTTTAGCGAGCTGTACTGCGAAAGCCTGTATGCCGATGACAGCTCAAAGGCGTTGTTGATTATAAGCCTTGCAAAGAAAACAAACACCGCAAGTATCACCGCAAATACGCCGAGTATTATTATCGGGTCAGACGAATTGGGGTCGTAAAGGCTCCTGCCCTCGTAGAAAAGCAGCATATCGTGCAGCTCGGCAGTAGGGTTTGCAGCGCCGCTTTCATCTTGGTACTCATCGGGCAAACCGACAGTTTTCTTTAGCTGCTCTGTCTCGTCATCAACGTCATATCCCTCCTTGATGCGCACATAGATAAAACCGTTCTCTGGCTCAAAGAACTCCTTTGCTGCCTTGTCATTTACCGAAAAGTACGCCTGATACAGACTCGAAAGCCCTACTATCTTTGCACGGTATTCGACCGATTTTATGACCTCGCCCTTGCCCTCGATCTTTCCCTCGATATATCTTTCTTCGTTGTTTTCTCTGAACCCGTACTCACCGAAAGTATTATTATCCTTTGCATATTTGAGAAGAGGTTCATCTGCGCTCGCTCTGAAAAGCTGATAGAACGCCATATATAGATCGGTATAGGAAAGAGTGTCTGCGCTGATCTCTTTTGAACGAAAGCCCTCCAGCTTCCTGTTAAGCACACCGAGGAATCTGCCGTCCTTGTCGGGCACAGCGGCAGGGGCGCCTTTATCATCGGCAGTCAGATACTTTTTCTTTTCGCAGTATATCCCGTTTTCATCAGTACCTTTTTCAACGGTGTACTCTGCATAGACCATATCGCCCTTGCGTATGCTGAACTCCAGCACAACTTCGCTTCCGACTGACAGACCGTATTGCTGCGCGAGCCATTCGCTGATAACGATCTCACCCTCTTTTTGAGGGTATCTTCCGCTTTGCAGATCCGTGTCGGTATTGCCAAGCATCTGCCCGGCATCGTTCCCTGATCCTTTGTCCGCTTGCGGAGCTATAAAATATGGTGACAGTTCAGCTATGTTTGAAAGCGCCTTGCCGTTGATCGAAAACGCAGGCAAATAACATTCAGCGCCGTCTGACAGTTCAGCGTAGCTGCTGAGATAGTCATTTAGAAATTTGTAAGCGGCGGGGAACTCGTATGTACTGCTCTGCACAGCAGCATTGCCTGCTATCTTTTCCGCCTGTTGAGTGTTATCGCAGTGGAACCTGACGTGATACCCGCCGTTTTCGTACCTTTCCTTTGAGCGCAGCATACTGACAGCCGAGCTGAAATAAATGCCCAGCACCGCCATCATATAGACCGCCAGCAGCACCGAGATAAACGACAGCAGCGTTCTTTTGCGGTCTTTTTTCATCCACCGCACAGTGATAAGAAAAAGCCTTGTCATAGCCTTATCACCTTCTCGTCGATTATCCTGCCGTCAGACATCCTTATCACCCTGTCTGCCTCGGCAGCGACATTTGCATCGTGCGTAACAAGCACGATAGTCGTGCCGTACTTTTCGATGAGCCGCTTGAACAGCGAAACTATCTCCCTTGAATTTGCGCTGTCAAGGTTGCCCGTAGGCTCGTCTGCAAAAATACACGGCGGCTGCGCGATAACGGCCCTCCCGATAGCCACGCGCTGCTGCTGACCGCCCGAAAGCTGCGAGGCATAGCAGTATCTTTTGTCGCTCAGTTTGAGTATCTCCAGCAGCTCGTCCAGCCTTGCCTTGTCCGTGTTCCTGCCGTCAAGGTCAAGCGGCAGCGAAAGATTCTCCTCAACATTCAGCACACTTATCAGATTGTAAAACTGAAACACAAATCCCGAGTACCTGCGCCTGTACTGTGCAAGCTTTGAGTCCTTGAGCTTTGTTATCTCTCTGCCCCCGACAGTAATGCTGCCCTTGCACGGCTTGTCAAGACCGCCCAGCAGGTTGAGAAGCGTTGATTTGCCGCTGCCCGATTCACCCGTCACCGCAACAAATTCGCCCTTGTATATCTCGATGCTGACATCATCGACTGCCGTTACCTTGCCCTCGCCCGTACCAAAGGTCTTTGTTATGCCATTGGCGCTTATCATGATCTCCCTATCCATATCACACCTCCGTCTTGCTTTTGATATGATGATAACACGCCAATCTTACCGCAACGTTACAAAATGAAAAATTTCAGTGCAGAAATTCAAGCCGTATAGATGTACCCTTTCCAACAGCCGATTCAATGTACATCTTGCCGCCCAGATCCTCCGTGATGTGCTTTGCTATCGACATCCCTATACCCACCGCAGACGGATCCGTGTCATTGGATCTTGAATAAAACCGCCTGAAAAGCAGCGGGATATCCTCGTTCGCAATACCCTCGCCGTTATCTTTTATAAAAAGCTCTGTGCACAGGGGAGTCTGCTTTGCAAAGACCTGCACGCACCCGTCTTTTGTATGCTCGCACGCGTTCTTCACAAGATTGGATACCGCCTCGCAAAGCCATAGCTCATCGCATTGCAGCGTTATCTCATTCGGTATCTGTATCTCTATCTCCGTGCCGTTTTCCGCCGCAAGCTCATAAAGCGGCGCACACGCCCTTTCGGCAATACTGTAAACGCTGCACGGCGCGATCTTGTATTCGATCGTGCCCGCTTGCAGCCTTGCAAGCTTCAACGACTGCGAACAAAGCTTTGTTATCCGCTCGATGCACACCCTGTCCTTGTCAAGATACCCCAGCAGTTCGTCCCTGTCCATCTTGTGCGTGCGGCAGATCTCATTGTTCAGCGTCAACCCTGCCGCAGGTGTTTTTATCTGATGCGAAAAATCCTGCAAATACTGCGCAAGCGCCTTTTTCTCCTGCGATATCTGCCCGATCGAGCGTTCGCGCTCTGCTATCAGCCTGTCTACCTGTTCCGCCAGCAGTTCGAGATCTCTGTCAGAAAGCTCATCAAGGCACTTTTGCTTATTCTGCGCCGATAAAGTCATTTTTCTGATATCTGCGAAAATATGCATAAAGCAGGCGCACCCGAGCACCGCACACAGAAAAACACCCGCTGCCGCCGCAAGGCAGGGGAGTACAGGCTGCGAGTATGCGTACTCGTGACCCTTGCCCGTGCCGACCTCAAATCCGCGGCCTGAAAGTATCCTCTCACCGAGCTTTGCCTCCTGTGTGCCCCTTTGTGCAAAAGCCGCGGCGATCTGTTCATCGGGTATATCCGTGTTCTGCGAGAGCCGTCCCGCCACAGCGAGCATATGATCGCTCACCTGTGTCTGCACCTGATTTGCACATATGTCCGTCACCCATAAGCACGCCCCGAATGTCAGCGCGCAAACTGCCGCCGAGATCGAAGCAAACACAAGCGCTGTGCGGTTCTCAAGTGTCTTTATAAGTCTTCCCATTTGTAGCCTACCCCCTTGACAGTCACTATCCTGCCGTGACCAGCCAGCTTTGAGCGTATCCTGTTCACAGCGACCGACAGCGTGTTGTCAGAAACATATTCGCCTTTGCTGTCCCACATATGCGCAAGCAGCTGATCCCTTGTCAGCACACGCCCCTTGTTGAGCGTAAAATAGCTGTATAAGCGCTGCTCGCTCGCGGTGAGCCCGTCAGGCATATCATTTGCAAAGCCGCCGCTTCGGCGCAGAAGTGCGTTTATCCGTGATACCAGCACCTGCCCCGAAAAAGGCTTTGTAACATAGTCGTCTGCTCCCATGTCAAGCCCCTTTGCAATGTCCGAGTTGTCGTCCATACAGGAGATTATCATGACCGGCATATTGCTTTTGCTCCTGATCTGTTTTAGAACATCAAGTCCGCTGCCGCCGGGCAGCATCAGATCAAGCAGACACAGATCGCATTCATCGAAAAGCTGCAAAGCCTGTTCGCAGCTGCTTGCTGTTATCGGGCACAGCCCGTTGTCACTCAATATCACAGCAAGTGCGGTGCGTATAGTTTCATCGTCCTCGGTTATCAGTATCTTTGTCATAGGTCGTACCTCCGTAGCTATCTCGTAATCAATACTATCACTTATGACATAGATTGTCAAATATACACCTCCGCAGAGAGCTGAAGAATGCCGCACAAACCAACAAAGAGGCTCATCACCGTTATCGTGAGAGCCTCTCCTTGTTTGCCATATTGATTTTTGTCCGTTAAGATGATTCCTGCTTATCATTTTTTTCTGTATCCTTATCCGTCCCCATTCGCCGAAATACCGCCGCAAGCACAGCCCCCGAGATATTGTGCCATACCGAGAATACAGCACCCGGAACAGTAGCCATTGTAAGATCGGGGAATGCGCTGCCCGCAAGCGAAGCGGCAAGCCCCGAGTTTTGCATACCCACCTCGACAGCGACCGCCTTTTTCCTCGGAAGATCCATCTTAAAGAGCACACCTGCAAGATAACCAAAAGCATATCCTAAAAGATTGTGCAGTATAACGACCGCAAATATCACCGCACCCGTTGAGAGTATCTTCTCGCTGTTGTGCGATACCACCGAAGCGATTATCACGCATATCGCAGCCACCGAAACGCTTGGCAGTATATCCTTTATCCTCTCGCATACCTTTGGCAGCAGCTTGTTTATAAGTATCCCAAGACCTATCGGCACCGCCACCACCTGTATCATCGAGATCATCATAGCCTTCACATCAACGTCCACCGATGTGCGCAGGAAAAGATACGTCAGCGCAGGAGTCAGCAGCGGCGCAAGTACCGTGCTTACGCTCGTCATTCCGACCGAAAGTCCTACATCACCCTTTGAAAGATATGTTATCACGTTGCTTGCAGTGCCGCCGGGGCAGGTGCCAACGAGTATCACCCCCACCAGCAAAGCCCTGTCAAGTCCGAACACCTTGCCCAGCGCGAACGCCAGCAGCGGCATGATGACAAACTGCGCCGTGCAGCCAATAATAACGTCCTTCGGGCGCGAGAACACGATACCGAAGTCCGACAGCTTCATCGTAAGCCCCATTCCGAACATCACTATCATCAGCAGATAATTGACCCAGCCTGTTTGTATCCACAAACAGCTTTTCGGCACAAATAAAGCAAGTGCCGCCGCAGCCAGCACGATGATCCCCATGTATTTCCCCACGAAATTGCTTACCCTTTTCAAACCTGTCACCTCTGTGCAATACAGTGTTTTCCGGATATGATTATACCACAATTTCCGCAGCAGTGCAATAGACGGTATCTGCCAGCAAAAAAACAGCCGGATCTCTCCGACTGCCGCCTTTGCTGATGCTATTCTTCTGCGCTGTATTGCTCAACTATCTCCTGCGCCGCCGCACCCTTGGTGATACACCTGTCCATAGCAAGCCTTTCGATAAACCTGTGCGCATCCTCCTCGCTCATTCCCCTTTGAGAGATAAGCAGCCACTTTGCCCTGTTTACAAGCCGTATCTCCTTCATCTTGTCCTCCAGCGATACCGACTTTTTCTCCAGCCTGCGCAGCCTTTCGCGCGTGCTTTCCAGCCAGTCGAATGCCTGCGCCACCATCTGCTTCGGCGAAGGCTTTGGCAGAGTGTACACCCCGTGCGGACACACCCTGTCAAATACAGTCGGGTAGTATTCGCTCTTAACGAGCAAAAGCACAGCACAGCCCATGCCTTCACTGCGGTCTATCGCCAGACTTATCCCGTCATCATCGGGCAGTGGGACGTTGATTATCAGTATATCAAAGCTGCGCTCGAGCAGCCGCCGCTTTGCACCACTGACACTTGTTTCAAGTTCGCTCTCATACTGCCGTGAGCCGATAAGCTCGCCCAGCGCCTGATTGAATTTCGGCTGTGAGGAAACGGTCAGAACACTGTATCTGCGTTCTTTCAGCTGCATGGCTGTACACTCCCTTCCGTTAAGTGATGAAAATAAGCTACTTGCAGTAGATGTCTATGAGCCTCTGCGGCAGGTGAGCCTTTACAAAGCCGCTTTCCGCCGCCATTGCTTTTGCCTGCGCAAGATCATCGGGCAGCGTGTCGAACCTGTCCGTCACATCACTGCCTGCGGTGAAAAGGTCAATGTCAGCCACAGGCGGCAGATACAGCCCCTTGCTGATGCCCTCAAGTCCCGCGTAGATGAGCAGCGTGTACGCAAGGTACGGATTAGCCGTCGGGTCGGCGCTGCGCAGCTCTGCGCGGCGGTATTCGCCCTTTGCCGCAGGTATGCGCACCAGCTGCGAACGGTTCTCGCCCGACCACGAGATAAACCTCGGAGCCTTGAACTTTCCCAGGCGCTCGTATGATGCTTCACACGGGTCGAGAAAACAGCTTATGTCCTTGATGTATTTCATTATCCCTGCAATTACCGACGGCAGCATCGTGTGATGCTTGTCGCTGTTCACCGATATGTTGATGTGGAAAGCGTTGCCGGGCTTGTCCTTCAGGGGCTTTGGCGAGAAATCCGCGTACAGCCCGTTTGCGTGTGCGACCGTCTTTACCACCGTCTTGTACGACATCACATCGTCCGCAGCAGTCAGAGGGTCGCCGTAGTGGAAATCGATCTTGTTCTGCCCCGGTCCTTCCTCGTGGTGCGAGCTTTCGGGCATGATTCCCATCTGTTCAAGATGAAGGCATATCTGCCGTCTGATGTTCTCACCCTTGTCCTGCGGAGCGATATCCATATACCCCGCGTTGTCATACGCGATAGTCGTGGGGTTGTCATTCTCGTCAAGCTTGAACAGGTAAAACTCCAGCGCCGAGCCGAACGAAAATTCGATGCCCTGCTGCTTTGCGTCCTTTACCGCCTTGACCAGCAGGCTCCTCGTGTCGCACTCAAACGCCTGACCGTTAGGCTTTTTTATCGAGCAGAACATTCTCACAACGCGCCCGTGTTCAGGCCGCCAC
Source organism: uncultured Ruminococcus sp. (assembly GCA_902786965.1). Lineage (GTDB taxonomy): Bacteria > Bacillota > Clostridia > Oscillospirales > Ruminococcaceae > Hominimerdicola. The sequence continues at coordinate 4,147 of CADAEJ010000008.1, read as the reverse complement.
GGCAAAACCGACAGCGTGTCGGGGTCGGGAAAAAGCATAAGGTCTGACCGCGCCTCGTTGCCAAAGCCCCTTACAGCAGAAGCGTCAAAGCCGATGCCCTGCTCAAAGGCCCTTTCAAGCTCCGAGGGCATTATCGAGATGTTCTTTTGCTTGCCGTAAACATCGCAGAAAGCAAGCCTTATAAATTTCACATCTTCCTCTGCGGTATACTGGATTATTTCCTGCGGTGTGTATTTCATAGTTTATCCTCCTGTTCAATTCGCAACATACATCTGCCTGTACGGATTGCGGCTGTCAGGCATCACAACGGTGTACGGCGAGTCCAGCAGCATTTTGATATCCATATCAAAGTAGCTGCAAAAATGCCGCAGAAAGTGGTCGATCTCCGCAAGCTCCGCCTTGTCAGCAAGGTGCGTATGCACCTGACTCGGGAACTTTACCCCCTTGCAGTCCGAGCGCAGAAACATCTTTCCGCCGTGCATTCCCGTCGAGGAGCAGGCTGCTTTTCCTTATAGGCTTTCATATGAATGCCCGCACGGTAGCCTGCGTTTCCCTGAACATAGATGTGACCGCCACGCATCGCATAGCCGACCGCGTCACCGACATTTCCGTGTATAACGATAGTGCCGTCATTCATCGTGTCACCGACCGCGTCCTGCGCATTTCCCATGACCTCTATCTTTGCACCGTTGAGATACGCACCCAGCGCGTTGCCCGGGATACCGCTGACGGTCACAGTCTTATCCGAGATGCCTGCCGCTAAAAATCTCTGCCCGAGGCAGTTAGTTATCGTGCAGCTGCCGCGGCTCTGACGCAGCGCTTCGTTGAGGTCGCAAAAGTCAAGTCCTGTCGCATTGATATTCATTATACCACACCTCCAAGTTTTTTTCTACGGGTTTGAGGCAAAAAAATCGCAAGAGTCGCATCTTTTTTCAGCTCCTCCATATCCACACCGCTAAGATCGGTCTTTTCGCGCACCAGGGATGTGTAAATACCCGCACCCGTCACATCACCTATGATGATATATCCTGTGAGCCTGCCGTCCTTTATGTAAAGCCTTTTGATGCCGCCGCAGCTTTTCTGCTCGAAGATCTCGCCCTCGCCCTTTTCAAAATAGCTGCCCGCGCTTGCACAGTGCAGCCCGAAGAAACCGATAGAGTTCATCGGTATCGCATCTGTGATGCTGCTCTCGCCGCCTGCCATATTCACGCCTGCACAGTAGCCCTGCATATAGGCATTTGGCAGTATCGCAAGCACTCTGTTTTCCCCTGTTGAGCTGTCGTATCCCTGCGTGCAGTCGCCTGCGGCATATACGTTTTCAAGACTTGTCCTCATCGCCGTATCAATAATTATGCCTCTGTCAGTCTGCGCACCCGCATCAGCTGCAAGCTGCGTGTTGGCACGCACGCCCACCGCAAGTACAAGTATGTCAAATCCCACACTCTTGCCGCTTTTCATTACCGCCTTGCCCTGCTCAAAGCTTTCAGCAGTGTCACCGAGCATAAAGCGTATGCCTTTTTTCTCAAGATATCTTTGCATCACCTGCGCGCACTCGCCGTCAAGTATGCTCGAAAGCACCCTGTCAGCAAGGTCGCATACCGTCACGCTGCCGACTCTCTCCAGAATGCCCTCTGCGCATTTCAGCCCGATAAGACCTGCACCTATGATAAGCACCCTGCTGTCTTTTTTCAGAGCCTTTTCAAGTGCAAGGCTATCGTCCATCGTCATGAACGTGAACTTGTTTTCCACCTTGTCAAGACCCTTTATCTTTGGCACAAACGGCATCGAACCCGCGGCAATGCACACCTTGTCAAATGCCGCGCTCCTGCCGCCAGAAAGTGCGACCGTGCCTTTTTTTGCATCTATCCCTTCAGCGCAGCCGTATATAAGCTGTACACCGTTTTTCTCGTAAAAATCCTCGCTTCGGTAGTTCATCTTTTCAAGGCTCGTTTTGCCCTGAAGATAGTATGATATAAGCGGCCTTGAATACACCTTGTGCTTTTCTGCGGAGATAACGCTGATAGGGGAGTCCTTGTCAATGCTGCGAATGCCCTCGATGCACCCTGCCGCAGCAACTCCGTTTCCGATTATAACAAACCTGCTCATCACTATCACTGCCTTTCCTCGTAAACTATCGCATTGTTCGGACAGCCCTTAACGCACGCAGGCTCGCCGCAGCTGTTTTCAAGGCAAAGCTCGCACTTGCTTGCCGCACCCGTTTCGCCCTGCCTTACCGCACCGTAAGGGCATACCAGTACGCAGGTCAGACAGCCTACGCACTTTGTTTTGTCTATCTTCACAACGCCGTCCTGCTTGCTTATAGCACCTGCGATGCAGCTTTTCACACAAAGCGGATCCTTGCAGTGCCTGCACGATACCGCATAGGTGATGTCACCGCTTTGCTCGATGTGTATGCGCGGGAATACAGGCTTGTCCTTGAGCGCCTTTACCATATCCGTCTCGCCCGAATTTGCAAATGCACAGTTGTATTCGCAAAGGTGACAGCCAAGGCACCATTGTTCGTTAACATATACTCTTTTCATTCTGCTGTCCCTCCTATTCGCCCGCATGGGAGATACCAAGTATCTCAAGCTCTTTCGCACTCAGTCCCACACCGCGCAGCATAAGTCTGTTGCCGCGCAGGCTCTCGATAGAGTTGATGCCCATACCGCCCATAAGCTCTTTTATCTCGTGCCTCCACGCATTCATCAGATTGATAAGGCGCTGACTGCCTATGTCCGGGTTGAGCCTCTTAACAAGGTCGGGACGCTGCGTAGCGATGCCCCAGTTGCACCTGCCGCTGTGACAGGTGCGGCAAAGATGACAGCCAAGCGCGAGCAGCGCCGCAGTCGCAACATATACCGCGTCCGCACCCAGCGCAACAGCCTTTACCACATCAGCCGCCGAGCGCACGCTTCCGCCGACAACGAGCGATACATTGTTTCTTATCCCCTCGTCACGCAGACGCTGATCCACCGCAGCAAGCGCAAGCTCGATCGGTATGCCCACATTGTCCCTTATCCTTGTCGGAGCCGCACCCGTGCCGCCCCTGAATCCGTCAATAGCGATTATGTCAGCACCGCTTCGTGCGATACCGCTTGCGATAGCCGCGATGTTGTGTACCGCAGCGACCTTGACGATGATAGGCTTGCGGTAGTCCGTCGCCTCCTTCAGCGAGTAGACCAGCTGCCGCAGATCCTCGATAGAATAAATATCGTGATGCGGTGCAGGGGAGATCGCGTCAGAGCCCTCGGGTATCATTCTCGTGCGCGATATGTCACCGACTATCTTTGTTCCCGGCAGATGACCGCCAATACCCGGCTTTGCACCCTGTCCCATCTTTATCTCGACCGCAGCCGCAGCCTCAAGATAGTTCTTGTGAACGCCAAAGCGCCCCGATGCGACCTGTACGACCGTGTTCTCACCGTAGCAGTAAAAGTCCTCGTGCAGACCGCCCTCACCCGTGTTGTAGCAGATGCCAAGCTCGGTCGCAGCCCTTGCAAGTGATGCGTGAGCGTTGTAGCTTATCGAGCCGTAGCTCATCGCAGAAAACATCACAGGCATCGAAAGCTCCAGCTGCGGCGGAAGCTGCGTGATAAGCTCACCGCTTGCACGGCGCAGTATCCTGTCAGGCTTTTTGCCCAGGAAAACTCTTGTTTCCATCGGCTCGCGCAGCGGGTCGATAGGCGGGTTGGTCACCTGCGATGCGTTGATAAGTATCCTGTCCCAGTAAACAGGCAGCGGCTTTGGGTTTCCCATTGACGAAAGCAGCACTCCGCCGCTGTTTGCCTGCTTGTAGACCTCCTTTATCGTCTGATCCGACCAGTTTGCGTTCTCGCGCAAACGGCAGTCGCTCTTTACTATTTTAAGCGCGTGTGTCGGGCAAAGCGAAACGCACCGCTGGCAGTTCACACACTTTGCCTCGTCCGAAAGCATCACACCGAGGTCTGTATCAAACCGATGCACCTCGTTCGCGCACTGCCTTTCGCAAACACGGCAGGCAATGCAGCGATCCTTGTTCCTCACCACTTCAAATTCGGGATATATGTATTGATCTATCATCAGAATTTACCCTCCTTGACACGAACTATAACAGGCTCTCCGCCGCTCGGTGCATAGAAATTCTCAGCGTCAGGCTCCATGACTC
>CADAEJ010000007.1 GCA_902786965.1 uncultured Ruminococcus sp. | reverse complement strand
GGTTTCTGAGGGGGGTACGGGGGGAACTCTTCTCCAAAAGAGTTCCAGCCCGATTATTCACCGAATATTCCCCGGCAAATACTGATTTGCTTGTTAACAACAAAAAGCAGAGAGCTTTATTGCTCTCTGCCTTGGTTATTCAGACCTGCTGCATCGTCTGCACGACCAGATCCTCCGCTGCCTCGGGAGAAAGCGGTCTGCCCCAGATAAAGCCCTGGATAAAATCGCAGCCGATACTGCGCAGCGTTTCGAGCTGTTCGGGCTGCTCAACGCCCTCTGAGATAACATCAAAGTTCATGATGTGCCCGATAGATATTATCGCCGCCACATACTGTTTTGACGAATCGCTCGAGTTCATCTTGTCGATAAACGACTTGTCCACCTTCAGCATATCCGCAGGGAAATTGATAAGGTAGCTGAGTGACGAGTAGCCCGTGCCGAAATCATCTATCGCTATCTTCAAGCCCATACGTTTAAGCTCGGTGATGCACTGCAAAGCCTTTTCCGCCGAATCTATCATTATCGACTCGGTGATCTCTATCTCCAGCTTGTCCGCAGGAACACCGCAGGTGTCGATGATAGACTTGATCTCGTCGATAAAATCGTTCTTCATAAGATGCCGCACCGATACGTTGACGCTCAGCGTGATGTCCGCACCCGTCTTTTTGATAAGGTTACCGAAAAATCTCGCCGCGTTTCTGAAAACGCTCACATCCACCTTGTCGATAAGCCCTGCCTTCTCTGCCACGGGTATAAACTCACCGGGGCTGATAAGGCTGCCGTCATTGTCCTTCATACGCGCAAGAGCCTCAAAGCCGCGCAGCTTGTGGTCGATATCGTACTGCGGCTGAAGATTGAAATACAGCGAGTCGCTCACAAGCGCGGTGCGTATCTTTTTCTCGATCTCCACCGAGCGCTCGTTTTTCAAAAGCGCGGGATTATAACGCAGTATGCGGTCGCTGCTGTTGCGCTTCAGCTCGTAAACCGCCGCATCAGCGCTTGAGAACAAGCCGTCGCTTGTCTTTGCATCATCAGGGAAGAGTGCATAGCCAAAGCTTGCCGTCAGGTAAAGGTCGCAGTCGTCCACCGTGACCTTTCTCTCCACCAGCAGCTGATAGTGCTTGATAGTCTTGATAAGCTCCTGCTCGCTGTCATAGTCCTGAACGATAAGCATGAACTCGTCACCGCTCTGGCGTGAAATAAAGTCCACCGTGCCCGATGTGCCTTCGTCCGCCGCCTTTTTCCAGCGATTTGCTATCTCGATAAGCACCTTGTTGCCTGCCTCGCGCCCCATAGTGTCGTTGACGCTCTTGAAATTGTTCACGTCAATAGAAACTATCGCGAACTTCTCGCTGCCCTTGACCAGCTTGCCCACGAATTCCGAGCAGGCAAATCTGTTTGGCAGCTCCGTGAGCCTGTCCGTGACCGCCTGATCGCGCATTTTCTCCTCAAAACGCGCAACACGCAGATTGTTTATGTAGATCGCGATCGTCGCTATTATCGTAAAAAGATTTGTAAAAAGCCCCGGCAAGCTCGAAGCATTGTGCCTTGCGAAAATACCGATCAGCATCGACGGCAGCTGCCCGAAGATCAGAACAAAAGCCGTTATAAAACCAAGCTTTCCGTAGTACACCGCGATAAGGAAGATGCAGATGTTTGACAGCGCCGAGAAAATACCTGCAAAAGCGTAAACGCTCATCTTCGCACCGAATATGGTGACAGCACTCTGGTCGCCTGCCGTCACGATCACAATGGTTGCTGCCGCAACATACAGCGCAAGCAGAACGAAATACACACTCAGCGGCGCCTTTTTTCTCAGCGAGATACTGCTTAAAACTCTGTCGATATTGGTCTTGCCGGCGGTTTTCTTATCCTTTTTCATCAAAATCACTCCCCGTCATTTTGGAAAAGATTCCGCCTTTTTATATTTTATAGTAATATCATTGAACAAGTCTAAAATTTGTGCAAAATCCACAACAGTTATACACAAACGCATACTGCCGTTTAGTACATTATAGCAGAACAATGCCGCATAGTCAATGAAATATATGTTAACCTTTGGCAAAAAACAATCATTTCAGGGGATTTTCGCCCTCCTGCCCTTGACTTTATGAACAAACTATGATAAATTTGAAACAACAATAAACCGTCAGAGTACACAAAGGGGGTCACACCATGTCATTTTTCTTTGGTAAAGGCAAAGCAAGGCAGGACAGCGAGCCTGTCTGCGGCGGTACTACCGACAATTCCGACCGCAGCGCGCCGAAAGTTATCACCTCAAAGCAGCTTTGCTATCTGCGCACCAACTTTTACCTCTCCACACGCGAGACCGAAAACGGCGGCCACAACTTTGATTTTGAAGTCCGGCAGGACGAAAGCGGCGCAGTCACCGCAGCAGAAAAGTATCACAGCGTAAGCAGCACCGCCGAGCCATCACTGCTTGAGCGCCTGCAAGCCGTCATCGACAAATACCGCCTTGCGCACAATAACGGCGAGGACCGCATCACCGCAGGGCTTCCGCCCGAATATCAGCCAAGCACCTTTGAAGCGCGCTACGCATCGGGCGAAAAGATTTATTTTCGCTGCAACAACGAGCCTTACTCGCAGTGGGCGGAGGAGATCTACACCATCATCACCGATCACTTCGCACTCTCGGGCGAGCGAAGCCTTTTGCGCAAAAAAGAGGACTCGCAGATGATCCGATTTATGCTGCGTATGCGTAAGGATGCCATTTTCACCCGTTACAGCGATGTAAACGTCCCGCAGGAAGATGCGATAAACGGCGAAACGCTGCTTCTTGGACGCGATGTGTACAACGCGCGTGAGAAAAAATCCATCTGCGATGACCTTATCCCCTTCCCACCCGACTACTTTGCGCACCTTATGCACATCATCGACAAGTACGATGTCGTGGATAAATACCGCAACAGCGTCTACGACCACAAGGCGCACAACCTTGGCAATCACAGCAAGGGCTATTTCGGCTTTGGCATAAAACCCGAAGGCGACGATCCCGACCTTGAAAATGAAAGCGTCACCCTGCACATCAAGTACGAAAGCGGAACTATCCTCAACATCTCCACCTCCAAGCGCGGCGAGATAGACGGTATGCAGCCGCTTGTCACCGAGCTTCTGCAATACCTCGGCTCACTTTTCCCATAACAAAAGACCGATGCCTGCACCGCCTGCAAGCATCGGTTTTTTTCAGCTTATTTTTTCAAGCCTGCCCTTGTCCATCTCATGCACCGTTTCACACAGAACGGCAATATCCTCCGCGGAGTGCGAGCAGATAAGTATCGTCTTTCCCTGCTCTTTGTAGCTGAGCAGATACTCTCGCATCTCTTTGACGCCGTCCTTGTCAAGCCCGTTGAACGGCTCGTCAAGAACAAGAATTTTCGGATTTTCCATTATCGCCTGCGCAAGTCCGAGCCGCTGTCGCATACCAAGTGAATACTTTTTAACATGGCGTTTCAGGTCGGGATCAAGCCCGACTTTTTTCATCGACTCTCGAACCTCGTCTTTGCCAATTTTGTTGTTGAGTCCTGCAAGCAGTTTGAGATTTTTGTACCCCGAATAGTACGGGATAAACCCCGGCGTTTCAATGATTATGCCCATGTCCTTCGGGAAATCAACGTCCTTGCCGACACGCTTGCCGTCAACGGTTATCTCGCCCGATGTGGGCTTGATAAACCCGCAGATGCACTTCATCAGCATCGTTTTGCCAGAGCCGTTTCTGCCTATCAAGCCGTGTATCCTGCCCTCGTCGAACTCAACGTTTATGTCTTTGAGTATCTGCGTTTTGCCTATCGTAAGGTCAACGCCCTTTACCGAAATTATGCTGTCCATTTTGCCCTCCTATGATGCTATCTCCGACACGTTGTCGTAGTTGAATCTGCCGATCATTATGTAGCAGAAGATTATCAGCGCCGCCACGAACGTCACAAGGTACACGACCGAAAAAGTGATCGACACCTCGGGCACTCTGAAATACTTTGTAAAGTGCAGCCAGATTATGCTGTTCGCCATCGGCATTGTCCACATCAGCGAGGTCTTTATCGAGCAGAACGCCGTGCCAAGCGCTATCACCGCACCGCAGGACACAAACCCGAGCGTCTTGTGCTTTATCAGCGACAGCGAGAGCAGTATCAGACCGATTATCATCAGGTACGCAAACACGAGCAGATAGCTTTTCACCGCCGCCTCAAAAACGGTCAGCTGATTGTACAGGTTTTCGGGGACGAGCTGTACGCCGAAATTCATCGACTGCTCGGGGAAAACGTTCTTGAAATTGGTGACCACATTGCTCCACCCGTTGTACCAAAAGCCGCGTGTTATCATCGGCACGACCGACCCCACAAAGATAACTGCGAGATAGCTCGCCGCCATCATCACAAGCTTGATTATCTGTCCTGTCAGCCAGTTCTTCCGCCCGATGCGCATTATGTAAAACACCGTGTTGTTGTCTATCTTCGGGAAGTCTGCGATGAGCGTCATAAACACAAGCGGTATTATCATCAGCACCGCGCCCGAGTTCGCAACGGCGATGAACGGTTCAAGCATATTCAGCGGCTCGTTCATCTTCTCTGCGTTCTGCAAAAGCGGCTGTATCGCAAAGTTGTAAATGAAGATAAGCAGCACGCCGAGAATCACCATTCGCGCGTCGCACACCCACTTGATGTACTCTGTTTTGGCGCACGCAAAGCATTGCCGCAGGTTGAATTTTTTCATATCGCCGCCCCCTTTAAGTTCCCTTGTCACGAGTGCGGCTCATTATCAGGATAAATCCGATAAGGAACACCGCCACAAACGCCGTGTTGAAGATGACACTCGTCACCGCAACAGCCGTGCGCTCGTCAAACATATTCTGTGCGCTGCTTGGATAAAAGGGCGCTATCTTTTCCAAAGCGTCCATGTTCATTCTGTCGATAGCACTTGTCGTGAGTTTTGACATCACCGTTTCCCAGACGTATGTGAACATAAACGGTATGCAGGTGATGATGTAAGGATTCTTGCAGAACGAGCTTAAAAAGAACGCAGGCATCGTTGCAATAGCGCCGTTGAGGAAGTTCGAGAACAGGTACCTGAAATTGAGCACGAACTCGCTCTGCTGCTGCGCCATTCCGCCATATATTTCAGTGCCCATATCGTATGACGACATCGGCGGAAAGAGAATGTGCATCGCGCCCATAAACAGCGTTATGCCGATAAGCACCGCAAGTCCGCCGCACAGGAAGCAGGATATAAACTTTGAAAGGTAGTATCGCATTTTGCCCGTGCGAGCGATAACAAAGCGGATGTTGCCGTTGTTGCGCTCGGTGCAGAACGCGACCATAAACGGAAACGCAACGATTATCGGCAGAAACAGCGTAATATACCCGTTCATTCCCTGTCGGGCAAGGGTGTTTGCAGCAAACTCGGAGTGGCTCTCGATGAACTTTCTGTCCATAGAGAACAGCGCCTCGAATATGCTGTACATTTTCTGATTGGTGTTGTCCGTGTATGCAGGCGCAGTAAAGCACAGCAGGAATGTCAGCCCGACCGCACCCACAAACCCGATGTTCACGAACGTCTTGTTAATGTCGCACCGCAAAGTCTTAAAGAATTTCACTTTTCATCTCTCCCGTTACGCGCCGTTTGCGCTCATCGTTATATGCACCTCGCCCGTGACCGCATCAACATAGTAATACGCACCCCTGTTCCAGCATATATTGCCGTTGTTGCCTGCCTTGAAGCACCAGTAGGGACGCGCCGTCAGCTCGCAGGTCTTTGTGCATATCTGCTCGTTGAACTGCACAAGATGACCGTATTCCTTTGCGGGATACTTATCGCAGGTAACGCAGTAGCAAAGCATAGCCGAATCAAAATCAATATTCATATGCTTTGCAAGCTCGCCCTGCAGGCGTTTGAGCGCACCGCCCAGCGTCAGAAGCTTTTCGTTGTCCGCAACCTTGTCTGTCTGCTTGTAGGAAAGCTCCCTTCGCATATCAAAGACCTCTTCCTTTGCAACACACTCCATAGAATACTGCGGCGTTATGAAAAACCTCTCGCCCTTGTAAACGTGCTGTTCCTCAACGTGCTGTGCGCGGTCGGAATCGGTGTCATACATATTTCCCTGCTCGTCACAAAAAGCAAGCCAGAAATTATAGCTGTACGCGTCCTTGTCCCATTCAAGAACATCTACCCTGTACACCTTGTGGTTGTATTTCACAGGGTCATTCAGCGAGAACGCCTTGTTCGCAAAATCCTCTGCAAACTTCACCGCATCCTTTACCGACCAGTCGCTTCCGTCGGTCATTTTGTAGCTGTCATCTGCAAGTTCATCAAGCATAGGATAGTACGCCTTGACAGAGTTTTTATAGTTTGCGTCTCTGTTGTGCGCGGTCAGATATTTTTCGTGGAACTCGCGCTCGTCCTTCCAAGTCGTCTGCCTGCCGCATATCAAGCCGTTGCCTTGAGCTCCCACCGAACGAAACGTATCGGGCATAGGCTCGCCTTTCTTGCCAGGGTCTATCATAAGCGAATAAATGGTGTAGGGATATTCACAGTTGAAATAATACTGATACTCCTCGGGCAAAAGCTCAAAGTGGGGATCCTTGCTTTTTTCGGGAGCCTGCGGCACATCGTGCGCATCAAACGTTTCAAATTCGCACTTGCCCTTTGACTCATACCCCTCGCCGAAGAATGCCTTTCCAAGCTGCTTTATGTCGCTGCTCGGGTTTCCGCCGACCTCGACCTTGTATGTCGGCATCGACTTCGCATCACCCGCACTTGCCCGCTTGACTGTCAGCTTGCCGTACTTTTTTGACGCATCTTCTTTCAAGTGCGCGCGAATGTAGTCAAGGTCACCGAAATCGCTCTGCTGCACCTTTTTGCCGCCCGAATCTGCCGCCTCACCGCCCGACGTATCATCCGCCTGCGAGGACTGCACCTCGCGCAAACTTTCAAGCTCCTCGTTTCTGTCCTTTACATTCTGCGGAACATTAGCACACCCTGCAAGCATCACCGCCGCGAGTATCACCGCCGCCTTTTTTACAGCTTTCAAACGCATAGCCACACTTCCTCTCTTTTTTATGTAGTGTGTTTTTCGCACAAGAAAGTTGTTTCAAATCTGTAAACATACAGTAAAGAACTCCTTGACGTCAGTACGCACTCGCAGGGTCAACATAGCTTTTCATTTCCCCCGTCAGCGCGTTGACGACAATATAATTGCAATGGCGCTCTATCTCCGTTACGCCGTATTTGCTCGCCTTCATGCCCTGCTTTGGAATATAGAACACCCACGCGGGATAGCACTTGTATTCATTCTTCGCGTTCATCTCCGGCTGGAACAAGTCCTTCTGCACCTCCTGCGGAAGCTCGGTCGACGGCTTGCCGCTTGCGCTGAACATCTCCATCGCCTTTTCATACCTTGAGCCGTCATACTCGTTGAAATACATCAGCTTTACATCAAAGATATGCAGCTTGATATGCTCTGCAAGATTTTCGTGCATTATTTCAACCGCCCTTGTTACAGGTATCAGCTTTTCGTTCACCCTTTCGCTGCTTTCAAGCGTTTCAAAACCAAACGGAGCATTAAAGCTCGCAAGCCTTTCCCTGCCGATAATATTGCAGTTCATTTGCATCCACTTGGTATGTATCGGGTCGTGGTATTCGTACGTCAGCAGGTCGCTTATCGGCGTGCCCTTGTAGTATTTCTGAAAGATAATGTAGAAAAGGTGCTTGGCATCATCGTTTCTGAACACGCGCACGGCCTTGACCTTGTACTCGAAATCTGCGGTGTATATCTGCAAAAGCCCGTTTGTGAACTTCTCGGCATAAGCCCTTGCCTCGTCACAACTGTATCGGCTGCCATCTGACATCATAAGCTGCTCGCTGTCGCTTTCGCCCCTGCTGTAGTAAACATCTTTATAATCGTCAAAACCGTCGTAAGCAAAGGAATCATAGCTGTTTTCAAAATTGATGAACCCTGTGCTGCCGATGTTCAGCCCGGTGGTGTAGTAATTTCTTTTTTCGTCAAAACCCCTGCTGTCAATAAAGCGCACATATTCATCAAAAATTGAACGAATGTGAATAAAACCCGCTATCTCCTTTTCGCCGTCAGAAAGCGCCAGCTTGCTTATATCGTCCGCACCGCTGTCCTTTGCAAAGTCGCTGCCAAAGCAGTATTTGTATACCTGCGGGAACTTTTCATAGGCTTTGTTCGCCTGCTTCATCTTAAAGCTGTAAAGCTCGCTAGGCGTGGTTATCTTTATTTCATCAGGCAGAAAGAAATTCTTATCGTAACCCTTTTGCTTTATGTACCCGCCAAGCTTTGCATTGTAAGCATCAAGCTGAGTGATGTCCACCTTTTCGGCACCTGTGTCAGCCGTACTTTCGGACGAAGCCGCGCTCGTGCCAAAGTCCTGTGCAGTGCTTGAGCCGTAGTTATCCTTTACGTTCTGCGGAACATTAGCGCACCCTGCCAGCATAACTGCCGCCAGAACCAGAGATATCATTTTTTTCATAGCCATTCTCCTTTTGTGTTTTAATATCTATACAATCGAGCAGCCCATAATTGTGCAGGCGCAAAAAATATTTGTACATGCTCACAAATTCGCGGCAGCGTTTTTGTAATGTTTTCACATCGCATAGCTATCATCCGTTTTCCTAACACTCCGCTTGCAGCGAATAAGGCAAAAATGTTCCAAAACCCTTGACACAGCCGAACTTTTGCTGTATACTTTTATTAAGTAACTGTTAATTTTTTAACAGCGCGAAAGGAGTTAAACTATGGGTATCAAAAAACGATTGGCAGCCTTTGCCGTCAGCGCGGCAATGTTCATCACCCTGCTGCCGGCATCAGCCTTTGCAAAAGAAAGCGAGCATAAGCTCTGCAAGGGCAGTTTTAATTGCGCCGTCGGCGAGACAAGCGGCACCTATTACTATTCAGACGGCTATTTTGCCAACCCCTCGACCCAGCGTGACGAGCACCTCACCACAATGTCGCTGTGCCTGTCTATTGCTTCAACAGACAAAAACACGGACGGCAGCGTGTACGACATCCTGAAAAACACAGGCTTTGACGAGGCTTCGTTCGCCGAAGAGGATATGGAAAAGCACACCGCCGACACCATCGGAACAGTAATCGCAAGCAAGACCACCGACAGCGGCGATAAGCTTGTTGCAGTCGTTGTCAACGGCCTTAACTACGGTGAAGAATGGCAGAGCAACCTCACCGTCGGCTCAAAGGGCGACGCAGAGGGCTTCACAAAAGCCGCAAGAAAGGTTTTGATGCGCATACTCCGCTACGAGATCGACAACGACCTCACAGGCGCAAAGCTGTGGATAGTCGGCTACAGCCGCGGCGGCGCAGTTGCAGACCTCACAGGCAAAATGATAAACAAAGACCTCGGCTTGTTTGATATCACCGAGGCAGACCTTTATGACTACACCTTTGCCACACCGCGAGGCAGTGCCGAGGCGTGCGGTTATAAGAACATTCAGAACGTCATCGACCCCAACGATGTGATCCCGCGCCTTATGCCAAAGGGCTGGGGCATCGAAAGAGCAGGCACGCAGTTTGCAATCCCGCGTGAAAAGCAGACCGTTCAGCCGAAGGTGCTGTCACTGTCGAACGGATTAAGCGTAGCGGATAAGACCGAAACGGTAAAAGACCCAGAAACGGGCAAAAGCACCACCGTACCTGTCGATCCTGTCGATATGGAGCAGTTCCTTGACAGCTTCTCAACTTTTCTTACGGACCACATCACCAGAGAAACATTTGATTCCCAGCGTGATTCTATACCCCCGTTCGTTGCCAAGCTCATCACAGACAAAAGAGAGTATAAAATAACCAATTTCCTTGCAGATTCGTTCAAGGGCATCGGATTGACCTCACCTCTGTTCGTTCCGCTTCTCACTATCCTTTCCTACCCCGAGGAATCGGCTGATTATCAAAAGGAAATGCAGGAGCTTCCCAAGACGATATCCGATTTCATTGACAGCTCAAAATATAAGGATAAGCTCACACAGGAGGATATCGAGCTTACAAAGAAAGCACTTCCCGCACTTGTTAAGGTTTTTGCACCTGCAGTAAGGGCAGATTCCCCGAGTATGTTTGAAAACACATCAACACTTATCGGAAACATCGGCAGCATCATCGCCAACCACTATCCCGCAAGCTACTACAAGCTCCTCACAGCTATCGACAGCTATTATACCGATGAAAAGAGCGTTGCCGCAGGTACGCTCTCGATGTTCGGCAAGTCCTATAAAGAGGAAGAATACACAGATAATGCAAAGCTTGGTATCCCCGATACCGATATCGAGGTGCTTAAAAACGGCTATGATGTAGAGTATAAAATGATCTACGATGTCATCGAAGAAAAAGATGTCGCAGATGCCGATGTCAAGGCAGTTGCTTCAGCTGTCGGCGCATCACCCGACCTTGCGATATACTGCAATAACACCATCGCCAGGACACAGACCTTCGGCAAGCAGGAAACAGCCGAGCTCCGGGGCAGCTTTGATGTTACATTCAGATGTATCCCCGGGCAGGACGAGAAACTTGACAAGGACGGCAAGTATTACTTCATACAGTATCAAAACGGCACAGCAAAGCTCATCAATGCACAGTTCTCATTCAACGATAAAGGTGAGCTCACAATAGCCTACACAAACGATAAGCGCGGAAATTACGCACTTGTGTACATCAGCAGCGATACTGCCGAGCATCTGCGCATCTACGGCAAAAACAGATACGAAACTTCAAGAAAGATAGCCGATAAGTTCGCATTCTATGATGCCTCGGACAAATTCGACAGCGTCATCGTAGCATCGGGCGATAACTTTGCAGACGCACTTTCCGCAAGCACCCTTGCCAAAGCAAAGCACGCACCCGTACTGCTCACAACCAATAACGACCCCGAAACTACCGCAAACTATATCAAGCAGAATACAGACGCAGGCAAGACCGTCTATATCATCGGCGGCGACGGCGCGATAAGCTACCGCCTTGACAAGCTGCTCTCATCCGAAAGCGACAAGCAGTACGATGTTAAAAGGCTCGCAGGTCTGAACAGATACGAGACCAACCTCGCAGTCCTCAAAGAGGCAGGCGTAACAAGCGGCGAGATACTTATCGCATCAGGGCTTGATTATGCAGACGCAATATCTGCATCAGCAACAGGCAAGGCTCTTATGCTCGCAGGCAAAGACGGGCTCACCGCCGAACAGAGCGAGTTCCTCAAGACCATCACCGACGGCAGCGCAGCGATCATCGGCGGTACGAGCGCAGTCAGCGAAAAAACGCAGACACAGCTCGGCGAGATCTTTGAGAACGTTGAACGCCTCGGCGGCAAGAACAGATACGAGACCTCAAAGCTCGTGGCAGAAAAGTATTTCAAGTCAGCCAAAGCAGCAGTCCTTGCATCAGGCGAAAACTTCCCTGACGGACTTTCGGGCGCACCGCTCGCAATGCTTTGCCAAGCTCCCCTGCTGCTTGTTTCAAACGCAGCATACGAGCCTGCACAGCAGTTCGCGCAGCAGCAAAATATCAAAAAAACTATCATCCTCGGCGGACCGACACTCATTTCTGACGAAACAGCAGAAAAGATAACCACCGCCGCCGCCGCATAATTTCATTAAAAAAATACAGCACTCACATAGCGTGGGTGCTGATAAAGAAGTTTTTCGCCATAGTATTTCTGATACAAAGTCAGAAGTACTATGGCGTTTCTATTGACAGACCTTCCATACTGTGCTATAATTACTAGCATAAATCGGAATTTAAATACATAGGTGAAATCAAGTGAAAAATCATAATATTGGTGAATTGATATTCAGCATATTCTTTGCCATTATTTCAATAGTTGGTTGTATATTATTGTTGATGGGAACATTTGGAAAATCAAATATTTCGTCGAAATATTCGGCTTTATGCTTTGCAGTATCTTTTGGTTCATTTGCATTGTATCTTCTAAAAAAGAAAAATAAAATATGTTTTTTCTTCTTTATTTTATCCTTTCTATGCGCATTTTTAGTATGCAAATTCTGATTTAGCTTAGTAACAATAAGTACAATGCCCCTGAGCACTTTGAAAGGCTCAGGGGCAAAACTTCTATATTGGTACCCGTCTTAGCGTGGGTGCTGTTTTTGTTTTGTATTTACGAACCCGTGCCGCTGTACCGCGTCGCACCGCGCATCCATATCTTGTAGCTGACAAAGAAAAACGCGATACCTATGAACGGCGACAGCCACGAAAGCAGCGGTATCTCGTCAGGGCGCAGTATCACAAGACTCGGATAGTACGCGATAAACGCGATAGGTACGATAAATGTGAAGATAAAGCGGAAAACGGTGCTGAATATCGTCACGGGGTACTTTGCGTAGTCCTTGAACCTGAACGCAAGGTCAAGCACATAAAACGAGTTCTGTATCCAGAAGCAAGTCGCCGCAGCCGCGTTTTGCAGCGCTATCATGATAAGCGAGGCTGTGATAAGGAACACAATAAGCTTTAAAAGCATCAGCGGCGTGAACGCAAGCCCTATCCTGCTCCACGAGTAAGCGATAGTCCCTATGCCGAAAGCCAGCTGCCCCAGCCCCTTTATGTCAAATACCTCCGACTGATAGTAGAAGAAAAGATTTATCGGTCTGAAACAGTATTTGATAAAATCCCCCGAGTACACCTGCTGACGCAGGCTCCAGTTGTTGTCGAAAAGGCATTGTACAGGCGTTATCGAAACCAGCGAAAAGCCGTATAAAAACAGCATCTCGTGGTAGCTCCAGCCGTTTATCGAGGGGAAATTGCGAAACAGTATCCAAAACCCGACAAAGCCCGAAATGTTTGTGAATATCATTCCTATCGTTGAAATGATAAAGTCCGCGCGGTAACTCATCTTGCTCTTTATATCCTGCGCAAGTATCTTTCTGTAAATGTGTAAATAGAAGCGTAACCCTTTTCTTTTCATACCCATCAGCCTCCATTCACCGTTATCTGCCGCAGCGATGCCTTCCAGAAAGCCTTGCTTATTATAAGCATAGCCACGCACCAGAAAAGCTGCATACCCAGCGTCGTCAGAACCTTTTCTGCGCTCGGGCTGCCGTCAAGCAGAAGCGAAAGCGGCGCGTTGTAGATAGACTGAAACGGCAGATAGTAAACTATCGACTTGAGCGGCTCGGGGAAAAACGCAATAGGTATCGTCGCGCCCGAAAGCAGCAGCACTATCACCTGCTTCATTATGTTTATACCCCATATCGACTCTGTGTAAAGGCAGATAGTCCCCACAAAAAAGTCGATGCTGTAATTTATGCTCACCGCAAGTACCACCGATATCATAAAGTATAAAATGTTTATCCCAAGCGGTATCGCGCCGTGCGTCACCGCCGCGACCACGATGAACGTCGGCAGAAAGGTGAACAAAAACTGCATTATGAACGTCCCCGTAAACGACCAGAACAAGTACCTGCGGTACTCCATCGGCTTGAGCAGGTCAAGCACTATCTTGCCCGACTGTATGTCGCGCCCCATCTGCCATACAGCGTACATCTCCATAAAGTTGAAAAGCGCCGTGGCAAGCACAAGGTAAACCAGCGTGTCCGAAAAGGTCATTCCGCTGACAACATCGCTGCCCGCAGACGCATATATCGCCTTCCACAGAAAATACACCACGATAAGATACAGCAGGTTCCCTATCACCATCACTATAAACGAGGCTCTGAACTGCAGCGCCTCGATAACGCCTGCCCTCGTGAGCGCGAGATATCTCTTTGCTTTCATCGCACTCCCTCCTCGTATATTTTCTTTATGACCTCCTCGGTCGATATCTCCTCCAGCTGCATATCCTTTATCCTGTGCGTTTTCTGAAGCTGCGAGAGAACGTCAAGCACCTTTTGCCTGTCCTCGTCCACAAGCACCGATATCCACTCCTCCTGCTCATCGCAGGTGACCGAAAAATCGGGGTACTGCCCCTGTATCTGCTGCGTCTGCGCTGCAAGGTCGCCGTCAACGCGCACCTTGAGCGTCCTGTACGAGCCGAAAAAGCTCTTGAGATGCTCAATATCGTTGTCATACAGCATCTTTCCGTGGTCGATTATGACAATGCGCCTGCAAAGCGCGTCAACATCGCCCATATCGTGCGTGGTGAGTATCACGGTCGTTTTCTTTTCCTTGTTCAGCGCGTGTATAAGCGTCCTTATCTTTGCCTTCATCGAAACGTCAAGACCGATAGTCGGCTCGTCAAGGAACACTATCTTCGGGTCGTGCAGAAACGCCGCAAGTATGTCGCTCAAAGTCCTCTGCCCCAGCGACATCTGCCGCACAGGCTTGTGCAAAAGCGGCTCAATATCCACCAGCGAGCCGTAAAGCTTCATCATCTCATCATAGCCGCTGTCGGATATCTGATAAATATCCTTTAGCAGCCTGAATGATTCGATAAGCGGCAAAGCCCACCACAGCTGCGAGCGCTGCCCGAAAACAACACCGATGTTTTCCGCGTTTTTTGTGCGGTTTTTGTAGGGCACGCACCCGTTCACAAGTATCTCGCCGCTTGTGGGTTCAAGCACGCCCGTCATCATCTTTATCGTTGTGCTTTTGCCTGCGCCGTTGGGCCCCAGATACCCGACTATCTCGCCCTGCTGAATGCTCATCGACACGTTATCGACCGCGCGCACCGTCTTGTAGTTGCGCGAGAACAGGTCTTTGAGGCTGCCCTTCAGCCCCTCGCGCCTGTTAAGCACCCTGAACTCCTTCGTGACATTTTTTATCTCTATTATCCCTGCCATTTTTTCTCCCCCCTGTTATCTCTCTGTACAATGGCGTAAATATACTATAACCGCGATGTGCAGCATTGTCAAGCCTGATGCGGCATATTTTACACTTTGTCAATAACTGCCGTTACGCAACGTGCGTTTCTCATAAAGCAGCGCCCCTGCGCACTTCACAGCTCACCCCTGCACCCGCCGCTGAGATCATCATAGCAAATAATGTAGTCACACTTTATCAACTCTTTTGCCATTTTATCAGAAATTTGTCCCCATATTTCGCAGAAAATTTTAATAAATATAAAATAAAAATAACAAAACCGTTGAAATTTTTTTAGTAATGTGTTATAATAGCCATCAGAGGCTCACATCATCAACAGGAGGTGTATCGTTTGCTGAAGTTTCTGGGCAGAGGTGCTGCGTTTTTCGGCGAAAACAATTGCGCCTGTTTCACCCGCGGCAGCGACCTTGTGCTTATCGACTGCCCTATGTCGGCGGTGCATAAGGTGTGCATCGTCGGTGCGGATAAGCTCGCAGGTACGCGCGTCAGCCGCATCATCGTGCTTATCACCCACACCCATTCCGACCACGTCGGCGGGCTGGGTATGCTGATACATTACTGCTTTTATGTGCTGCATATCCCCGTTTTAGTCGTAGCACCGAGCAGCGAGGTAGCAGATGATATACTTTTCCTCACCCAAAAGCTCGATGGGTGCGACAGCAGCGGATATACCGTGCAAACTGCCGAAAATACGGACTTTGAGTGGTTTGTCTGCCCCGTTGCGACCGAGCACACCCCGCAGCTTGAGGGCAGATGCTTCGGCTTTGTGCTCTCGCTTGACGGCAGGCGCGTTGTCTTTACAGGCGATACCTGCACGCTCGAGCCGTTTATGCAGTATCTCTCGCCTGATTGCGAGCTGTATACGGAAATGTCTGCGTATGCCTCGCCCGTGCATCTGTTCATCGGCGAGCTTGAACCGACTCTGCGCGAGCTTGCGGACAAACAGGTGAAGATATTTTTTATGCACACCGATGACGAAAAAATTCTGCAAAGTGCAGCAAAGCGCACAGGTGCGCATCTTGCACCGCTTTTTGAAGAATAAATACAATATCAAAAAAAGGAGGTCACATTATGGATTTTCAGAACGAAAAGGAACTGCTTGCGGAGGTTTATGACATAGGCGAAAAGCTCTATGCAACAATGTGTTCAAAGGAAAAAAAGGGCGAGGGGCACGATGACGCTTTTGAGCTTCTCACCGAGCTTGGAAGAACACTCGTAGGTGCTGACAGAGCAAGCTTCTGGAAGTGGGATAAGGAAAACCACGAGCTGTGGACAACTTCCGCTACAAAAATGAACAGGATAGTTATCCCCGAGGACGCAGGACTTGTCGGCAAGGCACTTAAAGAAAAGCGCGTTATCGTCAGCAACGACCCTTACAGCGACCCCGATTTCAATTCCGATATCGACAAGCAGACCGGCTACATCACATTCTCCGTGCTTGTTATGCCTGTTGCGGATATAAACGGCGAGTATATCGGCGCTTTCCAGATAATCAACAAGGTCGGCGAGAACGGCTTTGACGAAGTCGCTGACGTTAAAAAGCTCTCACTTGCGGCGTTTATCTGCGGCATCACGCTCGAATCCGTGACATTCTTTGAGGATTCGCAGGTAGATTCACTTACAGGGCTTCGCAACCGCACAGGTCTTTATCACGACTTTATGCACAAGTATGCAGAGTTCCTTGACCCCAAGTTCACAAGTCCTTTCTGCGTTTTCATCTGCGACCTTGACAAGTTCAAGAAGATAAACGACAACTACGGCCACACCGCCGCAGATACCGTTTTACAGGACATTGCAGGTATCCTCGCACAGCATTGCCGCTATAACGACAGCGTTTACCGCTGGGGCGGCGATGAATTTGTAATGGTCCTGCCGGGTACCGACCTTGACGAATGTAAAAAGATAGCCGAAGAGATCAGGCTCGAGGTAATGAAAACTTCATTCAAGATAAGCGTTCTTCCCGTTAAGGTGACTATGAGCATAGGCTGCTGCAAGTATGACCGTGCAAAAACCATTGAGGAAAATATCGCCATTGCCGATGACAATCTTTTCAGCGCAAAGGACAGCGGCAGGAATCAGGTGTACGGTTAAAAAGAATAACAAACTGCCCGACAGTTCAAGGCTGTCGGGTATTTTTTGTGCACAGGCTACCGAATGGTAGTCTGAAACTACCGAACGGTAGTTTATAACGACCGATCGGTAGTTAAATGTTTAAAATAATGTGTGCCCTATTGACAAAGCGGTAACAAGTTGCTATACTGTAAGCAGTAACTTGTTACTATCAAATCAAAGGAGGAACAAACAATGAAAATGAATGAGATGTACGAAAGCTTTTCAGCCGACAACCTTGAGCGCACAAAAGCGATATTTGCAAGCATTTTTGTGATACAGAACAGAATGCAGACGGCGTGCGAAAAGCTCCAGACGCAGATATCAATGAAGCAGTGGCTGCTTATCGCGATGACGGTAAGCTGCCCCGAGCCAAGAACGCTAAGCAGCGTGGGAAGCCTTATGGGCTGTTCGCGTCAGAACATCAAAAAGCTCGCAGCTGCGCTGGAAAACAAGGGTTTTGTGCAGCTGCTGCAAGGCGCGAACAACTCGGTGAGGATAGAGCTGACCGAAAAGGCGGCGCAGTATTTTGCCGAAATGGAGCAGCGGCATTCAAAGACGATGCAGCTTTTGTTCTCGCACTTCAGCGAGGAGGAGATCATGCAGCTTTTCCGCCTTTACGGCAAGCTGTATGAGGGCATAGAAAAGGTAGAAAAATACGCACAGGAGATATGAGAAAATGAAAAGAACAAGGAGGAGAAAAGGTATGTTTGTTGCGCTGGGTGCGGTGCTTGCGGTAGTGGGGATACTGATGATATGGTTTAATATCGCGTATTCGCCGCTGAAAAAGAGGTTTGAAAAGGACACGCGCAGGCTTGCAAAACAGTACGCTATGGGTTTTGACGGAGAGGTTTTCACCGAAAAGGACTTTGAGGACTTCCCCGAGGCGATACGCAGATACGCCGAAAACTGCGGATATATCGGCAAAAGGAAGATGTCGTACCTCAAAATGCAGTACAAGGATGTGGATTTTTGCACGGGCAAAAACGGCGCAAAAATGAAGATGGACTACACGCAGTACAACTACGCAAAAGAGCCGTGCAGAATGGCTTTTGA
This sequence comes from uncultured Ruminococcus sp., assembly GCA_902786965.1. Lineage (GTDB taxonomy): Bacteria > Bacillota > Clostridia > Oscillospirales > Ruminococcaceae > Hominimerdicola. Next base: position 25,275 of record CADAEJ010000007.1, on the reverse strand, counting down.
CGATGCGGGAATGTTCGGGGTGCCGTTTCAGGGGTATGACTATTTCGAGGACGGAAAAGGCGGAATGAAGGGCGTTTTAGCAAAGCTTATCACGCTGTTCAACGAGAGGGGCGAGGAGATGGACAGGGCTTGCCTTGTGACGTATCTTGCAGAGAGCTTGTTCGTTCCGACGGCGCTGACAAGCGGTTATATCAGCTTTGAGCAGATAAGCGAGCGTGAGGTCAGGGGCAGTATTACTTACAAGGGACAGACGGTAAGCGGTGTGTTTACTTTCAACGATAACTACGAGATGACCTCTTTCGTGACGACCGACAGAAAGGACGACAAGACCCCGTGGACCGCGCTTTGCAGCGATTACAAGGTATCAAATGACGGTATAAAGCTGCCTACTGTATTCAAGGCGGTGTGGAACTTTTCTGACGGGGACCTTGTGTACTTTGACGGCAGGATAGATGCGGTTTCATACGGTTTTGAGTAAACTTTCCTTAGCAAAAATCAATCTTTTTCGTGACAATGTTATTATTTTTAAATATTTCTTGACAAGTGCATATAAAAATGCTATTATAAAGTTGTATACCGTTCATCATCTATTGACGGCACTTTCGCGGTGCTTGCGGCATACAGGAGAATAACAGGATCATGAAGGAGGAACATCAGGAATGAGCACAAGTACAAAACGTCCTGCGTATCGCATAATATGCGTCATTATGTCGCTGATATGCTTGTTTACGCTGGTCGCAGGCTCTTCACCGAGGGCGTTTGCTGCTGATGCAGAGTACCCCGAAAACATCGATCTGGTGTTTGTAAAGGGCTCGGGCGACGACCACATCACCTTGTCAAACGGCGACAAGGCGGCTGACTACGATATTAAAAGCACGAGTCAGACGGTATCATTGCAGCTTCGCATAAGCCTCAACAAAAAGTACGAGGAGGGGCAGCTGCGCATAGTTATACCGTTCAGGGCATTTACAGACCGTGACGGCGGCTATTACCGCATGATGAACAAAGCAACCTTCCTTACGCAGATAAACCAGCCTACGTCTATGCTCAAGCTCGTTGAGGACAATTCAAACAGGACGGGCGAGGATTCGACTATCGTGCTGACCAACCTTGCGGCATCTGCTCCGCAGATCGAGCTTGATTTCAGATACGAGATCAACGCATTCACTGTAAAGGACAATGCTTCGCAGGATTTCAAGATCAGCATAACCGATACAAAATCGGGCGAGGATCGCTCCCCCGAAAAAGTGACGGCTACATTCCGCACACACGTCAGGAACGCGACGCTGACCAAGAGCACCGAGGATTACGGTGTTAAAAGCGGCTGCTACTATGCGTGGAACGATATTCTCGAAACAAGATACAAGCTCACCAGCAAGTACGGCATCACTCCCGAAAAATTTGCGCAGGATTGCGAGAATTATGACTACATCGGTTACAGGCTCGTTGCAAACGTGGACAGGAACCAGTCAGTTACTACCTACATCAAGGATACTCCGCAGGAGGGCGGCGAGGTAGTTGCGGTATCGCGTATGTCCACATACAAAGACTGCACGGCGCTTGACAAGGAGACAGAGGGACCGTATGCAGGATACTGGAAATACAACACATATGACAACTGGTTCCTTGTGCTTGTAAAGTATCCAAAGTCTATGGCGGAGGACCCAAGCGGCAACAACCCATACATAAAGAACGAGGCTGAGATAGTTTATGTCGGCGTTGACGGCGATGAAAATGACGTTACAACGGCAAAGGATGACTGCATCTCGGTATGGCAGAGCATGGGGGCTGTATACGCCGGAGATATCTGGAGCGTTGAAAAGGAAAGCAACCCCGACCCGTCGGGCGCACTTAACCTGCTGCGCGCAGGCAAGGACGCGACCTTCGGCTACACGATAAAGGGCATAGGCAAGACCTACAAGTACGGCGCTGTTGACGGATATACATATAAAAACGGTCCGTACTGGATGGAGGTCGTTGACGATGCGATGTATGTAAACGGTCTTGGTGATGACGGAAAGACAAATGCAAGGCTCACACCTGATGATTTCCATTTCAAGACCTTTACTATGGAGGTTATTCACAAGGACGTTTCAGCTGTATCGCTGGATATGCAGGTAAGTGAATACGAATACCGCCCTATCATCGGCAGAGATCCTGTCGAGGTCTATGTTATGACGCAGAAAGACCCTGATATATGGCAGCTCGACCAGTATGTAACGCTGCCCAAGGACGGCACAAGCAAGTATACATATGTCGATGAAAACGGCAGCGAGGTATTTGCTTTCCAAAAGGCAAAGGACGGAGTTTACAGAGTAAAGTTCGTTTATAGGGGCGCTAACGGCGATATAGAGCTAATTTCAAAGCTCTCGGGCGTTCTCAAAGGCACAGGCACCACGGTCAAGAAGGTGCTTGAAAATATGAAAAAGATCAAACTGGAGAACTTCCAGCTGTTCAACTGGGACGGTCAGATGGGCTATGACGGCAACGGCGTTTGGGAAAACCCCAATGACGCAAATACCGTATATTCAAGCGACCCCTGGGTAAAGCAGGATCTGCTGGCGATGGACGCGCAGCTTTACGAGGGACACTCAAACGAGGCGGGCAGCGTCAGGATAGCTAAAAGACTTTCTGCAAGAAATAACATCACGGGTATAGATGCTATCTGCGGCTCTGCTAAAACGACAGGATATACAAGCTATACCGAGGATCAGGTAAAGGTAAACTACACACTCGCGGCTATGACAGGCAAGGCAGGCAGTGAGGAGGATCTGCGGCAGCTTATTGATATGGGCGTTATCAAGGGCAGCAAGGAGGTCGTTTTCCACGAGCTGCTGCCGCCCGGAATGTACATAGATTCTGTTGTTCCTGTTTTCAATTCTACATATCTTTCGGATAATCCGAAGGAATACAACTGGGAGAAAATGTGGTACCAGTACAGCGGTCACATTCACCCTGTTATGACAAAAGAACCCGAGATAACGATAGAATCGCAGGAAAACTACAAGGGTACAGGTCAGACGCTTTCGACTATTAAGGTAAAGTACCCCGAGCTGCCGATAGTTAAGATGGGCGAGCATGACGAGACCTGCTATGCGCTTGCATCGGTGATCGTTGTAAAGACCGCAGGGTACTACACCGATCTTACGACTACCGACCTTGTGAACCGTGTGGCTGTACAGTTCAACGATGACAAGGGACAGCCTATCAAGCTCGAGGGTCTTATGGCAAAGCCCGATGACGGCGAGATCTTCCCCGATGTTACAAACAAAAAGGGCGAAAAGGTATTCGTTGATATCGACAATGATTCCGATACAAAGTCTACTACGGTTGTTGCGGCGGAAAGCACGGCAAAGGTAACGATCTTTTATTCGGGTGCAAAGCTTGTCAAGTACATAAAGGCTGACGACTATGACAACCACTTCAAGGAATACACACAGACCTATGCAGGTCACAACTACACACACAAATTGCAGTTCTTCTCTGACCTGGGCGCTGTGAAGAATGTCGTTATCTACGACTCGATCGAGCAGGCGTACAAGGAAAAGAAGTTCGAGGGGCTTGATCACTGGAACTGAACGCTCTACGGTGTAGATGTCAAGACTGCAAAGGAGAGATTCCCATCACTGACCGTTTATGTCAACACGGCGCATTACTACACCGATGAGGAGTTTGACACGAACTATGATACAGGCTACGCAGGTCTTACTCCCGAGGATCTGACGGCTGAAAACAACTGGCAGGTCATCGACCCCGACACCTACACAGACTGGGCAAATGTCAAGACTATCGCGTTCAGCATAGGCAAGGACGTTGTTTTCGGTCAGGGTGATGATGTTGCACACGAGGTAAGCGTTTATCTGAAGATGAAAGCGTCCGATACCATACACCCACAGCAGACAAAGACCACGCAGGTGCTTGCGTACAACGCTCCGTCGTACTACTCCGAGAAAAAAGGCTCGGGCGAATACTGGCTAAAGGACGTTACTACGGCAAATGTCGTTACTATCGGTCTGAAATCGGCGACGGCACAGATACCTGCAATAAGCAAGACGATGACGGGCAATGTCGTTCCTGCGGGATTTGAGGATACCTGCACATTCGACATAAAGCCTGTCGGCACGGCTGCTGCACCGCGCGCATACAAGGACGGCACCTGGGGCAGCGTGATAAACAGCGTTGATGTAAAGGTAAATGCAGACAGCAAGACGGCTGTGGCTAACGACAACGGCAGCATACTGTTTACAGAGCCGGGTACTTACGAATATGAGATATCCGAAAAGGCAGGCAGCAAGGCAGGAGTTGAATACAGCAAGGCAAAATACAAGGTATCCTACGAGGTCACGGACGAGCGCAGGGATATTCAGTATGACGACAACACCGAGCTTGCGATAAAGCAGACCCTTTACAAGACTCACGACACGGACGGCACTGCGCTTGCGCAGCCGCTTGAAGTGACAGGCATTAGTTTTGAAAACAAGTACACTCCTGCTGCGGTATCGTTTGATATACCGGCGGTGAGCAAGAAGATAAGCGGTGCGGCAAGACCTTCCGAAAAGACATTCACTTTTGCTGTACAGCCTTATCAGACACCCGGCGGAAAGACTCCGCCTAAACCCGAAAAAACGACAGTTACTATCACAGGCGAGGGCAGCGCATCATTCGGTGCGGTACAGTTCACGCAGGCGGGTCAGTACAATTATATCATATTTGAAGCTGCCGCAGGCGAAAAGGGCTACACTTACGACAGCCACGGCTTCCGTATAGATATTGATGTAGTTGATAACGGCGGCAGGCTCAAGGTCGATAAGGTCACAAAGACAAGGCTCGAAGCTGACACGCTGAACGCTGAAGCTGCTGAAAAGGTCGAATTTGTAAATGTATACTCCCCTGCACCGAGCAACACGGTGGACTTCCCCGAGGTGCTCAAGCAGTTCACGGGAACGCAAAGGCCTGATGAAAAGGAGTTTTCATTCACGCTCAATGCGAAAAACGGCGCTCCGCTGCCCGCTTCGTCAAAAGTAAGCATCAAGGGCGCGGGCAAGGCAGCTTTCGGAAAGATAAGCTTTAACAAAGCAGGCACTTATGTTTACGAGATAACCGAGGACGACCTCGATGCGACACTTTACGGCTACACAAAGGACGAAACGGTATACACTTACACGGTAACCGTTACGGACGAGGGCGGCACGCTCAACGCGGTCGGCAGACTGACAAAGGACGGCGAGGAGGCAAGCGCGGTCATATTCGTGAACGACTACACTCCGCAGGCTTGCAGCATTGCTTTCCCTGTGGTAGTAAAGCAGATAGACGGACCTGCAAGAAATGATGAAAAGATGTTCTCGTTTGAGCTGACTTCGGCACAGGGCGAGGATAACCCGATGCCAAAGAACACAAAGGCTGCGGTCATCGGTGAGGGCAGCACGGTATCGTTTGGTGAGGTGACATTCGACAAGGAAGGCATTTACACCTACGAGATACGCGAGGCAGACCTTGATGACACTTATGTGGGCTACACAAAGGACGAGGGCGTTTACAAGCTCGTTATCACGGTAAAGAACGTTGACGGAAAGCTCGCTGCTGCGTACACGCTGACAAAGGACGGCGATGAGGCAAGCATTGTCAAGTTCGTCAACAAATACGCTCCAAAGGGCGCTGAAACGGACTTTGAGATCGAAAAGAAAGTCACGGGCGATGCTCCCGCTGAAAAGCAGACCTACACGTTTGAGATCTCGGGCGAGCAGGGCGCACCGCTGCCTGACATCGCAAGGATCACGCTTACGGGCGAGGGCAAGGTCGCTTTCGGCAAGTGGACTTACACGCAGGCAGGCACTTATGTTTACAGAGTTTACGAGATCGCAGGAAACGATACGACCTGTGCATACGACAAGACCGTTTATATCATCACAGACACGGTGACGGACAACGGCGGCGTGCTTGAGATGACAAGGACTGTTACGGCAGACGGCAAGGAAGTCAAGGCGGCTGTATTTGAAAACAAGTACGAAAAGCCGAAAAAGGACAAGCCAAAGAATGACAAGCCTGAAAGTCCTAATCCACAGACAGGAAACAGCCACGCGGGCAGCACCTGCTTCGGTGCGGTGCTGATGATCGCAGGGGTACTGTGTGTGATAAAGCTTCGCACAAGAGAAGAAGAATAAAATAACAGACCGATATCCGATGCATTGAAATGGTGCGGCGGATATCGGTCTTTTTTTACAATTTTGCAGTGGGGTGTAGCTTTTACTACACGCACCTGTGCAGGTGTAGCTTTTGCTACACGCGGTATGTAAATCGTCTATTGTTTTTGTCACAATACGGTGGTATTATGTAATCACAGCAAGGGAACAAGACCCCGAAAAATCCAGAACAAAAAAGGAGATAATCAAAATGAAAAACACAATAAACACAAATGGCACAGTAAAGACAAACGAAAAGGTTAAGGCAGGCAGGACAAGCAAGAGATTTATCGCTTCTATCTGCGCAGTTGCAGCAGCAGCTTCTATGGCAACGGGCATCGCGGTATTCTCGGCATCGGCAACGAGCATCAAGAACGCTCCGCAGAAGCCGGCTGTTACGACATCGGCTGCGGCAAGCGACAGCTCAAGCAAGGCTGATACGGCTTCAAAGACAACATCCTACAACGCTTTGATAAAGGCTGCGGACAAGCTCGGCACGAGCAGCAAGCATCCCGGCGAGAGCGGATACAACTACTATCAGAACGAATCCGCAAGCGTAAACGCACAGGGCAAGCACCCCGGCGAAAGCGGTTATAACTACTATCAGAACGAGCAGTCGGTCGTTAACCCGCAGGGCAAGCACCCCGGCGAAAGCGGTTATTACTACTATGAGAACGAAAAGACAGACGTGAACCCGCAGGGCAAGCACCCCGGCGAGTGCGGTTATTACTACTATCAGAATGAGCAAACTGCGAACGCTATGGGCAAACACCCGGGTGAGTGCGGTTTCAACTACCAGGCAGTTATGGATAACTACAACGCAAATGTTACACCTGCACTTATTCCTGCGGGCAGATACATCGCATTTGACGGCGCACGCGCTGAACTTGTCATCGCAAAGCCTGATGAGGCTACCTGCTACTGCACGGTAACTATGGGCAACAGCTACAACAATGAGATCGTTTACGGTTTTATGGGCGTTGCAAACGGCTCGGAGATCAACTACTCAACAGGTACGATGAACGATATGACATACAACGAGGACGGCAGCATCGCAAAGGGCGTTGAGCTCAGCAGCGGTCACAGCGGAACTATCAGAAAGACTGATTCGGGCGCATTTGTATGGAAAGACAGCGACGGCACCTGCATCACATTCACACTTGCAAAGTGACCTCTCATCCTTCATATTATACAACAAAGGCCTGCGGCACAAACAAGTGCGGCAGGTCTTTGGCTATGTTATTTCATGGTTTTTGAGGTGAAGCGCAGCTGTATGCCTTCATCGGTGATATCGGTGACTTTGGCAAGTATCTCTCCGCCGTAGTTTATCATTATGTTGTCGCTTACTTCAAGCGAGGCATCGGTGCGGATAAGTGCGCTTTTTGCGGATATTTTAAATATCTGCGCGCTTTGGCGCTCGCTGCTGACCGCTTTGCCGTCAAGCTTGCAGAAGGTTATGGGGACGGGATTTGAAAGAGGCGTCATCTCGGTCTGCTCACTGTGCAGGCTGACGCTGTACTTTCCGCCTACGGCGCAGACATCGTACATCTGTATCTCGGTGGTGGTGCCTTTGGGCAGTACCTTTCGGCAGGAGATGTACTTTACGGGCGCGCTTATGCTGTTATAAGTGCTTTGCGAGATAAGCACCTGTCCGCCTACGGAATAGCTCTCTATCCTGCCTGCGAGGTTGACCTGCTGACCTATGCACTGATACTTCATGGTATTTTTTGAACCGATATTGCCTGCTATCATAAGTCCGCTGTTGATGCCGATACCTATCTCGTAGGGGGTTATCCCCTGCTGCTCGTTCCAGCTGTTTATCCCCGGCATTGCGTTTTGCATCTCTATCGCGCAGGCAACGGCGCTGTATGCGTGGTCATCATTTTTTTGCAGCACGCCGAATGACGCGAGTATGCCGTCGCCGAGAAATTCCATAACGGTGCCCTTATACTTTCTTATGACCGCGTCCATAACGGAAAAGTGGTGGTTGACGACCTCGACGAGCTTTGATGCGGGCATTTCGCTGCTCAATGCGGTGTAGCCTCTTATATCGCAGAAAAGCACGGTAGCATCGACAAGCTTTCCTACTCTGCTGTCGCCGTCCTGCTCTTCAAGGGCTGCTTTGGCGATCTCCTTTGAGGTATAGCGTTCAAGCACGCTGCGCACCTTTAAAAGCTCGGTATAATCAGTGAGCAGCATTAGTATGGCACGCTCGCCCGTTTGCCTGTCAGCCTCAAAATGCGTGACGGAGACTCTGACGTGACGGATACTGCCGTCATCATTTTCGATATCTATGAGATTTTCGGCACAGGTCTTATCGGTGAGAAAATCCACAAAGACCTGAAGGAAGCTGTCGTTGGTTTCGATTATAGGCACAAGCTCGGCAATGCGCCTGCCGATAAGGTCATCGGTGATGTCAAGACCGAGGATACTGCCTGCTGACGCATTGATATATTTCAGGCAGCCCTTTTCGTCAAAGATGCACACTCCGTCGGTCATATCCCTGAAAAGCTCGTACACTGCACTCACCTGCCTTTGATGATCTGTTTACTGATCAGTATATCACATTCTTCCCGTTTTTGCAACCGGATCAAGATCATAAACCTATTTTTTTCGCAGCGGCACAATGATTGATTTTTGTGCGGGGATATGTTATAATAAATCATCACGAAAAAAGCTTAACAGATAAGGAGTGATAAGATGGACAAGATAAAAGAATCGCCCGACATCGTTCGGCTGATACCAAGAAGGAAGGGCGGCCTGAAGCGCCTGCTTTTCAGCCGTGCGGGATTTTTTATAATACTGATACTTGTACAGGTGATGCTTGTTGCGGTAATTTACGAGTACTTTATGAAGGTTGAGCTGCTGGCGCTGTTTCAGGGAGTTTTTCTTATACTTATGCTTATTTATCTGTTCAACACGGATATGGATTCAAGCGCAAAGCTGACCTGGTGCGGACTTTTTATGTTCTTCCCCGTGCCGACGGCACTGCTTTTGCTGTTTACGCAGCTTGATGTAGGTCACCGAAAGGAGAAAAAGCGGCTCAGCGAGCTGGTCGGTGAATCGAAGAAGCTGGTGATGCAGGATCCGATGACGCTTATAAAGCAGGAGATCATTGACTCGGGCACGGCGGATCTTAGCTTTTATCTCAACCGCTCGGGGCGCTTTCCTATCTTTGAGAACACGCAGGTAAAGTTTTTCCCGCTGGGCGAGGATAAATTCAGCGCGATGATACCGCAGCTGAAGGCGGCGAAGGATTTTATCTTTATGGAATACTTTATTATTGATGAGGGTCTGATGTGGGGAAACATACTCAACATACTTATCGAAAAGGCGGCGCAGGGCGTTGATGTGCGCGTGATGTATGACGGTATGTGCGAGATATCCACGCTGACGCACAATTATCCGCAGCTGCTTGAAAAGCACGGCATAAAGTGCAAGGCTTTCTCGCGGATAAGGCCTTTTATCTCGACATCGTACAACTACCGCGACCACAGGAAGATACTTGTTATTGACGGCAAGGTGGCTTTCAACGGCGGTGTTAACCTTGCGGACGAATACATAAACCGCATCGAGCGCTTCGGGCACTGGAAGGACACGGCGATAATGCTCAAGGGTGCGGCGGTGCAGAGCTTTACGCTGATGTTTTTGCAGATGTGGAACATGACGGAGGAAAAACCTTCGTGGGAGGAGTGCAGGCTGTCATTCCCGGCGGACAGCAGCGACGGGTTCGTTATGCCGTACTGTGACGCTCCGCTTGACGGCGAAAAGGTCGGCGAGTGCGTTTATATGGATATGCTGTACCGCTCGATAAGCTACATACACATTATGACTCCGTATCTTATTCTTGACAACGAACTTGAGGCGGCGCTCAAATACGCGGCGATGCGCGGTGTTGAGGTAAAGATAATACTGCCGGGTATCCCCGATAAGATGTCGGCATACTCGCTTGCCAAAACACACTACAAGTCGCTTATGAAGGCGGGTGTTAAGATATACGAATACACGCCGGGATTCGTTCACGCAAAGGTTTTTGTCAGCGACGACGAAAAAGCGGTAGTTGGCACGATAAACCTTGACTACCGCAGTTTGTATCATCATTTTGAGTGCGCGACGTATCTTTACAGGACATCGTGCATAAGCGAGATAGAGCAGGATTTTCAGCAGACGCTCAAAAAATGCAGGCGTGTTACCAAAGAATCGGTAAGGAACGAAAAGCTGTCGATAAAGATACGCGGACGTATCCTGAAGCTGTTTGCTCCGCTGATGTGAGGTCAGCCGAGAGCGACATCAAGCGCCATCATAAGCGTAAAGCCTGCACAGAACATCAGAACTCCCGAGTTGGAATGCTCTCCCTCGGACATTTCGGGGATAAGCTCCTCAACTACGACATACATCATCGCGCCTGCGGCAAAGCTCATAAGATAGGGCATTGCGGGCAGGAACAGGCCTGCAAACAGCATGGTCAGCGCTGCGCCGACAGGCTCGACTGCGCCCGTAAGCACGCCGTCTGCAAAGGCTCTGCCCTTGCTTTTGCCGTCTGCGTAAAGCGGCATGGAGATTATCGCGCCCTCGGGGAAATTCTGTATCGCTATACCGAGCGCGAGCGCAAGCGCGCCGCCCGATGTGACCTCGGCGGAGCCTGACATAAAGCCTGCGCAGACGATGCCTACTGCCATTCCCTCGGGAATGTTGTGCAGGGTGACAGCAAGTACCATCATTGTTGTACGCCCAAGCTTTGAGGGCAAGCCCTCGGCTTTTTCGGCATTCATATGAAGGTGCGGTATGATGCTGTCAAGCAGGAGCAGGAAAAGCACGCCGCACCAGAAGCCTATTGCGGCAGGCAGGAATGCGAGCCTGCCCTTGTCGCTTGACTGCTCCATCGCGGGTATTATAAGGCTCCAGATAGACGCGGCGACCATTACGCCTGCGGCAAAACCCGTAAGCACGCGCCGAACCGAATTGCCAAGCTGACGCTTCATAAAAAGGACGCAGCCCGAGCCGAGTGCTGTGCCTGCAAACGGCAGGGCAAGTCCCATGATTACTTCGGCTTTCATTTTATCACTCCGTTCTTGAAAATAGTTAGTCTTGACTAACTATATGATAACATATCTCCCCTGCCTTGTCAAGCGGCGCGGCGGGGCTCACGGCTTCGGGCAGGTATATTTGTAGGAATGCACATAATATGCAGTTAGCCACGGCTAACCGATTGTGCATATATACGATTTGACTGCAAAAACTGCCTGACAGGCTTGACAAATCTGCTTGCATGGGGTATTATATCATCAGAGGTTAGCGGAAACTAACCGAGAACGAGCGAGGTGCTGCCAAGGTGTACAAAACTACCCTTACTATCAACGGTATGATGTGCGGTATGTGCGAGGCACATATCAATGATGCTGTGAGAAAAAGCTTTGATGTAAAAAAGGTCAGCTCAAATCACAAAAAGGGCATTACAGAGATAGTTTCCGAAATGCAGCCCGATGAACAAAAGCTGCGCGATACGATAAAGCAGACGGGCTACGAGCTTGTTCGGATAGATAGCGAAACTTACAAAAAGAAAGGACTTTTTGGCAGGTAGACGGCTGTCAGGACAGGGAAACTATGGACATTTACGACAGAGCAAGAGAATCGGCTGACGATTATTTGAAAGCGATATACATTCTATCGCAGGACAACACAATGCCTGTGCGCGTGACGGACATCGCACGGCTTATCGGCTACACAAAGGCAAGTGTCAGCCGGGCGGTGAGAAATCTGCTTTGCGAGGGCAAGGTCACTCTTACGCCAAACAAGCGTGTGGTGCTTACTGCCGAGGGGCTTGCCGAGGCTAAGACCGTTTACGAGAAAAACAAGTTCTTCAGGACTATACTTGCCGAGGCGGGCGTTGACGACAAGACCGCATCTGACGAGGCGTGCAAAATGGAGCACGCACTTTGCACGGACAGCTTTGAAAAGCTGCGCAGGCTGTTGAGTACAAGCCCCGCGCCGTCGGACAACACGGCGAACTAACCTAAATACACCTACATGGTTTTCATTTTTGATGACCTCTCCATAGCTGTAAATTACGAAGCAGACCCTACCTGCTTCGTAATTTTTTTGTATGCAAAATTGACAACAACGGCGAAATGAAGTATAATATGGGTGTAAACTTTCGGTTTGCCAAAGGAGTTGATATGATGGAAAAAATCTTTAAGCTCAAGCAGCGCGGCACGACTGTCGGCACGGAGATAATGGCTGGCGTTATCACGTTTATGACGATGGCGTACATTCTCGCGGTGAACCCGACGATACTTGCAGGCTCGGGTATGAACAGCGAGGCGGTCATGCTGGCGACCTGTTTTGCATCGTTCGTGGGTACGATGTGCATGGGGCTTATGGCTAATCTGCCGTTTGCGCTTTCGGCAGGTATGGGTGTAAACGCCTTCTTTGCGTACACGGTATGCGGAACGATGGGCTACTCGTGGCAGGTGGCGCTGTTTGCGGTATTCTGCGAGGGCGTTATCTTTATACTGCTGACGCTGACGAACATACGTGAGGCGATATTCAACTGCATACCTATCGCGCTCAAGCAGTCGGTATCGGTGGGAATCGGTCTGTTTATCGCGTTTATCGGCTTGCAGAACTCGGGTCTGGTCGTTAAGAGCGACTCTACGCTGGTCGACCTTGTGGCGTTTATGGACGAGCCGCACACGCGCGGACTGTGCGCTTTGCTTGCGGTAATGGGGCTTTTGCTTGTTGCGATACTGCACATAAAGAAGGTCCACGGTGCGATACTTATAGGCATTTTTGCAACGTGGATAGCAGGTATAATATGTGAGCTTATCGGCGTTTACAAGCCTGATGCTGCGACGGGTTTCTACTCATTCGTACCCGAGTTCAGAATGACGGATTTCTCGGCGCTGGGAAAGACCTTCGGGCAGTGCTTCAACATTGACTTCAAGGGCGTGGGCATTTTTGACTTCATAGTGGTGATAATGTCGTTTTTGTTCGTGGATATGTTCGACACTATCGGCACGCTTATCGGTGTATCGTCAAAGGCGAATATGCTTGACGAGGAGGGCAAGCTGCCGGGTGTAAAGACTGCGCTGCTTTCCGATGCTATTGCAACAACTTCGGGCGCGGTTTTCGGAACATCGACGACGACAACGTTTGTTGAGTCGGCGGCAGGTGTCGGCGCGGGCGGAAGAACGGGTCTTACGGCTGTGACGACGGCTGTGCTGTTCCTGCTGGCTACTCTGCTTGCACCGATATTCACGGCTATACCGTCATTTGCAACTGCACCTGCGCTTATCTTCGTGGGATTCCTTATGTTCTCCAACATCACAAAGATAAAGTTTGATGACGACAATCTCACAGATGCTATACCTGCGTTCTTCGGTGTTGTGGCTATGCCGCTTTTCTACAGCATTGCAGACGGTATCGCGGTAGGTGTTATATCATACGTTGCGATCAACCTTGCGTGCGGAAAGGTCAAGAAGATACATCCGCTGATGTATGTGCTGGCGGTGCTGTTTATACTAAACTATGTTTTCCTGTGATGCTGTGATATGCACTACAAAAAGAGGTCAGATCATTGTGATCCGACCTCTTGTTTTTTATGGTGCGATCTTTTTGATGTGCTGCAAAAGCGTATCGCGGCAGGTGGGGATATCCTCGCAGTAGATGCTTACGACCTCTTTTACATCTGCGCCGCTTGCGCTTTTCTTTATATCACCTGTGCTTTTTGAAAAGCCCGAGCTGCCCTGCGTTGCGACGAGGTAGATGGTCTTGCCGCGAAGGTCGGTGCTTTCAAGGAAGGTAGATACAGGCGGCGGTACTGTTCCCCACCAAAGCGGATAGACAAGGATTATGCTGTCGCTGTCCGAGACGTCTATCGGCTCGATCTCGGGGCGTGCATCGTTTTTGAGCTGTTTGCTTGCGGCTGATACTGTTGCGCCGTAGCTTGAGGGGTATTTTTCGCCCGTGAGGGTTATGGGGACCGTTTCGCAGTCAAGCATATCCTTGAGCATATCTGCGATAAGCTGATCGCTGCCTGTGAGAACGCCGTCGGCATACATGAGCGATGCGCCCGATACTGCGTCTACATCGTCGTCAAAATCGGTATTGCCAAGGCGGGTGAAGTAGACAACAAGCGGCTTTTTGCCGTTCCACTGCACCTTTTCGCCCTGCACAGCTTTTGCGTGATCGACCTTGACGATGCGAAAATGCCTGTTGATATAGGGCGGTCCGAAGAGGGAAAGTGCAAGGCAGGCGGCTGCGATGAGCGTGATGAGCAGGGCTGCTCTTTTCTTTTTCACGGTGCGGATATAAAAGTGCATTCCGCCGTGGACTGCCGCGAGAGTAAACACAGCTGCGGCGAGGCAGCGGTGAAGATCGGGGCTTTGCAGGAATTTGAACCACGGGAAAAGCAGTCTTGAAACGCCCATGCTTGTGAGCATGAGCAGGATCATGCTGACAAACAAAAGGCAGGTGACAAAGGCGGAAAACTTCTGCGCCTTGCCTGCGTTTTTGAGTTTGCCTGTGAGCATTGCTTTGATATGCTTTCGCTTGATGATGATATGCACTGTAAGACATACAAAAAATGCGATGCCTGTTATCTCGTGGACGGTATTGCCTGTGAAGATATAAAACATCTGCACGAGCATTATGGCGTACATTGCGATATCAGCTGCGATGCCGATTTTTCCGGTCGCTTTCACGTTATTCTCCTTTATCTGAGCCTGAAGCTGAGGTGGTTTTTGCCGTCAAAGGTATGGGTGATGCTTTGGGTGAGGCTTCTGATTATGGACAAGGACACCTCGTCGGCGTTTGTGATGGGGTCTGATTCATCTCCGCCGTAGTTGACGTGCATATAAAAGCTCTCGTCGGTGCGGCTCACCTCAAAGACAATATGGATAGGCATAACGAGCGCACTTTGCTCGGAGTAGGTATTGATGCTTTGCACTATCGCCTCCTCAAAGACGAGCTGTGCATTGCGCGCGGTCTTTTCATCGACCATATTCTGCGAGCAGAAGCTGTCGAGCTGTGCGGTAAAGCCGATATAATCAAAGTAGGCGGTGGATATGGTAAGCTCGAGCTGTTTGAGGCGCTTGATGAAGATGCGCGTTTTCTCCTTCTGCGGATCGTCAAATATCTGCTCTGGTGTTCCCTGCTCGTAGATGCCGCCCTCGTCCATATAGAAAACCCTTGTGGAAACATCACGCGCGAATTTCATTTCGTGGGTGACGATGAGCATTGTCATTCCGTCCTTGGCGAGGCTTTTGATGACCTGAAGCACCTCGCTGACCATTGTGGGATCAAGCGCGCTTGTCGGCTCGTCAAAGAGCAGGACTTCGGGCTTCATTGCGACTGCCCTTGCTATTGCGACACGCTGCTTCTGACCGCCTGAAAGCTCGTCGGGGAGGCTGTCTGCTTTTTCGGCAAGACCTACCCTGCGCAGAAGCTCCATACCGTCATCGTAAGCCTGCTGACGTGTTTTGCCAAGCAGCTTTACGGGTGCTGACATTATATTCTCTATGACGCTGAGGTTTGCAAAGAGGTTGAAGGACTGAAAGACCATACCGATCTTTCGGCGAACTTTCGGCAGGTCGCAGTGCGGATCGGTTATGAGCTGTCCGTCAAAGGTTATGCTGCCGCTTGTGGGCTCTTCAAGGCGGTTGATGCAGCGCAGAAGTGTCGATTTGCCCGCGCCCGACGGTCCGATGACGGAGATGATGTCGCCTTTGTTTATTTCGGTGCTGACATCTTCAAGAGGTGTAACGTCGGGGTACTCTTTGCGAAGATGCTCTATTTTTATAAGGCTCACTTAGTCTGCACCCCCTTGAGTTTCTTGTTTTTATGCGGTTTGATGCGCCCAAGGACAAGCTTGAGCAGGACGGATATGATCCACGCGAGGATAAAGTAGATAACGGCGGTGACGATAAGCGGGAAGAACGCTTCGTAGGTGCGGCTGCGGATTATATCGGACATTTTGGTGAGGTCCTGTATGGCGATGTAGCCGACTATTGAAGTGCTTTTGAGAAGCGATATCACCTCGCCGCGATAGACGGGGATAAACCTTACAGCTGCCTGCGGGAAGATAAATCTGAAAAACGCCTGGTTCTCGGTATAGCCCAAAGCAAGGGCTGCCTCGCGCTGTCCTTTATCGACACTTTCGATGCCCGAGCGCATTATCTCGGAGGTATACGCGCCGAAATTGAGAGAGAAGCCTATGACGGCTACCCACATCGCAGAAAGTCCCGAGTGGGTGAAGATGACGTAGTAGAGTATCATCAGCAAAACGACTATCGGGGTGCCCTGCAAAAGCTTTACATAGATATTTGAAATGGCGTTTGCAAGCACGCTGCCCGTGCGCCTGAACATACATACCGCAAAGGCGAGCAGGGTACCGAAGGCTGCAGACAGCAGGGTTATGAGGCAGGTCATGCCGACACCGCTGAGTATGAGCTTCCAGCGGCTCTCGCGGATAAAGTTTCTCTCAAAGCTGTTCTTTAAGCCCTCAAGGAAGCCTTCCTGCTCGACTGCGGCATTGTCTGCTCTGACAACGAACATAAGTCCGCCTTGGTAGAATGTATCGGAAAAGTCGATAGTCTGTTTTCTTTCCTCGGTAACGGACAGAGAGGATGCGCAGATATCATACCTGCCCGATGAGATGCCTGCTACATTGGCGGCAAAATCGACATCGCTGAACACGGGCGTATAGCCGTACCTGCGGCAAAAGCGCGCTGCGAGGTCAATGGCATAGCCTGTGAGCTTTCCGTCTTTTATATAGCCAAAGGGCTGATTGGTGGAGGCAACGACGATGTTTATCTTTTCGCCCTCAAAGCCGTCAAGGTCAACGGTCTTTTTGCTTTCATCGGTGCCAAGCCAGATATCGTCAAGCTGCTGCATGGTGCCGTCGGCATTGAACTCGCGCAGCATTTCGTTGAACTGCTCGCGGTATTTCTTGGTTTTCTCGCTGCCCTTGGCAAAGCCGAATGCGTAGTCCTCACTTTGCAGCTTTTGCTTCAGATAGGTCAGTCTTTTATCCTCGCCGCACAAGAGCCTGACAACAGGCTCGTCACCGACAAAGCCGTCTATCCTGCCCTGCGAAAGTGCTGCGGAGACATCGGTATAGCTGTTGTAGTAGAAATACTTTGAATCGGGGAATTTATCCATTGTGACGGACTCAAAATTCGTGCCTGTGATGATGCCGATATTCTTGCCGTTGTAGTCGGTATAGTCCTGCGCGGCGGGATCATCGGGCGCGGGAAGGTCCTCGCTTCTG
Source organism: uncultured Ruminococcus sp. (assembly GCA_902786965.1). Classification (GTDB taxonomy): domain Bacteria; phylum Bacillota; class Clostridia; order Oscillospirales; family Ruminococcaceae; genus Hominimerdicola. The sequence continues at coordinate 7,827 of CADAEJ010000007.1, read as the reverse complement.
ACGGCGACTACGATGCCGCCCTCGCCTACGGGCTTGGAGAACATAACGCTCTCCTCACGCTCGGGGGTGACGTTCATAGAGGTGGTGAAATCGTATCTGCCCGACTCGATAGCGGGGATCCTCGCCTGGAAATCGACATCGCCGATCTCGAGCGCATAGCCGTAGGCACGGCAAAAGCGCGCGCAGATGTCGATATCATATCCGACATTTTTGCCGTCCTTTATGTAGGAAAAGGGCGCATCGGTCGTGGTAGTGATGACGCGGACGGTGCCGTTGGTGTTATGAAGGTCTGACATATCAACGACCTTTTTGCTTTCGTCATTGCCGTACCATATCGCGTCTACCTCGTCAAGTGTTCCGTCACTGCGGCATTTTGCGATAAACTCGTTGAGCTGCTCGCAAAGCTTTATCTCGCGCTCGTCATTCTTGCGGAAGGCAAAGGCATACTTATTGCTGGTGAGCCTTTTTTTGATGTAGTCTATCTTTGGCTGTGCGCTGTGTATCATACGTATCGCTGCCTCGTCCGCAAGGAAGGCATCTATCGTGCCGTTGATAAGTGCGGTATTGAGGTTGGGATAGCCGTCATAATACAGGTACTCGCTGCTCGGGAAATGCTCAAAGGACTCCTTTTCCATATTGGTGCCTGTGAGTATGCCTATCTTTTTGCCGTCATAGTCGGAATAGGTGACCTTTTTGGCGGTGCTTTTTTTGGTATTCTCGCTGCTTTTGCTGTTACTGCCCAGCAGCAGCCACAATGCGCACCCTGCGGCAAGCAGCACGAGCACGGCTATTATTATATAATCGGTTCGTTTTAGCTTTTTCACTGTATACTCCTTTTCGGGCTGAAATTTTTATCAAGTGTATATAGAGATAACTATATAATAGAGTATAGCGTATTGTTTCAAAATAGTCAATAATTTTCAGAAAAAAACAAACAGCCCTGCACGCTGAAATGCAAGGCTGCTGCTGTTTTTTTGTTTATGTATGCGGACTACTCTCTGTTTTTAAGCACCTGCGCGGGAGTTATTTTTGATATTTTGCGCATGAGCAGCTTGTTGATAAGCAGATACACAAGCATCATCGTGCAGTAGAGGGCATCGTAGATGTACCAATCATACGAGATGCTCATACAGCACGCGACATTTGCAACAAACGTCGGATAGATGAGGTCGATGATGAACTTGGCAAGCGGTATTGCGGCAAGTCCGCCGATGCAGTTGAGAAGCGTCGATTTGCCCGAGCCGCCGGTGCCCTGTATCACGCACATCTGCCCTTTCGCGACCGATGTGTTCACACCCTTTAAGACCTGAATATAGCTCTGATCCTTGCCATAGCTTTTCTTGAGATTTTTTACTTCAAGATACATAATGTTACCTCCATATTGTTAGTTCGGACTAACTCCGCGTCATTTTTTAAGAGCAGATAAACTGCCCTTATTTGTCGTCTTCACGAATATATTCTACCCACGACTTGACAAGCATATCAAGCACAGGCTTTATTTTTTCAAGTGCCTTTTGCATATCCCTTTCGTGCGTCAGAAGATGTATGAACGCATCTACCTGTATATGACTGAACCAATGCAGCATATACCTGTTGATACGCTTGCCGGGCATCGCATCTGCATAAAGCTGTGCCGCTCTCATATAGCCGTTGTCGAGCATTTCTATCACTTTGTCGGGCAGGTTCTCAAACTGCGAGCCCTGCGACTTTTCAAGAAGTATCATCATCTCGTCGTAGTGGCTGTAAAGCAGCTTTACCATTTCATCGGCAAAATAGTCGTGGTCACCTGCAACGTGTGAATATGCGGCGATGTCGGAATGCTCCTCCTCGGCGATGTGCGAACGCATAAGCTGCATTAGCTCGCCAAGCGGTGCTGACACTACTGCCTCGAGCAGCCCGTTTTTGTCCTTGAAAAGAAAGTAGACCGCGCCCGTGGTCAGCCCTGCCTGCGCGCAGATATTGCGCAGCGATGCTTTTGCAAAGCCTTTTTCCAAAAACTCTTTTTTGGCGCATTCTATCAGCCTTTCACGGCTTTTGTTATCAACAGACATTTTTTGCCCTCCTGACATAACGGTGTTACGTAACGATGTTATGTTACAACATTTTTCTTGTTTTGTCAGGGGGGTACGGAAATTTTTTTATTCGTATCCGCGGCAGCTTCAAGAAAAAAACGCCGCACCCGAAGAACAAAGCAGCGCTGAATAACGGCAACAAAAAAAGCCACGGCAGATCTGATCCGGGGATCAGAAATACTGTGGCTAAAGGCTTCTGTAAGGGTGCGGTGTGATACGCTCCCGGGCGGCTGTGCGGCGGTACATCAATCCGATGTGTCGGTATCAAGGACGATGCTTGCGGCATAGTCGGGATACATCTTGTGTGTCAGCTCGCTGAGGATACTCTGCGCTTGCTCGCGGTCGATATCAAAGCTGACCACGACATCGTAGCGCAGCGTTTTATTCTCGGTATCGGCATAAAAGCCGTGCATCTGCATAGCCCATTCGTTGGAAAGGACTGCTTTTTGCAGCGCATTGCGTATCTTGGCGGCTTCATCATTGGTGGTGTTGTAGGAATAGACACCTACGCCTGTGAGGATAACTCCTGTTTTCTGAAAGACATTTATCTGTATGCGGCGGGTTATTCTGTCGACATCGTCAACGGTCATGGTATCGGGAAGCTCGATATGGACGGTGCCGTAGTTTTTATTCGGTCCGTAGTTGAAAAGGATTATATCGTAGGCGCCCCTTACGTCCTCGTCCTCGCAGATGAGCTTGCGCAGACTTGCGGTGATCTCGGCATCGCTGCGCTGACCGATGATATCGTCAAGAGTTTCAAGCATCATTTCGATGCCCGCTTTGATGATAAAGCAGGCGATGATGACGCCGACATACGCTTCAAGGGATATATTCCAGATCAGGCAGATGACTGCTGATGCAAGCACCGATGCGGAAAGCACCGCATCAAAGAGGGCATCAGAGCCCGAGGCGACGAGCGCGCCCGAGTTGACCTTTTCGCCCTGCGCTTTGACATACGCGCCAAGTATCAGCTTTACGACTATGGCTACGGCGATTATCACAAGTGTGAGTGCGCTGTAATCGGCTTTTTCGGGGTGGAATATCTTCTTGACAGACTCCACGAGCGAGGTGATGCCTGCATACAGCACTATCGCGGCGACGAGCATCGAGCTGATATACTCTACCCTGCCGTAACCGAGCGGATGCTTTTTGTTCGGCTGCTTTGCACCCAGCTTTGCGCCGATTATCGTTATGACCGATGACAGCGCATCGGAGAGGTTATTGACGGCATCAAGGACGACGGCTATCGAGTGCGACAGCAGACCGACAATGGCTTTGAACGCTGCAAGCAGGACGTTCGCGCCGATACCGATAAAGCTGGTGCGGACTATTATTTTTTCCCTGTCTGCTGCGAGGACAGATATTTCACTTGCGTTTTGTTCCATAAGGATTCCTCCAAGAATTGATATATATCAATTATACAATGAACACAAATGCTTGTCAACCGCAGCAGCGGCTGTACGCTTGTTCCTAGCCTGCAAACTTATGTTGATGCTTTTCATTAGGCTGGCTCGGGGTACGGCTTTGTGAAGTCGTTTTACAAAAAGAAATTCCGCGGCGGTACGCTTGTCCCTCGGCGCAGCGAACCGTCTATACGAGGTAGTGCTTATAGAAGCTTTCTATCTTATCAAACGGAATGACCTTTTTCTCGCCGCCGTCATAGAGGTCGGTATGGACGGCATCGGGAATTATCATAAGCTCTTTATTATCGGCATATTTGCTGTCCTTTATCATAGCGGCATAGGCATCCTTGCTGAAATAGCAGGAGTGTGCTTTTTCGCCGTGGATGATGAGCACTGCGCTGCGTATCTCGCTGCTGTATGTGTTGATGGGCTGGTTGATGAAGGACATACAGCCGATGACGTTCCAGCCGCCGTTGGAATTGAGTGAGCGCGGATGGTAGCCGCGGTCGGTCTTATAGTAGTCGTAGTAGTCCTTTACGAAGAACGGTGCGTCCTCGGGGAGCGGGTCGACTACACCGCCGCCGAGGGTATACTCGCCGCTCCGGAAGTCGGCGATACGCTGTGCATTGAGGGCGGTCTTTTTTTCAAAGCGCTTTTCCTCGCTGTTTTCGGAATCAAAATAGCCATTGGCATTGACGCGAGCCATATCGTACATTGTCACGGCGACTGTTGCTTTTACCCTTGTGTCGATGCAGGCTGCGTTGATAGACAGCCCTCCCCAGCCGCAGATACCGAGTATGCCGATCTTTTGTGCATCGACATTTTCCTGCACGGACAGGAAATCAACGGCTGCCTGAAAATCCTCGGTATTGATATCGGGGGAAGCCATATAGCGCGGCTGCCCGCCGCTTTCGCCCGTGAATGAGGGGTCAAAGGCTATGGTGACAAAGCCGCGCTCGGCGAGGGTCTGCGCGTACAGCCCCGAGCACTGCTCCTTTACTGCGCCGAAAGGTCCGCAGACTGCGACTGCCGCCAGCTTGCCCTGTGAATTTTTCGGGGTATACATATCGGCGGCGAGGATGATGCCGTAGCGGTTGCGGAAGGTGACTTTTTTGTGTGTGACTTTTTCGGACTGCGGGAAGGTCTTATCCCAGGTCTGTGTTAATTCAAGTGTTTGGTTTTGCATGGTTTTTACCTCCTTTTATTTTCCTGACAGGTCGGTTCTGATAAAGTGGGTGGGCTGCCACGGCTCTTTTTCGGGCAGTCCGAACTGCTGCTTGCCAAGCTCGATGGACTTCATCAGAAATGTCATATTCCTTGCAAGTGTACGCATTGTGAGAAGTCCCTCGGCATCGTATGCTGCCTCGCCTGCTTCTCTGCCGTGGACGCTGTTCCAATAGGAGCTTGACGCAACGGACATTCCGCTTATGGTGAAATACTTATTGACCTCGTCAAAGGTAGCCGAGCAGCCGCCTCTGCGCGCTACTGCCACGCTTGCGCCGACTTTCATCGTTTTATCAAAAGATGTGCTGTAAAACAGTCTGTCAAGGCAGGCGATGAGGGTCGCATTGGCGGAGGCATAATACACGGGTGTTGCGGCGATAAGTCCATCGGCTGCCTCAAGCTTCGGTGCAAGCTCGTTTACGGCATCGTCAAAGACGCATCTGCCAAGCTGGGAGCATTTCCCGCAGGCGATACAGCCTCTTATGACCTTGGTGCCTATCTGCACGACTTCGGTCTGCACGCCAAGACTTTCAAACGTTTTTACAAGCTCGTCCACGGCGATGGCGGTATTGCCGTGGACCCTCGGGCTTGCATTGATGATAAGTACTTTCATGATGATTTCTCCTTTACCAGTTTTCATAGCGTCTGCCTGTATGCAGAGCTGCCATTTGTTTCATCTCTTCATCAGTCAGCTCAAAATCATATATGCTGATATTTTCAAGAATATGCGCGGGATCCTTTGAGCCGGGGATAGTCACATAGCCTGCCTGAAGATGCCAGCGCAGGATCACCTGTGCGCTTGTTTTGCCGTGTGAATCGGCGATGGACTTTATGACGGGGTCGCCGAAAAGATCCTGCGTATGACCTCTGCCGCCGAACGGATACCACGATTCTACGACTGTTCCGTACTGCGAGACATACTTTTGAAAGTCGGTATTCTGATAAAACGGGTGGTTCTCGTTCTGCACGACGGCGGGCATTATATCACCTGCGGAAACCACCCTGTCAAACTCCTTTTGAGTGTAATAGTTTGAAATGCCTATCGAGCGCAGCTTGCCGTCCTTTACGCCCTGACAGAGTGCTTTATACACCTGCTCATCGCCGCTGCCCGACTGGTGGATGAGCATAAGGTCGATGTAGTCAACGCCCAGCTTTTCAAGCGATTCGTCGATAGACTTATACGCACGGTCATAGTTTGAGGGCATTACCTTGGTGGTGATGAAAACATCTTCACGCTTGACTATGCCTTCGCTGACGGCTCTTTTCAAGCCGCTGCCCACGCCCTTTTCGTTGCCGTAATACTGCGCGGTATCTATGAGGCGATAGCCGTCTTTAATGGCGGTATAGACCGATGCTTCGGCGGTCTTATCATCCTGCGTCCAGGTGCCGAGCCCGAGTATGGGCATATCGCAGCCGCTGTTGAGCCTTACGGTACGCTTTTCAAAATCAAAATGCACAGCGGTGTCCTCCTTTTTATCGGTGCTGTTTTGTGTCTGCTCGGTCATTTTGCTGTGCTGACTTTCGATGACCTGCTTATTTTTACCGCTTTCACTGCCGCAGGAAACAAGGCAGGTCACGGCGAGCAATATGCAGGCAAGGCTTTTTCGCAGTTTCGTATCACGCATGATAAACACCTCACTTTGCTTTTTATTATTGTACCACAAGGGCGCGGCGATTACAAATACTTATATCAAATACCTGTCTATACCCGTGGTGCATACGCAGAGGGCGGTTCGTATATAACCAATGTGCATAGCAGATTATTTGTTATAGGTATTTGTAATTTCAAGCGATATGTGGTAAAATGTGATCAACAAAGCAAAAGGAGTGAAAAGACTATGAAAAAGATAGGAACAATAATTCTTTCGGCGATACTTGCGATAAGCATGATGACGGCGTGCGGCGACTCGGGCTCGGGCTCGCAGGCACAGTCGGGTGATCAGTCGCAGTCGGCAGAGGCGAGCGAGGGCAAGAAGGTCGCAAAGGACGGTGCGGATATGCAGACGAGCGACAAGAGCATGCCTACGCGCAAGCCTGCTGAAAACGGCACGAAGATCAATATGTACTTCGGTGACACGGTGATACCCGGGGTGCTGAACGATTCGCAGACGGCAAAGGCGCTTATTGCAAAGCTGCCGTACACACAGAAGGTCAGCAGGTACTCGCACGATTTCTGCGGAGTTACGCAGGATCTGCCGTATGACAAGGACAGCGTTCACTACGGATGGCTCAACGGCGACATCGACTACGCGACTGACGCGCCGTACTTTACTATTCTGTTTGAGGACGAGGAAAGCTCGGAAAAGTACGGACATCAGATCAACATCGGTGTTATCACCTGCCCGCTTGAAAAGATAAGCGCGCTGCAGGGTGAATACGAGGTAAGGATAGAGCTTGCACAATAAGGAGTGAGATAATTATGAAAAAACGTGCTTTTACGGCATTTATCACAGCTGCGGCGGTATGCGCGGCTATGCTTACGGGCTGCGGTGACAGCGAGAGCGTTGAGACAAAGCCTGTGGAAAAATCTGCGGTGGTATATTTCAGCAGGGTGGGAAACACGCAGTTCCCCGATGATGTTGATGTGGTGACAAGGGCGAGCCTTAACCGCGAAAATGACGCTCTGGCGGGCAACGCGCAGCTTATTGCGCAGTACATAGCCGAAGAAACGAAGTGCGAGGCGGTCGAGATAGTTTCAAAAGACAGCTACCCTGCTGACTATGACGAGACTGTTGACCTTGCAAAAAAAGAGCAGGGCGACAAAAAGCGCCCCGAGCTGACGGGCGATATAGACCTCAAGGATGCTGACACGGTCTGGCTCGTTTTCCCGAACTGGTGGACTGATCTGCCGATGCCTGTTTACAGTTTCTTTGACAAGTACGATCTTTCGGGAAAGAACATTTTTGTATTTGTCACCCACGAGGGAAGCGGATTTTCAAAGACGATAGACACTATCAGAGAGCTTGAACCCGATGCGCAGGTCGTGGAGGGGCTGTCTGTACGCGGCGGCAAGGTAAAGAGTGAGGAGAAAAACATAAAGGATCGCGTGAAAGAGCTGATGTAAAAGAGTTAAAGCACCTTATCCGAGCATTTCGGACAAGGTGCTTTTTTCAATTTCCTTTTTAACA
>CADAEJ010000006.1:21005-142041 GCA_902786965.1 uncultured Ruminococcus sp. | reverse complement strand
GTAATGGTTGCTGTACCAAGTGCTACCGCCGTAACAACGCCGTTTTCGTCAACTGTGGCAACGGTAGTATCGCTTGATGACCAGGTAACAGTCTTATCGGTTGCGCCGTCGGGGGCAACGGTTGCGGTCAGGGTCTCGGTGCCGCCGGACGGAATGGTGGCAGATGTTTTGTTAAGTTCAACGCCGGTGACATCAACTTTTGACGGATAAACAAGCTCAAAGGAGTACGGATCAGCCTGGGTGCCGGAACCGCTCTTGATCTTAAAACCGGAAGGCTCGTCAGCCGATGTTTTGTCGCTTGGCTTTTTGAGACATAAGTGAGTTTCATGTTCATCAGGGAATATATCACCATCAAAACTAACCTGATCTACGGAGATAGAGTTTTCAAATATCCACTGACCATAAGTTCCTTCATAACTTGGCTTAGGAACAACAGCAGAAGAATTTCTGCCGTGAACTCGGGCAGAACCCATATCGTCGGCGATGAACCATTTGCCGTCAAGGTTAATATTTTCGCCTATAGCCCATTCGGTTTTTTCAGTATAGTATACCTTTACTTGTTTGATCTGTAAAGCGTCTGTTGAATTAACAGTCAGGCTTTGTGCGTTTACATCACTTACTGTGGCAACCTCGCCGGAATAGGTTACATTGCCTGCTGCCGAACTTAACCTTGTGATAGGCCAACCATTGTAACCATTTGTAAATTCTACTTTTGTTATTATGTACTCATCTGCGACACTAATAGTTGCACTGTAATTTGTATCCAGCCACATACCATCTGGATCGCCACCATTTTCGGCGGTGATAGTAACATTTGTACCGGTGAATGTTGATATTTCACCATATTTGCCGGTATTTGTAGCAATGGTTGTGGATTGTTCTGCCGAAACAGGTTCATAGTATACCTTTACTTGTTTGATCTGTATACCGTCTGTTGCTTTAACAGTCAGGCTTTGTGCGTTTACATCACTTACTGTGGCAACATTGTCGGAAATGGTTACATTACCTGCTGCCGAACTTAACCTTGAGATAGGGTAAGAATCGTAACCATTTGTAAATTCTACTTTAGTTATTTTATACCCATCTGCGACACTAATAGTTGCACTTTTAGTGGTAGACAAATACATACCATCCACATCGCCTGCATCTTGGGCAGTGATAGTAACATTTGTACCGTTGTAGGTGTTTTTTTCCTGATTTGTAGCAAAGGTTTCGGATTGTTCTGCCGTATCAGCGCTTGCTACAATGTCCGTACCGCCGAAATAGCCGCCGAAATCAGTGCCCGCAGGTACTGTTGCCGCCATTACAAGCACAGCCAGCATACCCGCGACTACACGCTTCCAAGAGTTTTTAACATTCATTTGAATTCCTCCAATCGTTTTTGGTTTATTTTTAAAGCGCACATTGTGGGCTTTTGCCTGATGCCGTGGCGTGCGCTTTATCTACATATCCGCTATGCGATAAACGGACGCAGCTGTGCTTTATGTGCGCCCGCAAGGGTAAAAGTACACATAAATAGCATAGCTGCGTCAACACCTTTCGTATATAATTCCATAAAGTTTACATTTATCACATCTTTATATTAGCACAAATCCCTTAAAAAGTCAACCTTTTGTTATTTTATTTCAAGCAATTAACTAAATGCTTGGGTCATTTGTCAAAAATCAATCACCAAAATTGTGCAAATAGTATACGGGGCAAAAAACAGCTGCCGACTATACAAGCCGACAGCTGCGCGGTAAAAGAATATTTTGGTCAGACACTATTTTGCCTTTGCAATTGACTTGGCTGATACATCGGAGATAAGTGATTTGCCGCCAAATACAACGTATCTGTTTACGCCTGCTTTTTTAGCATACGCTGCTGCGTCCTTTACAGCCTTGTCTGTCGCAAGGACTATCGGCGCGCCGTACTGCATTGCAAGCGGTGCTCCGGATATACCGTCGGGGAAGCTCAAACCGTAGGCAAGCGCTATAACATCGCTCTTGGGGCAGAACTGCTCTGCTATAAGTGCGGACGTTTCATATCTGTTCTTGCCGCCAAGGCGCACTACGTTTTTGAGCAAGCCTTTGATCTGCTTTTCGATATCTGCGCTGACTGCACTTGTGCCGCCTGCGATGTATGCCTTGCTGCTCTTGAGTCCCTTGACGAACGCCTCCTGCTCTGCGGTGAGCTTATTACCCGCTACGAGCAGCATCGGTCTTGCGGACGAAGATGCGGAGATAGCATCGGCAAAGTCTTTACCCGATGCGATAACAAGCTCTTCATCAGTTACGCCTGCTTCTTTGAGGATTGCGATATTGGTGAGGTATCTGTTTTTGCCCTCAAGTCTTTTGACCTTGTACTGCTGATCGATGAACGCACTTGAGGTAAGTCTCTTCTGGAAGTGCAGGCTGATAGCTCCCTGTCCGCCGATGAGGTAGATCTGCGTGTTCTTATCACAATTCTCATGTATAAAATCAAGAGTGGTTTTCATGATAGGCTCGGCAGATGTGTTTGTAAGGATTATCGGTGCACCCTTCACCTTTGCAAGATATGCTGCCGAAAGTGCATCGGCATAGTCAGAACCTGTCGCTATGATAAGTGCGGGCAGCTTTTCAAGCTTATTATCCTGCATGAACTTTTTAGCAGCCTCGATAGATGTATCATATCTGTTATTGCCGAATATTCTCACGTTTGCAGAGAGCTTATCGTTTGCACGCTGCTGTTCAAGAGCCCTTTCGGCTTTTTCTACGATATCATTTACTGCAAGCTTGTTTTCATCAAGCGAAAGCTTATCGTTATAGTCAAGCGCATCGAGCTGCTTTGCTGCGTTGTCGATTATTGCCTTGCTTGCTGCGGAATCATCATCCTGCGCAAGTGAATTGAGGTGATCCTTCTGATCTATCGCGTAGGTGTTGAACTGCTCGAAATTCTTTTCATACTCGCGCTTTGCAGCTATGTCTTTCTTGCACTGTTCAGCGATATCATCAACAGCTTTTTTGTTCTCATCATAGGTTTTGGTCCTATCATAAACTACGGACTCGATCTTGTCCTGCAGACTGTAGATAAAGCTCTTGGTCTGTTCGCTGTCATCTTCCTCTATCAGATCGGTTATTTCGCGGCATTTAGTATCGAGGTAATCCTGGAAATCTTTAAGGTGTTCAGAATGCTCTTTTATATCCTTGACCAATGCCTTGAAATCTTCTACGAGGTTGTCGATATTTGCTTTGTTCTGATCGAGCGTCTGCGATGAATTGTATGCCAATTCGTCGATCGATTCTTTGAGCATTTCGGCTGTGGACGTGATAGCGGGGTTAGTATCCTGCTGTACAAATGAATCTACCGAGGTCTTTGCAGTCTGCTTGTAAGTTTCAAACTGTGAAACAAGTTCGCTGTCTGCTGCTTCAAATACTGCTGATACTGTGATGTTCTTCTTTGGCATACTGAACGTGTATACACCATATTTGTTGGGCTCGATCTCTTTTCCGTCTACGAGGAAGCTCTTTACTGCATAACCCTCATCAGGTGCAGGCACGACGGTAACTTCATCGTCCCACGCATATTCATTTTCCGAAACGGACAGCTTACCGTTTTTAATGTTTTCATCGACTGTAACGGTGAACTTTTTCTTTGCGAATTTCACAGCTACTTCACAATCCATGGCAGGCATTGCTGCAACATATTTACCCTGGTCGTTGACTGCTACCGTTTCACCATTCAAAGTTACTGATTCGATCTCGTAGCCCTCATCGGCAGTCGGTGTGATAGTGATATCATCATCAGCCTCTGCCCTTTTCTTATCTACGGTAACTGTACCATTTTCGGGCTCTGTTACACGGATCGTATAGGTATCCTTAATAAACTCTACTGAAACGGTTATATCCTTATCAGATACTTCTATTACATACTCATCTTCATCATTTACAGCGACCTGATCGCCGTTTGCATAAACTGCCTTTACCTTATATCCATCGTCAGGCTGGATGATAAGGCAAACATCATCACCTTCAACTGCTGCATATTCTTCGTGGAGAGAGGTATCCTGCTCATCTGCCTTGGCGAAATAAACTGCACCATTGGTCATATCGGGATCGCCTTTGACTATGTACTGCTTTTCAAATTCAGCTGATACGGTAACATCACTTTCGGGCATGATGAATACATACTTGCCCTTGTCGTTTACTGCCATCTGATCGCCGTTGATTGTTACAGCCTTGACAGCATAGCCTTCCTGCGCGGTCGGAGTAACGGTCACAGCCTCACCTACGGCAGCTGCTTCTTTATTCAGAGAAACAGAACCGTTGAGGATATTATCATCAACAGTTATCGTATACTTTGACAGTTCAAACTCCGCAGAAACTGTAACATCATTGTCAGGCATTTCAAAAACATACTCACCCTTATCGTTGACTGCCATCTGCTCGCCGTTGATAGTTATCGCCTTAACGACGTAGCCTTTTGCGGGTGCGGGGATAATGGTGATCTCATCCTGTGAGATCGCTTTATTCTTGTCAACACTGATCGAACCGTTTTCAATACCCTGCGCAACAGTGATCGTATGCTCCTGCGCAAACTCCGCAGAAACGGTCACATCTTTTTCGGGCATTTCAAAAACATACTTGCCCTCATCATTTACAGCCATCTGCTCGTCGTTGAGCTTGACCGACCTGACTGCATATCCTTCATCTGCTTTCGGGGTGACGGTAACTTCATCTTCATAAAATGCTTTGGTCTTATCTACTTCAACTGTACCGTTTTCAACGGAGTCGTCTACGGTAATCGAATACTCTTTTGCAAACTCGGCAGAGACAAGCACGTCCTCAGCGGGCATTGAGAAAACATATTTGCCCTGATCGTTCACAGCCATTTGTTCACCGTTTATGGTGACAGACTTAACAGCCAATCCCGATGATGGTGTTGCAGTAACGATGACCTCGTCACCTTCCGATGCTTCCTGCTTATCAACAGTGACCTCGCCGTCTTCGATAAACTCATCAACGATTATTGAAAAAACTTCGTTAACCGGTTCCTGCTCCTTTTGTGCACTTGCAGTCAGAACAGAACCGCCTAACAAACCTGTTTGGCCAAGCTGTGCAGGGATGTTTGAACACACCATCGTAAGGGCTACTGCAAACGCCGCTGCTTTTTTCCAAGACTTGTTTTTTTCCATAGACTATTCCTCCTATACTATTATATATATTCTGAATACTTGAACTATACCGGGCAAAAAATAATTTGTATCTGCCCATTAACATAATCACATTATATCATTAAAAGCGCCCATTGTCAACTATCAATTAAAGATTTATCATATAATTTGTTCATAAAGTGTTCATTGTTACAAGAGCATAAACATAGTTGGTTGTAATGTACTTATGGGGCGTGGACTTCTGATAGGTTGTGACGTTTCAACAACTAACAGCGGGTTTGTTTATGCAAAACGCAGAACTGTTCGCAAACAGGTCATTCAATTTACAAAAATCAAAATAACAAGTGACAAATAAGCTGATTTGTGATATAATTGTCTAGAATCAAAAGTCAACAACAAGGAGGTAATGTATGAAAGTATTGTTTATCGGCGGAACAGGTACAATTAGTATGGCGATAACCCGTCTGCTTGCGGGCAGGGGTGACGAGGTGTATCTGCTCAACAGAGGTAACAGAAATCAGTCGCTGCCCGAAAATGTCAGTGTCATCAAGGCAGACATCAATGATGAAATAGATGTTTTGCAAAAGCTTGGCGATATGACCTTTGACTGTGTGGGTGAGTTTATCGGTTTTGTTCCTGCGCAGCTTGAGCGCGATCACAGGCTGTTTGCCGGCAGAACAAAGCAGTTTATCTACATAAGCTCGGCATCGGCTTATCAGAAACCTTTGCAGAATTACATCATCACAGAGGATACTCCTCTTGTAAATCCTTACTGGGAATACTCGCGCAACAAAAAAGCCTGCGAGGAATACCTGATGAAAAAGTACAGCGATGACGGTTTTCCTGTGACGATAGTTCGCCCAAGCCATACATATGATGAGCGCAGCGTTCCGCTTGGCGTACATGGCAAGGGCGGCAGCTGGCAGGTAGTCAAGCGCATAATGCAGGGCAAACAGGTCATAATCCACGGCGACGGGACATCGCTGTGGACGATCACGCACAACAGCGATTTTGCCAAAGCATACGCAGGTCTTATCGGCAACCCGAGGGCTATCGGTCAGGCATTTCACATAACAAGTGATGAAAGCGTCAGCTGGAACACGATATACAATGCTATCGCGGAGGCTGTCGGTGTTGAGCTCAAGCCGTACTACGTTTCGTCACAGATGCTTGCTGCTTTGGGCAAGGATTACGACCTGACGGGAAGCCTTATCGGTGACAAGGCAAACTCGGTGGTGTTTGACAATTCAAAGGTCAAGGCACTTGTGCCTGATTTCAAGTGTGAGATAAGTGCTGTGGACGGGATAAAGGCAACGGTAAAGAGCATTCTTGCGCACCCTGAATATCAGAATGATGATGATGAATTTGACAGATGGTGCGACAATGTTATAAAGGTATGCGAAAAGGCAAAGGAGGAGTTTATCAATGAATAATTTTAATTTTTACAGCCCGACGGAGTTTGTTTTCGGTAAGGGCAGAGAGAACGATGCAGGCAAGTATGTCAAAAAGTACGGCGGAAAGAAAGTGCTTATACACTTTGGCGGACAGTCGGCGCAGAAGTCGGGCTTGCTTGACAGAGTAAAGGCATCTCTTGAAAATGAAGGTATCCCGTACAAAGAGCTTGGCGGTGTTAAACCCAACCCGCGCGACTCGCTTGTTTACAAGGGTATAGAGCTTTGCAGAAACGAGGATATAGACTTTATACTTGCAGTAGGCGGCGGCTCGGTAATAGATTCTGCAAAGGCTATCGCTATGGGTGCTGTATATGACGGCGACTTCTGGGATTTCTACAGCGGAAAGCAGCCCGAGAAGGCTCTGCCCGTTGCAACGGTACTGACTATCGCAGCAGCGGGAAGCGAAGGCAGCGGAGATTCTGTTATCACCAAAGAGGACGGAATGCTAAAGCGCGGTGCAGGTTCTGATGTTTTGCGCCCGCGGTTCTCAATAATGGATCCTGAACTTACGCAGACTCTCCCCGCTTATCAGACTGCCTGCGGTGCGACCGATATTATGGCTCACGTTTTTGAAAGATATTTCACCAACACCACAGAGGTCGAGATAACAGACAGGCTTTGCGAGGCTGTACTGCTTACGATGGTCAAGGAGACTCCGCGCGTTATCGCCGATCCGAACAACTATCAGGCGCGCGCAAACATTATGTGGGCAGGAACGGTTGCACACACAAACATTGTCGGTGTCGGCAGAGAGCAGGACTGGAACAGCCACGGTATCGAGCATGAGCTTTCTGCGCTGTATGACTGCGCACACGGTGCAGGTCTTGCGGTGATAATGCCTGCGTGGATGGAGTTTGTATACAAGCACAATGTTATGCGCTTCTGCCAGATGGCGACGAGGGTTTTCGGCTGCCAGATGGACTTTGAAAACCCCGAAAGTACGGCTCTTGCAGGCATAAAGGCATTCAGGAGCTTTTTGCACAGCATCGGTATGCCGATAAACTTTGACGAGCTTGGTGCAAAAAGAGAAGACATTCCTGCGCTGGTTGAAAAGTTCGGCTTGGGTGACGGCAGAACAGGCGGCTTTGTTCATCTTTCAAGTGAGGATGTTGCAAAGATTTACAACATAGCTGCCGATGCACAGCTTTGACAAATAATACAGCAAAATGCTCCCCTGCGGTGTGCAGAGGAGCATTTTTGATCAATCTGTAGTATACTTTGCAATATTAATAAGGTGCGAATCAGGCACAACACTTGTTCCGCCGAATACGATCAATTTCGGCGATCTTAGATTCTTCAGAAGATTCTTTTGTTTTTCTGTAAGATACGGCTGAGACGACTTGCCATTGACAAGGAGCATAGCGTTTTGGACAATCACATTATAAGCTCCGCCAGCAAGTGCATCGGGGAAATCATTACCGGTCGCAACACACAGGGTCGAGAAATACAGGTCTTGAGCAAAATAATTATTAATTTCAATACAGGTATCATATCTGTTTGCGCCGGCTATTCTTATCGGCTTATCAACACCGACAGCAGCAGCGGCTTTTTTCATCATATCGTCTGAAATGACTCCTTCGCCGCCAATAACATACGCATTTTCTACTTTACCCTTGATCTCTGCAAGGAATGAAGCTGAAGCCTCATCAATTTCACCGTTGGTGCGCAGGTAGATGATCGGATTAAATCTCTTTGCAGCCACCGGACCTATAGAGAGAGAATCAGCAAAACCATTGCCATATACAAAGAAAACACTTCTTTTAAAGCTATCATCTTTTGATAAATGTTTAGATATAGCTACAGCAGTTGCGTAACGGTCCTTACCGTACAAACGTGTGATGTACTCCTGCCGGATACCGTTTTGAATAAGTTCATCAACAACTTCCTTACCGACAGCGTTCTCACCGCCGAGAATTATAACTTCCCTTGCATCAAGTCGTTTTATCTCTTCCCGCGTTGCCGGATTAAGTGAGTGCGTATTTGTTAGTAAAATAGGAGCATGATAATATCTGGCAAGAGAGGCAGCTGCAAGAGCATCAGCGTAATTCATACCATTTGCAAGTATAACCGTACTGCTTTCATAAAAAACAATTGACCTATACTTTGATATTTCAACAGCAGTTTCATATCTGTCTTTGCCCGCAAGGCGTATGGTATCAAGCTTATTGTAAAAAGTGATAACATTTGAGGAGGCATATTTCTGCGCAGCCGATTTATTTTTGCCGTATATTACAAAGCCTTTCATCACTGCCGACAGACCGTTATCAGGCTTGATATAACCGAAAGCCTCTTTACCGATAGTTTTAACGGTTTTGGGAATAGTTACACTTTTCAGGTTTTTGCAGTTAAAGAATGCAAGTTCATCAATTGTTTCAACACTTTCGGGGAAGGTAACGCTGCTGATAGCAAGATCTTTAAATGCAGCAGAACCGATAGCTTTGACAGTGTCGGGGATCACAACAGCTGCTTTGCAGCCGGATGCATCAATAAGTATCTCATTTACAATAACGAACGGACTTTTCTTCTTTTGATCATCGAGCCATTTGGTTGTACTGAATGCATAGCTGCCAATTTTGGTAACGCTGCTTGGAATAGTCACATTTTCAAGTGCGGTACTGCCCGAGAATGCCATTGAATCGATAGTTTCAACGCCGTTTTCGATAGTAACGGTCTTAAGGTTCATACAGCCCGAAAATGCGCTGAATCCGATTGTTTTGATAGTTTTTGGGATCGTCAGGCTCTTGAGAGATGTGTTGACTAAAAACGCCCCCGTACCTATGCTTGTGACGGTATTTCCGCTGATTGTTGATGGGATAGTCAGCTCAGCTTTACTGCCCTTGTATCCGGTTATCTCTGCCGTACCGTCATTAAGCAGACTGTACTCAAAGTCGCCTGATGTGAGTGCTGTGGCACTTATGCCTGCGGTATCGGTAAAAGCAGACTGCGGGAGTACTGCCGACGAAGCGAATGCAAGGCAAAGCGCAAGTGTTATTGATAGAATTTTCTTTTTCAAATCATTACCCCCTATTACAATTTTAGATAAATTATACCACACTATTTTTGATATTGCAAGACTTTGAAAACTAAAAACTCCCCTGCGGTGTGCAGAGGAGTTTTGTTGTTATTATACAGCGCTTTCGGCTATTGAATATGCAGGTTTATCGGGAACTGCGAGGTCACGCTGCTTGGGAAAGCATACGTTTTTTCAGACATTTCATAGTACTATCCCCTTTTTTACAGTTTTATAATTGTAACATAACAGGTACCAAAAGTCAATAAACAAGGGCGTTTAACAAAAAAACACCCGCTTTATACGGCGGGTGAAGTATCTTATTGCTCGCTCACACCGTTCTCGGTGAAGCAGAGGACTCTGTCGCAGATGTCAAGTGCGGCAGGTCGGTGTGTAACGATGACAACTGTTTTATCGGTCATACTGCGCAGGTTTTCAAGCAGCTTTTTTTCGGTCTGCTCTTCGGCGGCAAATGATCGTATCATCATCAGGCTGCTGATATGCTCCTGAAGAAAGATGCGCAGCTTTCCAACGTTCTCCTGCACGTTGTTTTAAAACAAAAAAATACGCGTGACAGCGCCGCTATATCACAGGCTGCCACTGCAAGAGCTCGGCAGCAGCATACTGACGGGTACATACGGTTATGTGATGATCGTCTACATCAAATTCGCTAAAGCACGCAGGGAGATCATGGCTTTGCAAAACGCTGAATGATCCCGGGTCAAGCGATAGCCCTTTCCCGAGCATTTTTACATAGCTTTCCTTGCGGGTCCACATCTGCGTGAATGCTTTATCAGGGTCAGCAGAGTTTTCGATCCGTGAGATCTCGGGCTGCTGAAAAACACGCGATGCAAGCTTCTTATCATACGCTGTGATCTTCTGGACATCTATACCTGCTTCCCGATCGCAAACTACACATACTGCAAGTATACCGTCGTGCGAGATGTTGAAATGTATATCAGAACGGTCGGAAAGTACAGGCTTTCCAAACTCGTTCACGCTGAAAACCGGATCGGATACACCTGCCTGTTCAAGCATATGCTGTGCGAGCAGTCCTGCGCCCAGGCACAGCCTTTTATCCTTTTCAAACCTGTATCTGTTCACCTTTTCTGCCCGCCCTTTCCACGAAAGCTGATGCAGCGCCGCGGCGAAGATCTGCGGGTCTTCAAGGTGTGAAACGTCATAATAACAGCATTTGAGAAACATAAACAACTCCTTTGTTTTTAACATTATAGCACAGATCTCAATACAAATCAACTATTTGACAGGAAGTTGCAAAAAGGCTGATAAACAGGGCTTTTATAATTGACATAATCATAAAAATGTGGTATAATTATTTGGCAAAAAATCAATTAAAACGGGGTGCGATCATGAGAGCTGTGTCGTTATTTGATAAAAAACCTGTAATATCGTTTGAGGTGTTTCCGCCAAAGCCTGATACTCCAATACAGAGCATCTATCAGACGCTTGATTCTTTAAAGGACTTGAAACCCGACTTTATAAGCGTTACATACGGTGCGGGCGGCTCGCAGGCAGGCGCATCGACAGCGGACATATGCGAAACTATTCAGAGCAAGCATAACATCCCTGCGATAGCGCATCTTCCGTGCATAAATGAAACTAAAGATTCGGTGCTTGAAAAGCTGGCGACATTCCGCAGGAAAGGCATTGAGAACATTCTTGCCCTGCGCGGTGACAGAAACCCCGATACAGAGCCAAAGAACGATTTCAGATATGCATCCGAGCTTATCAGCTTTATCAGGCAAAACGGCGATTTCGATATTGCCGCGGCGTGCTATCCCGAGGGGCACCCCGAATCACCTGACATAGACACGGACATAACACATCTGAAAGAGAAAGTTGATGCAGGTGCGACGCATCTTATCTCGCAGCTTTTCTACAACAATAATGATTTCTATTCCTTTAGTGAAAAGCTTGAACGAAAAGGCATCAATGTTCCTGTTGAGGCAGGTATAATGCCTGTTACATCAAAAAAGTCCATCGAGAGAATGGTATCGCTTTGCGGTGCATCTATCCCTAACAGGCTTGCAAAGCTTATGGCGAGATACAGCAGCGACCCTGCTTCGCTCAAAGCCGCAGGACTTGAATACGCGATAATGCAGATAATAGACCTTATGGAGAACGGCGCGGACGGTATCCACATCTACACGATGAATAATCCCGATGTTGCACGATACATTATGGAGCAGATAAAAGAATGAGACCAAGTGACCTTGACAAAGATGAGATACTGATGCTTATGGGTACGCCCGAGCTTGATGCAGGTCTTTCACAGATGCTTGACAAATGCACGCAGGAATTGTGCAAGGCTGTACAGCCGCGGACGATATACCGCGTTTTGCCTGTTGAGCATAGTGAACACGGCGTTTCGATAGGCGGACTTGCGCTTGAGGGGAAGGACATAGCACTGCACCTTACAGGCTGCGAGAAGGCTGTGCTTATGGCTGCAACGCTCTCGTCTGCTGTTGATGCGCTGATACGGCGGGCGCAGGTCACGGATATGACCAAGGCGCTGATGTATGATGCGGCTGCGGGTGCGGCTATCGAACGCGTATGCGGTGATATCGAAAAAGAGATAAAGACAAAGTATGTTTATCCCTACTACACGGCAAGGTTCTCGGCAGGGTACGGCGACTTTCCTATCACGCAGCAGGCTGATCTTATACGAATGCTCGATGCGAGCAGAAAGATAGGTCTTACAGTTACGGCTGCACAGACGCTTCTGCCGCTGAAATCGGTAACGGCAGTTATCGGACTGTCGCACGAGCCTGTTAAGGATGCAAGAAGATTCGGCTGCGGGCGCTCGTGTGATGAATGTCCTTACAAAGATGACTGCAAAATCAGAAAATAACATCTCTATGAGAGGAAATGATAAAATGGACTTAAAGACATTGCTCGCAAATGAATATGTCTTTCTTGACGGCGGAATGGGAACTATGCTCGGTCTTGCTCCGGGTGAACTCCCCGAAAGGCTTAATCTTACCCAGCCCGAGCGCGTTGCAGCGGTACACAAGGCTTACGCGCAGGCAGGCTCACAGATAATCTATGCAAACACCTTTGGTGCAAATCCCTTAAAGCTTGCAGGTACTGGTGTTGATGCAGCCGAGAGCATAAAAGCTGCTATAAAGCTTGCAAAGCAGGCTGTGGGCGAGCAAGCTTTGGTCGCACTTGACATAGGACCTACCGGACAGCTGATGCCGCCTGCGGGTCAGATGACATTTGAAGCTGCTTACGACTCGTTCAGAGTTATGTGCGAGGCAGGTAAAGATGCAGGTGCTGACCTTATTGTTATCGAAACTATGAGCGACCTGCTGGAGACCAAGGCAGCGCTGCTTGCGGCAAAGGAATCGACAGACCTGCCTGTTTTCGTGACAATGACGTTTACTGAAAACGGCAGAACGTTCACAGGCTGCCCTATCTCCGCGGCAGCAATAACGCTTGAGGGTCTTGGTGCCTGCGCGATAGGCATCAACTGCTCACTTGGCCCTGACGAGATACTGCCGATGATGCAGGAGCTTTCAAAATGGACAAGTCTGCCGCTGATCGCAAAGCCTAACGCGGGACTTCCCGACCCTGTTACAAGTGAGTACCATCTGACTGCTGACGACTTTGCTGCATATATGCCGCAGTTCGCAGCGTGCGGTGTACAGATATTCGGCGGCTGCTGCGGTACTACGCCTGACTTTATCAGGGCGACACGCAAAGCGCTTGAAAACACATCGCGCGGTGAACGTGTGCTGCAAAAGCACAGGGCTATATGCTCGGGTACAAAGACTGTTTTGCTCGATATGCCGCGCATAATCGGAGAACGTATAAATCCTACCGGAAAAAAGAGAATGAAACAGGCTTTGCTGGATCACGATTTTGACTACCTGCGGGGTGAGGCTATCTCGCAGACAGATGCGGGCGCGGACATACTTGATGTTAACGTCGGAACTCCGGGTATTGATGAGGCTGCCATTCTTCCGCAGGCGGTGCAGGCGATAATGGAGGTCACTGACCTGCCGCTGCAGCTTGATTCATCATCTGTTGAGGCACTTGAAGCTGCTCTGCGCATTTACCCCGGAAAGCCTATAATCAACTCTGTCAACGGCAAGGAGGAATCACTTAAAGAGGTACTTCCGCTGGTCAAGCATTACGGCGCGGCAATAGTCGGTCTAACGCTGGACGAAAACGGTATACCGCAGACTGCGCAGGAAAGATTTGAGATCGGCAAGCGTATACTTGAACGCGCACAGGCGCTTGGAATCCCTAAGGGCGATGTATTCCTTGACTGCCTGACGCTGACTGCATCTACGGGCGAAAGCGGTCCTGTGGAAACACTGAAGGCTGTTCGTGCGGTTCGGGAAGAGCTTGGTCTGCAAACGGTGCTTGGCGTTTCAAATATCAGTTTTGGTCTGCCGAACAGACCGCTTATAAATCGCAATTTCTTGTGTATGGCGATGCAGAACGGACTGACATTGCCGATAATGAATCCGATGGCGGAGGGTATGACGGACACGGTTCGGGCATTCCGTATGCTTGCGGGTTTTGACCCTAACTGTGAGAACTTCATAGAGGCTTACCGCGACGCAGGTGCGGCACCTGCTGCATCACAGGCACAGCAAAGCAAGGGCGATCTGACCCTGGAGGGTGCGGTCATACACGGACTGCGGCAGGATGCTGCAAGACTTACCGAGGAGGCACTAAAGGATCACGCTGCGCTTGATGTGGTAAACGAAATGCTGATCCCTGCACTTGATGCTGTCGGCGAGGACTACGAAAAAGGCAAGGTATTTCTGCCGCAGCTGATACAGGCGGCGACCGCAGCGCAAAGCGCATTCGGTGTGATAAAGCAAAGTATGGCATCGCAGGGCGGCGCTGACAAGGGAAAGATAGTTATAGCCACGGTACAGGGCGACGTTCACGACATAGGAAAGAACATCGTTCGCCTGCTGCTTGAAAACTACGGATATGATGTTATCGACCTCGGGAAAGATGTACCGCCGCAGAAGATAGTTGATGCGGCTATCGAAAACAAGGTAAAGCTGGTCGGTCTTTCGGCGCTTATGACTACAACGGTGGGCGCTATGGAGGAGACTATCAGGCTGCTAAACGAGCAGTACCCCGAATGCAAAACAGTTGTAGGCGGTGCTGTACTGACGGCAGATTACGCACAGCAGATCGGTGCTGACTGCTATGCGAAAGATGCAAAGGCATCGGTAGATTACGCAAAAACCGTTTACGGTGAATAGGCTGACCGAAATGCTGATCTACCGTGCGGCAAATGAAAAGTGAAAAGCAAAAAAATGCACTCTATGAGATACTGTTTTCCCATAGAGTGCTTTTGTATTAGCTTATTAAACCGTGAAACGAATGAAGCTTTGCCTTGTCAGTAATAATTCATACCGCATAGACACATGCTTGCAGCTGTTTCATATATTCATAGCATCGGTAACAGTTATGTATTGCAGGTTGGAGTGGAATATCCCGCCGTGCTTTTCGCCTTCAAACACAAGCTCGCCGTCCTTGTATGCGGTCAGCTGCGCTGTGGGGACATCAAGCCAACGCTCACTGTCAAGCGGTTTGGTCGCAAATATATATCCGCTGTCATACTTTCGGTATCTCATAGTGTCGTCCATATTTTTGTGGACGTAAAGCAGCTCGCCGTCAAAAATCATAAGATTCAGCTTGTTGCGGTAGGACATTTCGCAGACGAATTTATCGATCAGGGTGAACCTCTGCTTTGCACTTAACGGGGTTTTCTGGTGCTTGTTTATCGTTTCGATAAGATACAAAAACATCGCCTCTGAATCGGTATCACCAAGCCTGTCTTTATATGTGTGTACAAGCTTGCCTGCGTTGTATATGGTGCCGTTATGCACAAGAGTCCACTGCCTGCCCGTATTGTCCTGTGCGGTAAAAGGGTGGCAGTTGAGGGTACAGATCCTTCCGACTGTTGCATAGCGGATATGCCCGAGCACCGCCTTTTGTGATGTTATGGTGTCGATTATTTCATCAAGCTTTCGGCTGCGGCTTGCTTGGAGTTTTTCTTTTACACATCCGCCGCTGTACAAAAGTCCCCAGCCGTGCGGATTATCTTCACTGTGGGAAAAGAATTCCCGCAGCGGTTTGCGGATATCTGTGAGTTCTCTTGCAGAGAATCCGAGAAGCTCGCACAATATTATCACCCTCTTTTGCATTTTGGTAGATGTCCTTTGATGTTATCTGCATACAAGGACGATGGTAAAGCTTGCAGCGCTGATGTTCAAGCAGTTCCAGCGCATGCTCGTCATCAGAATAGAACCATTTCATATCGTCGATCAGCTGCTCGGCTTTTTTGATTATCGGAACTGCGTCGATATCCACACCGATAAGATTTGCAAGCGCAGCCGACTGATGATTTTTTACGGCGCTGCGCTGAAGCTTTTCGGTAAATTCAAGATTGGGAAGGGTTGAAAGATACATCAAAAGCAGATGTGCAAATTCAAGGTCTTTCTCGTTGACACCAAGCGGCTGTTTGGGATCGAGATCGAACATTCGCAGCTCAATATGACTTACGCCGCTGCGGAAATTATCAAGCGTGTTCTCCCCTTTTGGTTTAAGCCGCACAGGGAGGTAAAGCTCGCACTGATCGAACAGCTTGCCGCTGTCAACATAGCTTTGTATGCTTGATGTGAAGCTGCTGATATCGGTGCAGTCAAGGATCGGGACAAAGCTGTTCCAGTAGCCTCTTTGCGAGCTTCTCATAGATGAATATGCGCTTCTCACGCTGCCCCTTGCGCCGTCGCTGTCAAAGGATTTATCGTAAACAGGGCTTGATGCTGTGAGCAGAAGGATAAGCCAGCTGTGCATACAGGCTTGCTTATACAGGCGCAGATAGAAGTCATTTTTGAACTTTTCAAAGTCTGCTGTACCGCAGATGGAATGAAGATATTCATCGCTGAACGAGAAATTGAAATGCACACCCGAAAAGAGCATAAGGCGCTTTCCGTAGCGTTTTTGCAGCTTCATTCTGTAATCTGTTTTACTTTTCTGCCCGCCTGAAAACTGTGCTATGGGTATCTCGCTCTCGTCCTGTATGTACGGCGGATTGCTGTACATCCAAAGCCTCTCCCCTTTTTTAGAGATCTCGCGCCTTACTGTGCGGTCAAGCTTTGCAAGCTCTTCAACTGCTTCGCTCACGCTGCTGCAAACAGGGGTAACAAGCTCTATCTGGTTTTCACAGAAATCCCTTGTTATAGCGCTGTCTGTAAATGGGTGCGGTGTGCGTGCGAGTCTGCCGTTTCTATCAACGCGCAGAGTTTCACGTTCTATTCCAAAGCTGCCTTTGTAAAATAATTCGTTTTTCATTTTGCTTACCTCTTGACTTTCTCCGCAAATGGATATATAGTTAAAAAAGGTGGTGGTCACTTGTTTGATATGCTATGTAAAAAGCTCGAAAGCTTAAACCTGGGAGTGCACGCGATAGAGATCATCCGAGATGGTGAGGTCGTGCTGCACAAGTCGTTCGATAAGGACAGGGCGTACCCTGTATACTCGGCTGCAAAGTCGGTGACCTCTATGGCGTTTTCCCTTTGCTGCGATGACGGAATATTATCGCCGCAGCACAAGCTTGGAGATCTTATTGAAAGCAGATACAAAGAATATATGCCGGATGATCTTGCCGCTATGACATTTGAAAGGTTTCTTACGATGACCGCAGGAAACTACCCTTTCAGACCGCAGGGCGATGACTGGCTCAGATATATTTTTTCACTTGATATAGATCACAGTGATACGGCATTTCACTACTCGAACATTCCCGCATACCTTGTTGGGATTGCTTGTGAAAATGCTGTGGGAGCGCCGCTTATGGACTATCTTGACAAGCGGATATTCTCGCCGATGGGTATCGGCGCACCGTCATTTTCGACCTGTCCGCAGGGACATTTTTACGGCGCGACAGGAATGGAAATGAATGTTCACCAGCTTGCGCTGCTCGGGCAGCTGTATCTGCAAGAAGGTGGATACAACGGCGTTCAGCTTATTTCACGCGAGGCTGTGAAGGAAGCGGTCACGCCGCGGGTATTTACAGGCAGCGACCATTACGGGTACTTTTTCCGCATCGCTGATGACCACTTTTCGATAGTCGGAAAATGGGGACAGAGGTGCATTATGTATCCGCAAAGAAATATAACTGTGGCATATCTTTCGCACTGCCCCGAGCGCTCACAGGAACTTTATGAGTTAGTTGACGGATCTATCAGACAAGAGAATACTCTGTGATATAATCCTTTAAGGTCTTACCGCTTTTTATACCGTCAAGCATCTGCTTTGCGGGATTGGTAAGGCTGTGCGCACGATCGAAAAGCACATCCAGATAATGCTCCTCGTTCTTTCCGCGCGCTTCAAGGCCTGCCTTTGCAAGATCAAGTATATTTATCAGCTGCTCTTTCAGCGACTTTGTGTCTATGAAATCGGGCAGCTTTGTTTTTGAGAGCATATCCTGAAGCTCAAGCGGTGAGTACCCGTGCCCGTAGATGACCTTATCGGCTTCAAGCAGCGCTTTGAGCTCTGACAGCTTGCCGACAAGCCCTGTATGCAGCGCGGAAACGCTCATAACATCTTTTATAGGCTGGCAGCAGGAGCTGCGGTACTCTATCGTCCCTCGGAATGTCAGGTCTTCAAACTTGAAGGTGCGCAGGTATTGCAGGTCGTTCTTTTCGGGTGTAAACTCAACGGTCTTGTACTTTTCGCCGTCGAACTCCTCGCCGCGCACTTTATCGCAGCTGAAAAACTCCCCTACGGATACAGGTCTGAAATCTATATATTTTCCGTCACGCATAGTGCAGTAGATCGACTGCGATTTGATGTACTCCAGCAGCTCTTCGATACTGCCCAGCTTTTGAGAGAACATTCCGACGTTATGCGGATTGAAGCCCTGCATACTGCGCTCCCAAAGCATATTCCTCACGCAGAGGTAGTCGGGATACTCGGGAAGATATGAATTTGCGAACAGCAATGATTTATACGGTTCAAGCAATCCGAACGTGTTGATCGTGTCGATAAGCAGGTCCTTATCAACATCAAGCTGAACCTGGGAGGCACTTGTGAATGTGCCGAACTCGGGGAACTCGTGAAAACGTCTGTCAAGCTCGAACTGATATTTGCGATAGGAATGCAGGTAGTGATAAAGCATTCGGTAGCGCTCATTGGGGACGGGCTTGTTGTAATTGACCGCATAATTCGGGTTTATGCCCATGCCCGTGAGAGTATAGCCGTGCTTTGCAAACTCACCTTGAAGAAAGGTGTAGAGCTTTTTAAAGCGCTTGTGTATCTCGCAAAGGTCACTGCCGATGCCCATTGAAAGCTCCAGGTTTGAATAACAGCAGTCAAACGAGAGGTTATCTCCGTTTGTATTATCACTTATGGAATTGATGTTGCCGTCATCGTCCCTGCCCTGCACGGTAAACCCGAAATGCTTTCTGAAATTCTCTGAGACCTCCAGCACCGTTTCGATCTCAACAGGCTCGCCGCTCAGATCAACGATCGGCATCTCTATCTCAACACCGATAGAAAGCTCACGCTTTTTCTCGGTCGGTTTGATATATTTATCATAGATCGCGCTGTCAAGCTCTTTCATAATGCTATCCCCCGCATTCGTTTCATACTTTAACAATATAAACCTATTAAATGAGTAGGTTGTTATGTTTATAGTATAGCACTTTAATCCTACCTTGTCAATAGGTTATTGATAAAAAACATCATTTGAACAAAAAAGCGGCTTGGGATATTGCAATTATCGTTAAAAAAAGGTATAATTCAATACAGATGGATTACTTGTATTTGGTGGTGTTTTATGAAAAAAGTGATCGGAGCTGTGCTTGTTCTGCTGGCAATAGCGGCTCTTATATTTGTATACAATGATGACTTTATGTATTCACAGCAGATAATGAAGATAACAAAAATAGAAACGGTCAGCGAGCAGACCTCTCACAACTCGCTCGGGCTGAGCGAGGAGCATTATACCAAAAAGATCAGCGGGGTGATCTGCAACGGGAAAAACAAGGGCGAACAAAAGGAAATGATGTATGAGCAGACTTACTCCTCTGTGGTGACGGACAGGTTCAGAACCGGCGACAAGGTGATTATCGACGGCACGGAGATACAGCTCAAACGTGACTTTTACATTGTGCTTATCACATATGTTTTTGTGATACTTATCTATATCGTCGGCTCCTACAAGGGACTGCTTTCGGTGGCAAGCGTTATTATAAACTCTGTAGTTTTCTATATAGGACTGAAGCTGTACATCGGCGGCTTGAACCTTATGTTTGTGTGCAGTATCGAGGTCATCGTGTTCGCGGTGCTTTCACTGATGCTTGCGGGCGGGGTGAACAAAAAAACACTTTCGGCGGTCATATCGGTCATCATATCATCAATTGTGATGATGGCACTTTTGCTTATAGTTGTCAAAACAACAGACTACAAGGGCATAAACTTTATGGAGCTTTCGTTTTTGACTGTTCCTGCGGAGGACATAGTACTGCCGGAACTTCTTATCGGGTCTGTCGGTGCGGTAATGGACGTAGCTATCACGATTGCCTCGTCTATGTCAGAGCTTATCGACAAAAACAAGGACATCTCCGAAAAGGACCTCAACAAGTCTGCAAAAGAGATAGGCAAGGACATTATGGGCACGATGAGCAACGTGCTGTTCTTCACATATCTTTGTGCGGGGCTGCCTGTATTTGTGCTTGCGATGCGCAACGGATTTTTGATGAGAAACTACATTGCAAGCAATTTTTCTCTTGAGCTTGCAAGATTCCTGACAGGAAGCATAGGTATTGTCATCACTATCCCGATAAGTGCATTTGTTTCGATAAAAATACTAAAGCGAGGTGCGAAATGAACATTATACTTGCTGTGATACTGCTGCTGCTTATGCTGTACATCGACAAAAAGCGCGGCTTGAAACTGTTTTTATCGCTGGGGCTCAACTTTGTGATACTTATCGTTATTTTCTATTTCACGGCGCTTGGGCTAAATGCTATCGTCTGCTCGCTGGTCGGGTGCTTTGCGGTCAGCTGTGTTATGCTTTTCCTTGTCAACGGCGAGAGCATAAAGACAATTTCAAGCATCAAGGCGATAGGTATCGTTCTGCTGATACTTTCGGTGCTGATATTCACGATGACGTATATTTCGCGCATAGCAGGATTCGGGTATGAATCGTACGAGGAGATAAATATGTTCTCTTACGATGTAAAGATAGATTTCACCGATATTGCTATCGCAATGATACTTATAAGCCTGATAGGTGCAACAGTCGATTCGTCTATCGCTATCTCCTCTGCACTTTACGAGGTACACGAGAACAACAAGGAACTGACCAGAAAAGAGCTTTTTATATCGGGAATGAACATTGGCAAGGACATTTTATGCACGACGACCAACACGCTTATGTTCGCATTCCTGGGTGATTTTATGACACTGCTGATATGGTTCCAGAACTGCGATTACACGTTTTTGCAGGCGGTCAATGCCAAGACTTTTGCAGCGCAGATCATACGGATACTTTTCAGCGCGATAGGGTGCATTATCGTTATACCGATCACGGCTTACATTACAGCAGGTGCTCTGAAAAAGACTGAAAAAAACATTGACGCGCAAACACTTTCATAACACGCAAAAAAGGACTGCTGCCACACGGGCAACAGTCCTTGATCATTATGTTATTATTTTTTCAGAACGTTTGTGACATCGTCATCACTTACTGCGGCAGTACCGCCAAGTATCCAGGCTGTAGATACGCTCTTGCTTTTAGCATATGCGTTTGCTGATGATGTTTTACCTTTAGCGGTCAATATCATCGGGCAGTTTGTTGAGTATGACAGCAGACCGCCGCACAAACCATCGGGGTAATTCATACCCGTTGCGATAGTTACAGCTGATGGCGACGGGAAGAATTTTTTAGCTATTTCTACAGAAGTGGCGTAACGATCCGAGCCTGCTGCTCTGGTCGTGGATGTTATGTTTGAAAGCCCTGTCTGGATGCCGCTGCTGACAGCACTCTCTCCGCCTGCGATAACAAGTGTCTTATCCTTAAAAACGTCGGTTACCAGGTTTTTGACATTTGCAGGGAGCGTTTTGCTCTTACCGTAGACAAGTATGATCGGAACGCCTGCCGCAGAAGCCGAAAGCGCATCTGCATAGTTCATACCGTCGGCAACTATTGCGCTTGACGGAAGCGACTTTTTGTTTGCTTTGAGCAGAGACTGTGCTTTCAGGATGACCTGCTTGTTGGTCTCGTACCTGTCTGAACCGGAAAGTCTTTCTGTTGACGATCTTACGCCCTTGATCTCGTTAAAGGTCTGAGGCGGGATAGCATTCTTGCCGCCGATAACGTAAACGCCGGCATTGGTCGTGGTAGATGAGTCGATAAACGAAAGTATATTGTTCATTACCTTCACATTGTAATTCTTCGGAACGAGCAGTATCGGTGCATTTGCAACTACAGAAAGGTAGCTTGCGGACAAAGCATCGGCAAAGTCATCACCCGATGCAACTATTACACTTGTAAGCTTGCCGCCTGAGTATTTTTCAGTTCTGACACGCTCTGCAATAAGAAGTGAAGTTTCATACCTTGATGCGCCCTGAAAACGAACATTCTTCTTATCCTTGACCACTGTTTTGTAGCCGTCCGGGAGCGTTCCCCAGCATTTTTCGCACTTATACTTCGTATAGCCTTTCTTTACAGGTGTTGACGCATCAAGTTCAACAGCATAAGTGATACTTTCAACAAAGTGATGTCCCGTAGCTTCAATTGGTTTTGTGTAGGTATCGCCGCAGATGGTGCAGGTATAGGTCTTGGTTCCCTTTTGGGTGCAGGTTGCAGGTGTGGTCACAGTGTCTGTATAGTTGTGGTTAGTGCACTGAAGATACTCGAATTTTACAAATCTATCAAAATAACCCGGAAAGTTTTTGTACCAATACTCATTTGCTTTTTTATAAGCGCTCTCAACAGCATCGCCGCTGTTATAAAGCAGGATTGAGCAGTCATAGAATCCATAGCTGCCGCTTTTATATGAAAAGCCATAGCTGCAGTATGCCATTTCGGTCGCGGAGTAAGGCACATACAGTGATTTTAGCTTTTCACAGTTTGTGAAGCATTCCTTTTTGATAGACTTGAGGTTTTTGCAGTTTTTAAACATATATTCGCCTGTCAGATATTTGCAGTCATAAAACGCATATTCACCAAGAGTCTCAAGGCTTGAAGGCATATATACGGTTTTAAGAGCGGTACAGCCTTTAAACGCATTATTACCGATAGCTTTTAGCCCTGTGCAGCCTGAAAGGTCAATAGTGATCAATGAACTGTTGTTTTCAAATGCACCGTTGGTCAATGTCTTGACAGTTGATGGGAAGAAAATGCTGCTAAGCTTTTTGCAGTTTCTAAATGTACCGTTAAGTGAATCTACCTTTGTATTTTGCAGTCCGATAACACTTTCAAGTGAAGAACAGTTCTCACACACATTAAGACCAAGCATTTCAAGCGTTTTCGGGAAATTGATGTTCCTCATATTAGTACAGCCCTTGAAAGCATAATCGCTAACGCTTGTCAGCTGTGTATTTCTCAATCCATCAACAACCGTAAGCGCTGTACAATTCTCAAAGGCATTGCTGCTTATAACACGCAGTGATGTCGGTACTGTGACCCTTTGCAGCTTTGTCTTGCCCTTGAACGCCTCAGCTCCGATAACCTCAACAGGCACATTGCCGAGTTTATCAGGAATAATACAGGTCGTATTTGACGTATTATTATACTTTGTGATCAATGCATACTTGTTATTGGCAGATAGCACATAAGTGAAATCTCCCTCTGTTACAGCACTTGCGGTGATGCTCACGCTGTCTGTGAATGTCCCCTGCGGCAAGGCAGCCGCTGAACCCAGCAGCATACACGCTGCGAGGACTGCTGATAAAAATCGTTTTTTCATTTTTACACCCCTATTCTCAATAAGCCGGTCGTTGACGTACTTATACACAATCATTATAAAGTATAACAGAGTACGGTGTCAAGGGAACTATAACAACTGTCAACATTTTTTACATATATCACAAAAAAGATGTTCATAATTTGTGCGAAAAAAGCTCCCACACTGCGTGAGAGCATTTGGTATTCATTATTTGCCAAGCATTTCGGGTCCGAAGCTTTCGGGGAGAAGCTGCTGGAGAGTCATCTGCTTATAGTCACTTACCGAGCGTGCGATTATAACGATCATTTCATCGGGGTCGCAGAATTCACGCATCACCTGTCGGCAGATGCCGCAGGGGGCGCAGTAATCGCTCGGGGTGAAGTTTTTGCCGCCGACTATCGCGATAGCTTCTATCCTTCTCTCTCCGCAGGCAGCAGCGTGTGATATCGCTGTTCTCTCGGCGCAGATGCCCGCGGGGTAAGAGGCGTTCTCAACATTTACGCCTGTGTATATCTTCCCCGATGAACACAGCACTGCTGCGGAAACGTTATAGCTTGAATACGGTGCGTATGAGTTCGGCATACTGTCAAGCGCTGCTTGAATGAGCTGTTTATGATCGATCATAAAATCACCTGCTTTCATATGATTGTTTACAGTATATCACACAATCAGGCTTTGGTCAACAAAAATCCCAAAGAGCAAAAGCTCTTCGGGATAATTGGTTTATTTATACTCTTTAACGTAAATGTCACCTGAGGAGGTGTCGATGGAGATAGTATTGTCGCCCGAGCCTAATGTGTAGGTATCTCCGCTCTTGGAGAAGGAGATATCAGACTCAAAGTCGCCCGAAGAGGTATCTGCCTCGATCTTAACATCGCTTTGCTTTGGCAGGTACAGTGTCACATCGCCCGATGATGCATCAAGATCCATTTTTGAAGGTGCTTTTTGCATTTTGAATGTCATATCACCGCTTGAGGTATCGCAGGTTATGCTTTCTGCGCTTTTGAGTTCTGCATTTACCTTGCCCGAGGAGGTATCAAACTTTGCTGTTCTGACCTCGCCTGCAGATACGAAAACATCACCTGATGACGCATCGGCTGTGATCTTGCTGCAATCGCCTTTAAGATCAATATTTATATTGCCCGATGATGTGTCGGCAATGACCTCATCTGCCTCGCAGCTTTTAAGTGATACTTTTCCCGATGAGGTATCAATATCAAACTTTTCGGCTTTTATCTCATCAAACACGGTATCAGCCGATGAACCGTCATATGCTACGGACTTGAGGTCTATGTTCTTTGGCAGCTTGATCTCAAGCTTTTTATCATAGCTGTCAAAAACAAAGCTCTCCCCCGATTTGCTGAACTGGATACGCAGAGTTTTACCGTCTACCCAAGTGTGTACTTTTTTAGCATCGGAAAGATCCTTATTGCAGGTCTCGGTCACGGTAACGGAGCTGCTGTCGTGATGCGAAACGCTCACGCTGCCTGATGACCAGTTGATATCAAGTGCGGTTATCTCACCATCGTAATCAAGGTCGCCCGATGAATACTTATCGGCATTTGCATAAGTGTTGCCGATGCCCACGCAGCCTGCAAGGCAGCACAGCATAAACGCGAGCCCGAGTGTGAGAATAATTGGTTTTGCAAGTTTTTTTGTTGTCATTTTCTTTGTCCCCCTGTTATTTTTTATTCTTTTTGTTTTCATATATTCCAACAGCTGCAAGTACAGCTGAAAGGATCGTTCCAAAGATAAGCACTACCCAGTTAAATCTGTTTGCCAGCACATCTGCGGCAGACATTACATCTTCAAACGGGCTGCCGGGCAATATAAATCCGTTGCCAAGGAAAAGATTTACCATTGTATCGCCAAAGAAGAAGAAAAGCGATGATACGAAAACGCATATTGCAGCTTTTAACTGTCTGTTGAGTTTGACAAAGCGAAGAACTGCAAACATCGTCCACATATATGCAAGTACGGGTATCGAATATGCGGCTGCATAATCAAAGAATGAATCCGAGCCGCTGCTGATGCCTATGCTTATCATCATTATAACATACATCAGCGTATATGCCGAGACTACTGCAAGACCTTTGTTGTTTTTGAGCAGCTTGGCTATCGGTTTTGCCTGGACGATGAAGGGTGCAAATACTATTGTCAGTCCGAAAACTACTGACGAGGCGGCGACTGCAAACCAGCTCCCGCCCGAATAGATGCAGCATACGCCAAGCAGAGTCAGCAGGCTGGCGGTGAATGCACCGAGCGTACAAAGTGCTTTGTTCTGCGGTATCATAAGCGGTACTACGGTGAGTGATGCGGGTATGAACATCGCGGTAAGAACGATAAAGAACCAACTTAGCCCGGCACCTGATGCAAGGTTCACGATAAGGCATACAAGTATGGGGATAGAGAAGATACCGCCGATGATGCTGCCTGCGAGTACGCTGCGGCGCTTGAAGTATTTTGACTGCTTTGTAAGCACCTCATCACGCTCTTTTTTTATCTCGCTGTCCAGAACATTCTCGCTGTTTTTCATATCTTCATACAGCTTTGTGCAGACACTGCACTCTGCCAGATGCTCCTCGACTGCCTGTGCGCTTGATGATGTACAGGCGTTATCAATATACAGCGGCAAAAGGTCGCTGATAATATCACAATTGTATTTCATTGTTGTCCATCCTTTCTTTAAGCTTTAGTCTGGCACGGTGATAGGTGACTCTTGCCCAGCTTTCTGTTTTGCCGAAGATAGCTGATATCTGCACAAAGGACAGCTCGCCGAACACTCGAAGCTCAAAGACCTCACGGTATGGCTCTTCCATTGAGTGCAGGTACATATGTATCCGAAACGATGCATCAGAATCGGTTATGCTCTGCTCAAGGTCGCTGTCTGTATCCGCGATAGTTTCATCGGGTTCATCCTGAAATCTGGAAGTCCTGCGTGTTTCGTCTATAAAGAGGTTCTTTGCTATTGCACAAAGCCAGGAATAACACTCTGATTCGCCGCGGAAGGTCTGTTTGGTGGTCATCGCTTTATAAAAGGTCTCTTGTGTTATTTCCTGCGCTGTATGCTGGTTCTTTGCAAGGGTCATCACAAATGAATACACCCGCATATAACAGGCATCATACAGCTTTTCGGCTGTCTGTTTATCCAATCACCGCACCTCCCTTCTTTGGCTTTCATAGGTTAGACGGACTAAAACAAGTTTCGTTACAAGATTTTTTAAAAAATTTTTGAAAAATAAAAACAGGCAGAACTATCCCGTTGAATGTTCTGCCTAAAATGATTTATTCCCCGAGTATACGTTTTTATTGTCCCTATAATTTCTTTATCTTAGCCTCTTTGGGCTTTTATATCTCTCTTCATTGTGTACATTTGTTTATCTGCGTTGTTCATTATATCTTCAAACGATGCGGTATCCGATCCCGATTTATAATATACTCCATAACTGAGATCGCATATGAAAGCATCATTGTACTGCGCATTAAGCGGCTCAAGCTGTTGATACCACTGCTTAACGATAGTATCGAGCTGTTCTTTCTCTATATTTGGAACCACTACAATAAACTCATCACCGCCGATACGGTACAGATCGCCGTATCTGAACCAGTATTTCAATTGATCGCTTGCTTCAACAAGTATCTTATCGCCATCTTCATGTCCGTGCACATCATTCACTTTTTTCAGGTTGTTGACATCAAAGAAAACGACTGCATATGTATAGTAGTTTTCATATTCCTTTATCTTACTGTGGAGTCTGACACGGTTATAGCAGTTTGTAAGCTCATCATAAAAGCTCAATTCCGCCACAGGCTTTATCAGCTGACTATATGCATTTATGACATTGCACACCGCAAGGATCGAAAACACGATGATCGAGCTTGTCAGGCTGAACAGGTCCAGAATATCCAAAACAACTGATAAAGTGACAAACAACACTATGCCCAGCGCCTGAAGAACTATCAATTCTTTAAGCTTCAAGAACGCACACCTTCCTTCGCCTGCTGCAAACAGCCGTTCAGGCTTAAAGGTCTGAACAGACAGAATTGCCCGCACAGCAAAACAACATTTATACCATAGGCATCGTCTGATCTTTTGATCGAATTTTGATTATTAAATGTAACAAACTTCAAATTGCTGCTTATGAAAGTATTTTATCACAGCCTGCAAGTATTGTCAAGTATCACACAAGCACAAAGCCGCCATAAAAATGACGGCTTTGTATATTATTCTATTGGCTTTATTGGTGTATTTCGGTCTCAAGAACGCCGCTGTCTGTTTTGACATCTTCGTTTGTGAAGAAGATCGTTTCCATTTCAAGCTCGGTGTATTGTTCTTTTTCCATTGTAGACTCTCCTTTTTATGCAAAATACTCTTCTGCTGCCATGCTATACTCGTAAAGTGACTGACACAATTCAACAACAGGCATATTAACCCCACTCAGATCAACACTCCGAAGACTATTTATGCTGCAAAAAAAAGCACACCGTTACTAAATGAACGATGCGCTTTTTCCGATGGAAAAGTTTTAATGAATGTCATCTTGTAGGATTGGTATACTCTTTTTCGGGTGATGGGTATACCCTGTATGCAGGACCGCATTCCCATTTGCCTTTAACGTTTCCTGACCATATTTCGATATGTTCGGGGTCATTTTCACGGTAGCAGATAAGCCACTCGTTTGTTTCGCCCTTATCTTTATGAGATGTAAGCTTCATTGACCTTGCCTTTTCTGCCTCGATATAGCCGAGGTTTTCATTCAAAGCATCTCTGAAACCCTTTGCTTCGTTGTTGCCTCCGCGCCAGCCTTGTGCGTCCTTAACTTTATCCTTGGCACCCTCTGCCGCGTTGCGTCTGCACACTACGACCAGTCTGTAGCTTTCTGAACCGCTTTCTGTGGTGGTTATGACATCAAATTTAGTCGTATTGTACTTGTAAAAAGAGTTATAAGCATCAGGATCTTCTGTGAGAAGTGTCTTTACAGAATTATAGATCTGTCTGGCATTGGCTATATCGGCTTTAGCGGCAGCTTTGCGTGTATACCTTATTATAGATGGTATCAAAATAGCTGATACTATTCCGACAATTGCTATTACTACGATCAGTTCTATCAGGGTAAAGCCATTTTGATTTTTCTTATTCATAAAATCGTCCCTTTTATAACAGCCAAAAAAATTATCAAGTGAAATTGCTAAATGCACTTGACCAATTTCTACTATTATAATACAACACTTAGAACGCTTTGTCAAGCTTGTACACATTAAGTATATTTTTAAACATATTTTTCAGCAGTTTGTACAAACTCGAAAACGTTTTATTTGTTAAATACAGCAAACAAAAAGTTTTATGTTATTACAAAATCATATGTGAAGATCTCTTATAAAGGCAAAAAAAGACCGCCACAAAGGCGGTCATAATAAATATTACTCCTGCTCGATATTGATAATAACGAACTCGGACTTTGTACCTGTTTTGAACTTTATTGCCCAATCGGAGATGCCCGAGGTAACGATGAACTCGGTATCATTTCTTTCTTCATAGCCGTAGGTACGGTCATTTGCACCTATCCACTCACCGACGTAGGTCACGGGGAAAAACTGTCCGCCGTGGGTATGTCCCGAAAGGACAAGGTCTGCATCGGTTTCTGACTCCTTTTCATAATCTGCGGGCTGGTGGTCAAGGACGATAATGTACTTATCCTTATCAACATCTTTGATGACATCTGCAAGCTCGGCGCGGTCTTTATCAGACTTATCCTTTCTGCCGACGATATAGAACCTGTCATCAATGAGTTCATAGGAATCCATAAGGATCTTTACATTGTTCTTTTTCAGGTTTTCTTCAAGGTCTTGTGCAGAAAAGCCTCTGTGCTCTGAACCATAGTATCCTTTATCGTGATTGCCGTAGGCAAACCATACTCCGTATTTGACATCAAGCTTGCCGAGAGCCTCGCAGGCTTTCACCATATTTTCGCGGTCGGTGCCGTCGTCTACAAAATCGCCCGAAATAACGAGGATATCGGGGTCTTGCTCCATTATCGCATCAAGATGCTTGGCAAAACCGTCCGCGCCGAAAGTCGTACAAAGGTGAGAATCTGCGATCAACGCGACCTTGAGCGTACCTATCTGTTTATCGGTCTTTAAATTGTAGTCCGTCTGCCACACATTGTTGCACAGAATATAGCCGATAACAAGGTATATGACGGACACTGCGAGCGCGA
Organism: uncultured Ruminococcus sp.; assembly: GCA_902786965.1. Lineage (GTDB taxonomy): Bacteria > Bacillota > Clostridia > Oscillospirales > Ruminococcaceae > Hominimerdicola. The sequence continues at coordinate 112,270 of CADAEJ010000006.1, read as the reverse complement.
GCCAGCCCTGAAGATACAGCCTGGGCTTTTTGCCTGAGATCGCTTTGATGACCCTGAATATCAGACCGAACAGCAAAAAGAACAGCATAACGTGCAGAAATACGATTATAGCGTTTATAACATCCATAAAAAGCACTACCGCTGCAAAGCACACGACTATACTGCCAAGTGATATCAGAAGCTTCATTCTTTTGCTGACAGAAAGCTTTTGCAGCACACCGAAGCGCGCAACTGCAAAGGTCATATATGCTCCGCCTGCGATACAAGCAGCGATCACCGAACCAAGGATCATTATCCACATCATATCGCGTTCTCCTCTCCTGATATACTGCTTACATTATAGCACCAAAAGTCAACAATTACAATTGCTTATATCAAATATCCTTTTATGCCTTACGGGCATAAGCAGTTTTTCAGAGAATTTCAAAAGAACGCAAAAAAACTCTTGACACAGCTGAAATAAAATGTTATAATATTTTGGTAATCGGGGTGTGGCGCAGATTGGTAGCGCGCTTCCTTGGGGTGGAAGAGGTCGTCGGTTCAAATCCGGTCACTCCGACTAAAAAAGTCCTTCGCTGATGCGAGGGACTTTTTCTTTTGCGTATTTACTTTGCATTCTTCCAATGCTCAAGTGTAGGCAGCATTGCGGTCATATACTCCCGTATCTGCTGCGGCGGATTGCTTTCGGTCGCCATATGCTCGGATACATAATCAATTAACTGCTGCATAGTTGAATATGTGAATTTTCCATCGGTATAGCACCACTTGCAGTAGCTCTCGTTAAACTCACCGTCTGGTTCTTTGCTGATAGTGCTGTCGTCAAGCGGCATACCGCAGCACTGACAGATAAGCTTCCTCGGGCTGCCCAGCAGCGTGTTGATAGAAACATCAAACAGCTTTGAGAGTAATTTAAGTGTATCCGTATTCGGGACAGTCTCCCCTGTTTCCCAGCGCGACACTGCCTGCCTTGTTACAAACACCTTTTCTGCGAGCTGTTCCTGCGACAGTTCTGCTTTGTTTCTCAATTCAAATATTACGTCTTTGGTTTGCATATTTATCACCTCAAGTCAATAGTAGCATGCTTTATCAAAAATTGCAAGCAACCTGCTGTTGCTCACAAGTACCGCTTACAAAAAAGAGGCAGAAGATGTACCCTGCCTCTTATATATTACTGATTGTCTGCGCTCACCATCTGTCCTCGCAGTCAGCTATCATTTTCTGAACTTCCTCGTTATTGTACAACCCAAGATCGTAGAGCTTGTCTACTTGCCTTTTGGTTATCTTCCCCGTGAGAGAGTAAACAAACTGTCCGTGTTCGCGCTGTGTACCGTCCCACGAATCAATTATTTTCAGCCAGCCTGCCTTGCCAAGAGTTCTCTCGGGCAGCTCTGCTGTGGGAAAGTATTTTTCGCATAGCATTACGGCTGCCTTGGTGTGATTGGTATAGTTGCAGGAATATGTATCGCCCTCAGGTGACATCCAGCCGAGCTTGAAAGTATCCTGATTCTTAAAGAACATCTCTTCAAGAGTGAGCGGACAGCCTTCGGATTCGACTATTTTTACAAACATATAGTCCTTATCCGTAAATCTGAAATAGCCGCTTTCACCGGTAATGACGACCGGCAGCTGCTCTTTGCTGATGATCTTTTCAAACTTCGTTCCTTTGAGTGATTCGAGAGTATCGCAGTAGGGATGATAATAATAGCCCGTTTCGGACTTATATATCGCATACTTACGCTTCAAGCGAACTCCCTCCCATTCATCACGAAAAGATATAACGAAAATGAACATTATCTCTAATTATTTAATATAACATCTTTTTCACACTTATGCAAGTGGTTTTTTTAATTTTTGAAGATTTTTTTCATTTTTCTTACTTATATTTATGAATTTTTTGTTAATAGTCAAAAGTGTATTGTAAAATCTAAAAAAATGTGGTAAAATGTGATTATGCACAAACGGTCAATGGAGGTTTGTATAATTGCGAGTTGTAGTTTTTTCTGATACGCACGGCAATATAGCTGCTGCTGATAAAATTGTATCTGACAATATTTCCTGCGACCATTTTATCTTTCTTGGTGACGGGATAAGCGAAGTGGAGATATTGCGCTCAAAATACCCTGATAAGAGCTTTTTCTTCGTTGCGGGCAACTGTGACAAATGCAGCGCGCCCACATCTATGGTCATTGAGCTTTTCAACACGCGCATCCTGCTTACTCACGGTCATCTGTATGATGCAAACAATGGTACAGACAAGCTTATCAAGCTGGCGAAGAAAGAAAAAGCGGCTTATGTGCTGTTTGGCCACACGCACAAGCGATACAACAAGGAAGAGCACGGGATATATCTTCTAAATCCCGGCAGCGTTTCACTGCCAAAGGATGATCTTCCTCCTTCATGCGCTTTTATGGATATTACACCATTCGGCATAAGCTGTATGCTTATTGATCTTACATAACATAGTGTCCCCTGCGGTCTTTGCTGTAAGGGGACATTTCTGTAAAAAGCGATATGCTAAAAAATAAAACAAACTATGAGGTGATATCACAAGATGAAGAAAAAGTTTCTTGCGGCTCTGCTTGCGCTTGGTATAGTATTTGCGCAGGCAGCCTATCTGCCACAGGTTTTTGAGCAAGGCAGCTCTGCGTACGCGATCGAGGGCGAGCTTGAAGAGTATTCGTACAACACACTTTCTGACGGCACGCTTGAGCTTACATACTGCGATGCAGCGAGCGAAAATGTTGTTATTCCTGCTGCGATCGGAGGAAAGACTGTCAGCGCGCTGGGCAGCAGTCTGTTCAAGGACAATAAAATAATCAAAAGCGTGACGATCCCCGGCAGCATCACAAGCATAGGTGCGTTTGCATTCAGCGGGTGCAGCTCGCTTGAAAAAGTCACAATGCCGGCGTCGCTGACAGATCTCGGTGAAAAGGCATTCAGCAGTACCAAGTGGATAGAAAAGATAACAAATGCAGACAAGCTTGCTGTTGTTAACGGCGTACTTATAGAAGCAACAGACAAAAATGCCGTAAAGGTAACTATCCCAGGCAGCGTTAAAACGGTCGGCAAGGGCGCTTTTGCGGATATGACAAAGCTGACCGATGTTACAGTACCGTCAAACGTTACTGCACTTATGGACGATGCATTCAGAAACTGCACGGCACTAAAAAGTATAGTTCTGCCAAGATCAATAACAGGCTTGCGCTCGCATACACTGGGCTACAAGTATTCAGACGGACAATACAGCAGGATCGACGGCTTCAGGATATTCTGCTACAAAGGCTCGGGGGCTGAAAACTATTCTAAATGGAACAGCCTTGAACATCTGTTTATTGATGAAGTGCCCGAAAGGATATACGGAAAGAACAGGTTTGAAACAGCTTTCGCTGCTGCGGACGCATTGCGCTGTGCAAACGGCGGGAGCAGGTTCAAAAACGTTATTGTTGCATCGGGAATGAATTTTGCTGATGCATTGGGCGCGGCATATCTTGCAAAGGTCAAGAATGCACCGATCATTCTGACATCAGATGCAACACTTGACAAGGTCTGCGGATATATTAAGGAAAACTCCGAGGAGGACGCTTGTGTATACATAATCGGCGGAAGCTCCGCGGTCTCTCCAAACACCGAAAAAGCTCTCGGCGGATTTAAAACAATAAGGATCGCAGGTCCTAACAGGTTTACGACAAACCTTTTAGTTCTGACAGAGGCAGGTGTACACGGTGAGGAGCTGCTCACTGTTTCGGGAATGGACTACGCAGATGCACTTTCAGCATCGGCATTGGGCAAGCCTATCTTCCTTGTTCCGAAAAACTATCTGCTTGCCGATCAGAGATCATATCTTAAAACACTCGGCAGCAAAAGCAGTGTGATAATCGGCGGTACGGGGGCAGTCAGCAGCGCAGTTCAGACGGAGCTTGGCGCTGTGATACCAAACATCAGCCGTATCGGAGGAACTGACAGATTTGATACATCGGCTAAAGTAGCTGAAAAATTCTTCCCAAGCACAACATCGGTGATGCTTTCATACGGTATGAACTACCCCGACGGTCTGTGCGGCGGACCGCTTGCTTTGAAGCACTCGATGCCGCTGCTGCTTTGCTCGAGCACAAACTTTATCGCGGCAAAGAACTATGCAGTCAAGGCTCTGCCAACAAAGGCAGCAGTGCTTGGCGGAACGGGGCTGATAGATGACAACGCTGTAAGGGCGATACTCAGCACGGGCATTACTGCCTCGCACACGACAAGCAGCATATCTCTTAAATGGAAAAGCGTTTACGGCAGTGCAAGATACGATATCCTTGAAGTGACAGGCTCAAAGAGGAAACTCGGTTCTGTAAGCGGCACAAGCTTTACATACAGCTGCTCTGCTGCACAGAACCAGAAGATCGAGGTCATTCCTTACAACTCAAGCGGAAGTGCGCTGATAAGCAGCATTATGTACGTTGTTACAGGCACCGACCCTATCGCAGCAACAGGTCTGCGCGCGGTGAATGTTTCTTCAAGTTCTGCTGAACTTATATGGAACAACATCGGTCACACGGCATATCAGGTCTACCGCAAGATAAACGGCAGCTTCACACTTGTAGGCACGACAAGCTCAAACAGGTTTGTTGACAGTTCTCTCAAAGATGATTCAAATTATGAATATATGGTCAGGGCTTTGTTTACTGATGGCTCGGGAGAGAAGCACTACGGCGCTTACAGCCCTGTGCTGAAGCTGAAAACTATACCTGCTACCCCTGTATTTACCGAGAATTCGTCAAACTTTAACAGCATCACGCTGCGATGGGTAAAGTCGAACGATATATCGACATACTATGCATCTATCTACAAAGACGGCAAGTGGCAGACGTACTCTACGGCAAATAACTATATGGTGTTCAGCGGCCTTACACGCAGCACATCATACCAGTTCAGACTTTACGGTGTCAAAGTGGTGGACGGCGCTAAATACAACACCAACACAGCTGCCTGCACTCTGGCTACCGACTCAACGGTAAAGAGCAGGTCAGCATTCAAAATATACGCATCGCCAAGCACATCGGCAAATGTTCTTTACAGCGGAAATGCCGGGATAGTGCTTACTAAAAAGGGCGTTTACAACTCAAGCTGGTACAAGGTATATCTCCCGGGGACTACAGGCGGAAGCTTCGGATACGTTCCTGCAAGCCTGATGGCGGGATATGTAAACCTCAATTTCGGTCCTATCGCTCAGCTTGGATGGGCAGGCGGAAGGCCTATGCCGACAGGCTGCGAAACAACGGCACTTGCTACCCTGCTTGCGTGTCATCTCGGATTGCCGTGCACTAAAAATCTGCTTGCAGACAGATTCCTTACGATAGTGGGATATGTTGTCGGCGACCCGCACTACGCTTCATGGGGAAGCCCGTACGATGACAACGCTTACGGAGTTATGTCACCTGCACTTGCAGAAACAGCCAACAGGTTCCTTAAATCCATCGGCGTAAGAGATCAGTACCAGATAGATGTTCATCTTGATAATGACCCGAATATGAGCTGGCATAAGCTCGATACAGGTCCGATAAACCACACCACAGGACTCGACCTTGCAGGCATCAAGGCAGAGCTTGAAAAGGGTCACGCGGTACAGATATGGTGGATAACAAGAGGCGCTGACCCAGACTCGTACACGACCTTCAACATTCAGCGCGGTCAGAGATACTCGCATGACGGCGTGGGAACATACAAGTTCACCTGGGTCGGAACACAGCACGGATCGGTCATTTCGGGTTATGATGAGGCAACAGGCAACTTCATAATCGCAGATGTGGGCTGGGGCTACACAGTATACCACCCTATCGACCACTTTATGAAGATATATGGCGCTCAAGGCAGACAGTCGATAGTTATCTACAAGAAATAATCATAGCGGAGATGCTCCTGACAGGGCATCTCCTTTTTTGTCAAGGGGACTATTTTTTCATTGACAAATCCTGAATAAATTGATATAATTTATTTGGTGTATTATTATCCCCTGTGGGAAAAGAAAGAGGTGTACTGCCTTGACCCTTTTTTATGATCTGATGCTTGCACTGTCTCTCGCTTTATCAACAATTTATCTGTTTATGTGGCACAGACATTTTGATGTACATATAACACTTGTATTTGTGCTTGTCCCTGTGACTAATCTGGGCTTTTCGCTGTTTGCAAGGTCGCAGGATCTGCACGAGGCTTTATTGGCTCAGAAGCTTACATATATCGGCGGTTCGTATTTGCTGATGTTTATAATGTTTATGGTATTCAGCCTTTGTCACATCAAGCTCAACCGTATAATACGAGTCAGTCTGATGCTGTTAAGCTCTCTGATGTTCAGCTTTGTACTGACGATCGGTTTTTCAGATGTTTTCTACAAATCGGGAACGACATTTGAGCTGGTCAACGGCAATGCCCGTCTCAACAAGAACTACGGCTATATGCACACCGTGTTCATGGGCGTTGTGATCGCGTATTTCGCACTTTCATTCTTTGCGATACTGCACAGCTATCTGCGTAAAAACCAGGTTTCAAGAAAGATGATATATCTTCTGTTTCTTTCGGAAGTTGTGGCGATAGTTGCATATTTCGCGGGAAGAAGCATTATAAAGGATGTACAGCTGCTGCCAGCGGCATATGTTTTTGCACAGAGTATGTATCTTATCATTGTTTACAAGATCGGTCTTTACAACGTCACCGATACCGCGATAGACTCGATGGTCGAATCAGGCGACACGGGATTTGTGTCTATCGACTTCAAGAGAAGATATCTGGGCAGCAATAAAACCGCAAGAAAGATCTTTTCGTATCTTGAAAAGCTCACTGTTGACAAGCCGATAACCAAGATCGAAGATGTAAACTCTACCTTTGTAAAATGGCTGGATGACTTTGTTGAGGACAGCAGCAAAAACAAGCTCTACTTTGAAAAGGATAACAAGATATATCTTGTAAACATCACATATCTTTTCGACGGGCGCAAAAACAGAGGTTATCAGTTCTTTATTACTGATGATACTAAAAATCAGCAGTACATAAAGCTTATCGACTCGTTCAACGATGAACTGCGCAATGAGGTGTACGAAAAGACAAATCATATCATCGAGATGCACGACAAACTCGTTATGAGCATGGCGACTATGGTCGAAAGAAGAGATAACTCGACAGGCGGTCACATCAAACGCACGAGCATGGGTGTCAAGCTGCTGACCGATGAGATGAAAAAAGCGCATTATGCTAATCTTGATGAGGAGTTCTATAACCGGATAATCAAGGCTGCACCTATGCACGATCTGGGCAAGATCGCGGTTGATGATGCGATACTGCGCAAGCCCGGTAAATACGAGCCTTGGGAATTTGAACAGATGAAGGCACATGCCGCAGAGGGCGCAAAGATCGTTCATGAGATACTCAGCGGTACTGACGACCACGATTTCCACATTATTGCTGAAAACGTTGCACACTACCACCACGAACGCTGGGACGGTTCGGGATACCCAAATGGGCTGAAAGCTGATGAGATACCGATAGAGGCACGCATTATGGCGATAGCTGATGTTTACGATGCGCTGGTGAGCAAGAGAGTTTACAAGGAAAAAATGTCTTTTAAAGACGCAAACAAAATAATCCTTGACGGAATGGGGACGCAGTTCGATAAGATGCTTGAACCTTTCTACCTGCGTGCAAGACCAAAGCTTGAAGAGTATTACAGCTCGATCGAATGCTAAAAAGCAAAAGTCCGACTGACCTTTTACGGTCAATCGGACTTTTTTTCGCCCTCAACGAAGATAAGGCTTTGTCATCAGAGGATAAAGCAGATAAGTCCCGAGCAGCCCTCGTTTATCATACGCTCTATCGTTTCGCGCAGACGATTGCGGGCATCGGCGGGCAGCTTGTTCATTTTGGTGTGCAAGCCCTCGTTTACAAGCTCGTGAAGTGATTTGCCGAAGATGTTTGATTCCCATATCTTTTCGGGAGAATCCTCAAAGTCGTTAAGCATATACAGCACAAGCTCCTCGGACTGCTTTTCGCTGCCAACTATCGGTGCGACCTCTGTATTGACGGTCGTTTTGAGCATATGTATCGCAGGTGCGGTCGCTTTGAGGCGGATACCGTACTTGCTGCCCTGTTTGAGTATCTCGGGCTCGTCAAGCGTCAGCTCCTGCATTGATGGCATCACTATCCCATAGCCTGTTGCCTCCATTTCGTCTATCGCACCTGAATACTTATCAAAGCGCTGTTTGACCTTTACAAGCTCCATTACCCTGTCCATAAGACCGTTTTCGTCACTTACGTCAAGCCCTGTTGCCTCACCGATGACCTTGAAAAACAGTGACGGCTGAAGCTGTGCATTTACTGCGGCACTTCCCTCGCCCAGGTCGATACCCGAAACTGATGCGGAGATGATATACTCACAAGACGAAAGTGAATCGGCAAGTGATGTGATATCACGAAGATTCTTTACCTCTGCGGCGGCAGTTCTGATATGCTCAAAGACTGCCTGCTTGAGCCAGTGACCTTTTTCGAGCGAGTTTATCCAATTGGGCATAGAGATATTGACCTCTTTAACGGGGAATGCGTAAAGCACCTGCGTAAGTATGCGGCGGATATCATCTTCGTCAAGGTCGATACAGCTTACAGGCATAACAGGCGCGCCGTACTTTTCACTCAGTTCGCTGCACAGCTTTACAACATCTTTATCAGTTGGGTCAAGGCTGTTCATAAGCACTACGAACGGTTTGTTGATGCTTTGAAGCTCTTTTATTACACGCTGCTCGCACTCCTCGTACTCCTCACGCGGAAGGTCGGTGATACTGCCGTCTGTGGTGACAACAAGACCGATAGTCGAGTGCTGCGTTATGACCTTTTCTGTGCCGACCTCTGCCGCCATATTGAACGGCACAGGCTCGTCAAACCATGGTGTATCTACCATTCGCGGAGAATCATTCTCGATATAGCCGATAGCGCTGGGGATTATGTAGCCCACGCAGTCTATCATGCGCACATTAAAGCTTGTGCCGCCGTCGATCGTGACTCTTACCGCCTCCTCGGGAATGAACTTTGGCTCGGTGGTCATTATCGTTTTGCCTGCCGAGGACTGCGGAAGCTCGTCAATAGCGCGCTCCTTGCGGAAATCACTCTCGATATTGGGTATAACGAACTGCTCCATAAATCTGTTGATGAATGTGGATTTGCCTGTGCGCACAGGTCCTACCACACCGATATATATATCACCGCCTGTTCTTTCGGCGATGTCTGCATAAATGTCTTGTGCCATATCTGTACCTCCTAATTCATAAGCGGGATAAGCAGCATACCGCTGTGTGCTGTGCTGCCTGCGTCAAGCTCGTTTTCCTCCATTATTGCTGTAACGGAGGTCGAATACCTTTTGGCAATATCCCATATGTCATCCTGCTCGCCGCAGTAGCAAAGCTTTACTGCGCAGCCGTCATCGCGCTTTTTGGGGCTGTCTGTTTTAAGAGTGATATCGCTGATAAGCTGCTTGGCGGCGCTTGACGATACATCTGCCCTGACTGCAAGCTCTGCTGTTATGTCGGCGCTGTCAGGCTGGGATATCCTATACTCGCACCCCTTGACGCACACATCAGGCTCACACTTGCAGGCGCTGATATCTTCAAGCTGCTCGGGCAGCGCTATCGTATGCTCAAACGGCTCCTGCGTTTCAAGGAAAACAGGTGTGCCGCTTTCGGTTTTGGCAAGCATACTGAACCTGACATTGCCGCTTATCACAAACGAACTGTCATCTTCGTTTGTGCGCACGCCCGTATTATCAACGCTTGCCCAGCTATCGTAAACACAAAGTATGTTTTCATCGGGACACTTGACTGATGCGGTGACTACTTTTGTCTGTTCAACATATTCGGGAACACTTTCAAGGCTGCCGCCTGATGTTTTCAGCTCACATTCAAACCGGGTAGAATACGCATCGGTAACGACATCTGCGGTCTCGTACTTTACTGCCTCACAGCTGACGAGCATAACCAGCTCGCACTCAAGAGAGGTCTGTGAATCGGCTGCGGGCATTATCTCACAGCTTGATGGGGTTATACGCACTCTCGCGTCAAAGCTCTCATCAATGCCGTCGACATCAATTATCTGGCTGAACGGTACGGTGAATCTCATTGACGAGATAGTATCCTCGCCCGAAGAATCAACGCAGGTATAGAGCATCGTCAGGTTTGCATCGCCCTTTGTGACAAGCTTGCCTGCGATTATCTTCTGCTCTGCGGGCTGGATAAAGCAGTCGGTCCGTATGACCTGTGTTACGGGCGGCTTGTCACCTGCAAGCTCAAGCTCCTCTATCACCGTGACGCGCTTATCTGCCGTCAGGCGCTTTGCGGGATATGTAAGCAGCTGCTTTTTCAGCTGTATGCTGCCGCCCGATGCATCTGTGACTATGCTTTGGGTTTTCTCGCAAACGACCTTGATGCGCGATGTTACCGCGCCGCGAATGTCAAGTCTGCGCGGGCTGATAACACGGCAGTTGACATAATCACACCTTGATGTTATAAACACCGACGGGCTCTGGCAGTTATCGGCAAGGTCAAGCGATTTTGTGTAGTTCATTTTCTGCACGATGCAGTTTACCTTGCTGTCGCCCTCGCTGCAATAAAGCACTCTTGCGCTGACACCAAGCTCAAAGGTGAGCTTACCGCCGTTTATCGTTTGTGACAGCACACGGGTATCAACTACACATTTGAGTATCCTGAAGATATCTGCGCAGTAGTCGGGCAGCACAAAGTCCTTTTCGACCGACTGCTCGACACTTGTATCCAGCACCGTTTCACCTGCGCAGAATGTTTGCCGTTCAAGCTTGAATTCCATTGTATCCATTTCAAAAGCCTCCTGTTTTTCGTTGAGTTTTGCCTGCTAAAACAATATATTCGGCTTTTGGGTGTTTTATACCGAAGGCAGCAAAAAAAGAACCGAAAGAAAGCTTTCGGTCCTTTTATTCATTCATTATTCGGCGCAGTCTTTTCCAATCGGGGCAGTAAAGCGATACCATATCCCAGAACGCTTTGCTGTGATCCATATGCTTGATGTGGCAAAGCTCGTGGACACACACATACTCTATGCACTCTATCGGGAACTGCACGGTTTTATAATTTATTGCGATATTGCGCTTTGAGCTGCACGAGCCCCAGCGCGATGTCATTGATTTAACAGTCAACTTTTGTGGATACAGCCCTATCTTCCTGCTCATTGTGTTCATACAGTCCGTGACGGTTTTAAGGGCAAGCGAGGCTAGAAAATCGTCTACCTGCGCTTTTTTATAGTCCTGCGTGCTGTCTTCACGCACGGCGATAACAAGCTCGCTGTCGGTCAGATATGGCTTGAAATACTTATCGCTCACAGTATAGCTGACAGCATATATCCTGCCGAGCAGCCGAAATTGTTCGCCCTGTGCATAGGTTTTCGGCAAACCGATACGGCTGCTGTTTTTAATGCTTTGGCGGATTATCCAATCGCTGTTGGCGATGATAAGGTCATTTATCTCTTTATTGGTATAGCCGTAGGGAACGCGCACGCGAAGCTCGCCCTCAACAAAGGCAAGCGATGCAGTCCTGCGTCTGCCGACATCAAGCAGGAACGGCTGAACTGTTCCGTCTGAAAGGCGGATGGTATACTTTTGTCTGCTCATCAGTAAAGGAAGGTCGTCTGGATATAGCCTGTGAGCTGACCTGTGACATTAAGGAAGGTTATCTTTGACCAACCGCTGTCAAGCGTTTCAAGCACATCGACCTCGATGTTCGGCGACAAGACTATGATATTCTCTGACTGCTCGTCAGGCTCCTGCTTGAGATATGTTACGTCAAGAACTTTCATCTTGACTGCTGCTTTTGTGGTCGCAGCCTCTGTGGTGGTCGCAGGCGGCGCGGTAGTTGTCACGGGGACTGTGGTCGTTACAGCACCCGGTACTGCGCTTTCATCGGCAGGCACGGGGGTCGTGGCTGCGGTAATAGTCGCGGTATCAATACCCTCGGGCATTGTTTTGGAGTTGCTGACAAAGAACGCTTTTGATATCAGCACGACAACGCACATCAAAAATATACCCAGCACAACGATAGCGGCTGCGCCCCTGGGGTTTATCCTTGCGACGATCGGCGTTTTTCTTTTGCGGACATTTTTGCTCATATATTTGACTCCCGACATAAAGAGATATTTTTCTGCACATTATGCACATACACATATAATTATATTCCTTTACGGCTTTTTTGTCAATAGATGTTTTACGCCGCAAAAAAAGCGCGCCCCGAGGGACGCACTTTAAAGTCAGTATCAGACAGGTTTTCCGCAGCCCTTGCAGAACTTTGCATTATCGGCAAGTACCGTACCGCACTCGGGACAAACCTTTGGAAGTGAAGCGGACGGCTGCTCTGTTTTCTCGGGAGCAGGTGAGAAAGTAACTGCTTCTGTCTTTACATCTCCCGAAGATGTTTTCAGATCGTCCATAAGCGGAGCGCTTGCGGGAACAGCCTGATCCTGCGGTTTTGCAAAGGGCGACTGCATATTTGCGTTTGGTGCGCCGAAGGGTGCTGCACCGAATCCGCCCGGGGCATTGAATCCCTGCGGCTGTGCAAAGCCGTTATTTGCATTAGGATTGAACTGGTTCTGCGGAGCAAAATTCGGCTGTGCAGGCTTTTGTTTGATCTTAACGGGAACGTATGTGACCTCTGTTGGCTTTTCGCCCGATGCCTTGATAACGAGCATAAGACCGCACAGAAGGAAAAGAACTGCCGCACAGATAGGCAGGATATAGACCAGGATCACACAAAGATCGCGGAATTTAAGATTATCAGCGCCGCTTGAATAATACTTGTGGATGCCTGACTTGAAGTAGTCGATCATATCAATAAAAGGAGCAATACAAGCAACGACAGGAACAAGCACATACAGGCTGCCAAAGCCCTGACCGATGTTCTTCTTGCGCTTTGAGCTGAATGCAGCGACCATAAGCACGATCGACATAACAAGGAATATGATAGAATACTGTGATGAAACGATGTAAGTCTTAAAGGTCTTTACAAGAAGATAATCGATCTTGTTGCTGAAGATCATATTATAGATCAGCTTTCCGAGGGGCTCGAGCAAAACGCCGATAAGAGAAATCACAAGTGCTATGATACTGAAAACACGGATAATGCCGTTTGCATTGGTAAGCTTTTTGTAGGCTCTGTTTATGGTATCCATACTTTTATCTGTCCTTTCCAATAAAAAAATCAGAGGTGAGAGCTTGTCTCACCTCTAATATTTTAGCGCATATGAACACCTTTGTCAATAGTTAATAATAAATATTATTATCAAAACAGGTCACAAAATGTCACTGATCATCTGTTTGCGGATCTTTGCTCTCGCCGTCATCATCCGAAGGTTCATCTTCGGGCTCTTCGGCACTGTTTTCATCACCTGTGTCATCATCCGTCTGCGGCAGTTCATCTTCGGTCTGTTCATCGGGATCGTCATCCGAGCTTTCGTCACCGGGCTTGTCATCGTCCGTATCATCGGGGACATCATCGGGATTGAGCTGGACCTTTTTGAGCAGGTGGCCTGCAAAGTTTATCTTTTTGACCTCGGAGAGAAAGACGAACACAAGCAGCACCACGCCAAAGCCCGTTATAATGAGCGAGTCGATATAATACTTGGGCAGGAACTTAAAGGTTATCTTGTTTTCGCCCTGTTCGAGAGGGATAGTTATAAGGCTGTCAAGCACTTTTTTTTTTTTTTTCTCTTTATCGTTGACCTTGATCGTCCAGCCCTGCTCGTAAGGAATGGTTGTAAAAAGATACTGTCCTTCGGTCTCGGCGGTCGCGGTGGCCTCGATATAGGTATCTTCAAACTTTGTGATGTTCATCACGTTTTGCTGCAGCTTTGCACAATCCTGCGCAAAGGTGTCGTAATCAAACGAGCAGAAGATGTAATCTCTCCAGAAAGCCTCGTTATCCTTGTTGTCGATAGTTACTCTTACCCTTATAGTCTGTCCCTCGTAAAAATCGCCAAGCTTGAGGATAGAATAGTTATCTCCCACAAAGAACTGACCTGCCATATCCATAGGAGATTCCATCTCTTTATAAGCGTTTTCCTCCTGCACCCAGATGTTGCAGTTGCGCTCGTAGGTCGTTGGGAAATACATATAAAGCGGACTGTCGCTGTCCATTTTCACAAGATAGTCGATGTGGGAATCGGTAATTGCGGTATCATCTACATAATACTTGATGTGACCGTCAACGAGAGTTTCCTTGAATACATTGTTGAGCTCTGCTTCCTCGCAGTCGAGCCTTGTGAAGTAGTGCTTGTTCTTGCCTGTAAGTGCGCTGAACACGGCATTCTGATTAGAGAACGGGTCGTCATCGGTAAGGACTACATCAAAGATCTGCGTGCCCGTTACTATGCCAAGTCCGAGCGCGTTGGGGTTGCGATAGAACTTGTAGGTAGAATCGTGCTGTGTGGTTTCGGTAGTGAGCTTATACTGCTCGGGGATCTTTATTCTCGGATCAACATAGGCGGTATTGCCTGTTTTCTCCATAAGGTATCTGATATCGAAAAGAGCATCTGTAATATAGGTCGCGCCGTCATACTTGGTGTAGTGACCGCCGTAAGCATAGCCCAGTCTTTGCAGCATTTTCAGCGCAGGGGCATTCATTGTTGAGCTTGAATGCGACACGCCTTTATACCCCGAGCCGATGGGATCGTTGACGGTACGGTGGAAGTTAGCTTCCATACGGTAGAACGGATCCTTATCAAATTCATTTATCGTTTTAACGGCTGCTCTGAGATCGCTGAAATACGGCTGATATGATGAATACTTGCTGTATGCAACGTTTTTGTCGATCTTACGGAAGGTATCGACTGCGTTGGCATAAAGCTCAAAGCACATCGCGCCCGCAAAGATCACAGATACGACTTTTGACTTCGGGTACTTTCTCAAAAGGTGTATGAACACAAAGCATACGCTCAGTCTCGGACTCAAATATCTGGAAGTGCTTATAGTTCTCACGCTCGCACCAGAACAGGAAGATCATAAGCCCTGCATAGACTCCGCCGACGTTTTTCATTGTTATGCCGTCGAGGTTCTCAAAGGCTCTGAACGCCATATATATCATCATAAACGAGAAGATGAAGGAGTATCTGAACGGGAGCCACTGCGGCACCTGAAAGCCGTGCATTGCCATATCCGCAGGCTTGATATACATAAGGATCACAAGTAATGCGGTAAGCACGCCGTTTGCAGTCTTTTCCTTTATGGTTATCCTGGTGTTCATAAAGAAAAGCGGTACAAGGATAAGCGCAGCTGTCGAGCAGTAGATCATCGGCAAGCCCTCGGGGTAAACGGTGTCATAGGACATCGGGAAGAGCTTGGTGGCGAAGGTCAGAAAATCGAACTGCGTTGCAAGGGAGAAATCAGGTGTGGTAAACTCAAATTTACCGAGCTTTAGCGAATTATAAACAGGTATCAGCACAAAGGCTGCACACATAAGCGCGATTAATGTCCCGACACAGAAATAAACGCTTTTTTTGAAAAACTGCTGCGGGAGTTTTCTGTCATTATTTGAAAGGCAGGTATAGCAGAAATAGAAAAACGTGAATATACCCACCATATACCCGATATAGAAATGCGAAATAAACATCAGCGCAAGAGGTATGATATACGGAAGCATCACACCCTTATTGACCAGTTTATTTACACCGACACATATGAGCGGAAGCAGGATAAGCGCATCGAGCCACATCGGATCCATAAGCTGAACGACCATATAGCCCATAAGTGCATAGACAGTCGGGAAGACTATCAGAGAAAGAGTTTTTGGCTCTTTGAGCGAGATCTTTTTAAGGAAGAATCTGAACGTAACTGCGGCTGTACCTACCTTTGCAAGCTGAACGATCATTATAGATACAGGCATCATCGCTCTTGGGAGCAGATAGATTATCAGCATATACGGGCTTGCAAGGTAATATGCGAAGATACCGAACATCTCACCGCTGAGGTTTCTTGACCAGTCATAGATAAAGCTGCCGTCGCCCCAGAAGGCATCGCGGTAAGCCTCGTAATAGTAAACATACTGACCGTTGAGATCCAGCACCAGTGCAGAGTTATCACCAAACGGAAATACCTTGAACACGGCATATGCTGCAAACATTATCGCTACCGGCAGAAAGAAAGCCGCAAAGTACCAGCGCTTGTCATAAAACCAATGCCTTGTGCGCTGCGAGAAAGTTCCGTTGGCGGCTATTGACTTTTTTATCACTTGTTCCATTTATATCCCCCGCCGCTTGTTTGGTCTTTTTTTACTATCTCTTTTATTATGTACCTCGGGCGCTGTTTTATCTCTTCATATATCTTTGAGATGTAAAATCCGATTATTCCGAGGCTGAACATTATGATGCTTGATGTGAAAAGCTGCAAAATGATGACTGTGGAGAATCCCGCAGATGCGTCACCGAAAAATTTGTTGTAAAGGGTGTTGATGCCCATTATCACCGAGATGATGAACGTGATGATACCGCAGACGGTGACTATCTGAAGCGGTGCGGATGTGAACGAGGTGATATTGTTGAGCGCAAATTTTATCAGCTTGCCGACTGTCCACTTGCTCTCGCCGACTTCCCTGTCGCGCACATCAAAGTACACCTTTTCGGTCTTATAGCCTACCCAGCTCGACATTGCTCTGAAAAACGTAAGGCGCTCGGGCATAGCGTTGAGCGAGTCAACCACTGCTCTGTCCATAAGCTTGAAATCGCTCGCCGCGTGCATATCAAGCCCGCTGGAGCCGTTTATCATTTTGTAGAAAAGGTGTGAAAAGGCTTTGTAAACTATGTTTTCTTTTCCCCTTGACTTTTTTCTTCCCTCGACAACATCTACATCGTTATTCTTCCAGATGTTGTACATATCTATAATGACTTCGGGCGGGAACTGCAGATCGCAGTCAAGCAGGACGCAGGCATCGCCCTTGGCTACTTCAAGTCCCGCAAATATGGCACTTTCCTTGCCAAAGTTCCTTGAAAAGTTCACGCCTACAATATGGTCTCTTGACTGTGCAAGCCCGTTTATCATTTCCCATGTTTTATCGCTTGAACCGTCATTTACAAATACAAGCTCGTAATCTATCGCGTTGTCCTCAAGAAGCTTTGAAACTTCATCAGCAGCTCTGACAACATTGCCCTCCTCGTTATAGCTCGGTATTATAACAGAAAGCAAATCGTTCTCCCCTTTCTGTGCAGCAAGTGTGCACAAGATCATTACATACTTTTTTATTATATAACAAAATCCACTGATTGTCAATCTGTTTGGACAGTTAATATAGTATGGCAATCTGCCAATATGTTATTTTTCCTTTAAAAGTGCGGTTTTGTGCTTGACAAGCAGTAGCGTTTGTGATATAATTTTTTTATATTTGAAAGACTGTGACGAAGACAGTATGCTTTGACGGGAACGTTTCAGCGAGCCGCTGACAGTGTGAGTGCGGCGCAAGTACCAAAAGCAGAATATCACTTCCGAGTTGCAAGGCTGAAAACACAGTAAGCCGCGCCGTTTCTTTCTGCGTTAGGGAAAGCTCGTACTATCATGTATGATGAAAACAGGTGGTTGCGTAAGCTATGCTTTCGTCCTTTTTTCAGGGGCGGGAGTTTTTTTATTGTAAACTTTTGAAAGGAAAGAAGAGCTATGTACAAAAAAGTCTCGACAGACCTGAACTTTGTTCAGAGAGAGAAGCAGATCGAAAAATTCTGGGACGAGAACAACATCTTTGAAAAGAGCATTGATTCGCGCCGGAAGGGTGAATCATATGTATTCTATGACGGACCTCCGACGGCTAACGGCAAGCCGCATATCGGTCACGTTCTCACCCGTGCTATCAAGGATATGCTACCAAGATACCATACTATGAAGGGTAAAATGGTACCGAGAAAAGCGGGCTGGGATACTCACGGTCTTCCTGTTGAGCTGGAGGTGGAAAAGACTCTCGGCATAGACGGAAAGGATCAGATAGAAGAGTACGGACTTGAGCCTTTTATCAAAATGTGCAAGGAGTCGGTATGGAAGTACAAGGGCATGTGGGAGCAGTTCTCCTCCGCAGTCGGTTTCTGGGCTGATATGGAAAACCCGTATGTTACTTACCACAATGATTTTATCGAGTCGGAGTGGTGGGCACTCAAGCAGATATACAACAAGGGACTGCTGTACAAGGGTTTCAAGATAGTCCCCTACTGCCCAAGATGCGGAACTCCGCTTTCTTCTCACGAGGTGGCACAGGGCTACAAGACTGTTAAAGAGCGCTCGGCTATCGTGCGCTTCAAGATAAAGGACAAGGACGAGTATTTCCTTGCGTGGACAACTACGCCGTGGACTCTGCCTTCAAACGTTGCGCTGTGCGTAAACCCGTCTGACACCTACTGCAAGGTAAAGGCTGCTGACGGATACACATACATCATGGCGCAGGCTCTGCTTGATACGGTACTCGGAAGTCTTGCAAAGGACGGCGAGGCTGCTTATGAAGTGCTTGAGAGCTATGTCGGCAAGGACCTTGAAAGAATGGAATACGAGCCGCTGTTTGCCTGCGCAGGCGAATGTGCTGCAAAGCAGGGCAAGAAGGGTCATTTTGTGACCTGCGATGACTATGTATCAATGTCAGACGGTACAGGTATCGTTCATATCGCGCCTGCTTTCGGTGAGGACGATGCAAGGATAGGCAGAGCTTATGACCTGCCTTTCGTTCAGTTCGTTAACGCAAAGGGCGAGATGACAGAGGAAACTCCATACGCTGGACTGTTTGTTAAAAAGGCAGACCCGGAGGTACTCAAGGACCTTGATGCACAGGGCAAGCTGTTCGCTGCACCAAAGTTCGAGCATGAATATCCTCACTGCTGGAGATGTAACTCACCGCTTATCTACTATGCAAGAGATTCGTGGTTCATCAAGATGACTGACGTTAAGGACAGACTTATCGCCAACAACAACACTATCAACTGGATACCCGAGAATATCGGCTCGGGACGTTTCGGCGACTGGCTGAAAAACGTTCAGGACTGGGGTATTTCAAGAAACAGATACTGGGGCACTCCGCTGAACATCTGGGAGTGTGAATGCGGTCACAGACATTCTATAGGCTCTATCGAGGAGCTGAAGTCAATGTCGGACAACTGCCCTGACGATATAGAGCTGCACAGACCGTATATTGACGCGGTAACTATCAAGTGTCCCAAGTGCGGCAAGCAGATGAAGCGCGTTCCCGAGGTTATCGACTGCTGGTTCGACTCGGGCTCTATGCCGTTTGCACAGCACCACTACCCATTCGAGAACAAGGAGCTGTTTGAGAGCCAGTTCCCTGCTGACTTTATCTCCGAGGCTGTTGACCAGACAAGAGGCTGGTTCTACTCGCTGCTGGCTATCTCGACACTTATCTTTGACAAGGCGCCTTACAAGAACGTTATCGTGCTTGGTCTTGTTCAGGACGAGAACGGTCAGAAGATGTCCAAATCAAAGGGTAATGCTGTTGACCCGATGGAAGCTTTGCAGACCTACGGTGCGGACGCTATCAGATGGTATTTCTACACCAACTCTGCTCCGTGGCTGCCTAACAAGTTCCACGGCAAGGTTGTTACAGAGGGACAGAGAAAGTTCATGGGAACGCTGTGGAACACCTATGCGTTCTACATTCTGTATGCCGAGATAGACAAGTTCGATCCGACACAGCACAAGATAGAATACGACAAGCTCTCTGTAATGGATAAGTGGATACTTTCAAAGATGAACTCAATGATAAAGTCCGCTGACGAGAACCTTGCTAATTACAGGATACCCGAGGCTGCAAAGGCTATGCAGGAGTTTGTTGATGACCTCTCCAACTGGTATGTAAGACGCGGCCGTGAGAGATACTGGGCACAGGGTATGAGCCAGGATAAGATAAACGCTTATATGACACTGTACACAGCACTTGTAAACCTTTGCAAAGTCGCTGCACCGATGGTACCGTTTATTACCGAGGAAATATATCAGAACCTTGTTAAGAGCGTTGACAAGGACGCTCCCGAGAGCATTCACCTCTGCCTGTACCCGCAGGCCGACGAAAAGATGATCGACAAGCAGCTTGAAAGTGATATGGACGAGGTGCTTGACATCGTTGTACTCGGAAGAAGCGCAAGAAACGGCTCTAACCTCAAGAACAGACAGCCTCTGAGCGTTATGTACGTTTGCGCCGACCACGTTCTTGACAGCTTCTACACGGATATCATAAGAGATGAGCTGAATGTCAAGGAGGTCGTATTTACACAGGACGCATCCTCGTACATCGACTACAAGTTCAAGCCGCAGCTCAAGACGCTGGGACCAAAGTTCGGAAAGAACCTGGGCGAGATAAGAAACAACCTCGCGGAGCTTGACGGTCACAAGGCTATGGCTGAGCTTGACAGCACGGGCTTCCTCAAGATGACGATCTCTACAGGCGAGATAACGCTTGCAAAGGAAGATGTGCTTATCGAGTCGCAGCAGAGAGAGGGCTTCTTCACGCTCACAGAGGGCGGTGTTACCGTAGCACTCAGCACAACGCTTACTGACGAGCTTATCAAGGAAGGCTTTGTAAGAGAGATCACCAGCAAGATACAGACTATGCGTAAGGATTCGGGCTTTGAGGTAATGGATCACATAAATGTTTACCTCACAGGCAACGACAAACTTGCACAGCTGGTAAAGAAAAATGCAGAGCAGATAAGCCACGATGTACTTGCAGAGGATATCAAGATCGGCGAGACTGCCGACAACTCAAAAGAGTGGGATATCAACGGCGAGAAGGTCACTATCGGCGTAGTTAAGCTCTAAAATACAAATTGCGGTGAAGGCATTGCGCTTTCACCGCTTTTTATATTACAGCAGACAGACCGATTGCCAAGCTGATCATATGTTAGTTTCCACAGCGCCGTGATGCCCGGAGCCAGACAATAGTTTGAAAATAACTTTTTAATGGGCGACGGACAAGCGCATCCGCGCGAGGACAAAAAAAAACTCCCACGAGATTTGTGGGAGCCAAAAAATAAAAAATTATAGGGGAGAAGTTGTAGATAAATCTACAACCAAATATATGAAGGCCTGGGGTAAAAGCCAACATACCAATGTTCGTATCGGAAAACCCTTTCGTTTTCCTTGTTAATATAATAGCTTATTCATATGAACGTGATATTAAATCTTATTATGTACTTTATGAATATTGTTGAATTTACTGTTAAACTATGTTATACTAAATTTGTAGAAAACCTTTTCGTACCTATAAAAATTAACAAACAATTCCGGAGGTCATTATGCCACGTTTTTTCGCGCAAAAACGCGCTTTTACGGGAACAGCTGTTACGCTTGAAAAGCCTGATTCGATACATATCGGCAGGAGCCTGCGTATGCGTATCGGTGATGAAATAACTGTCTGCTGCGAGGGTGAGGAGTTCATATGTCACATCAGAACGATATCAGACGAAAGTGTGGTGTGCGACATAATCTCTTCCGAGATGAGCCGAAACGAGCCTGATGTAAAAGTCACGCTGTTTCAGGCTTTGCCAAAGGGCGACAAGCTGGATACGATCGTTCAGAAGGCGGTTGAGCTGGGTGTGACCAACATCTGCCCTGTTCTGACGAGCCGCTGTGTTGCACGCGCATCACAGAAGGATTTTGAAAAAAAGCGCGCGCGTTTGCAAAGGATAGCCCTTGAGGCTGCAAAGCAGTCGGGGCGTGGGATAATTCCACAGGTAGGCGGACTACTGACTGTTGCACAGGCGGCACAGCAGCTTGCCGAGAACGACTTCCCTCTTATCTGCTACGAGTGCGGCGGAGAAAACCTTGGAAGTGTGGGGCTGAAAAATAATTCCAGCATAGGTATTTTTATCGGCAGCGAGGGCGGCTTTGAAAAGAGCGAGGTCGAGCTTTGCACATCAAGCGGAGCTGTTGCTATCGGGCTCGGACCGCGGATACTGCGCTGTGAAACTGCGCCGCTTGCTGCTTTGAGCATTGTTATGAATCTGACGGGCAATATGTAGTAATTAGTCAATCGGGACAAAACCTTTTAAAAAAAATATACATTTTGCAAGAAATGTACAAAAAGTGCTTGATTTTTTGTGGTGAATGTGTTATACTGTAAGTAATCTAATTTATGTTAGAAATCAATTCAAAGGAGTGTATTTACTATGTCCACTATTTTTAAGATTCTTGCTGTTGTTGGTGCAGTAGCAGTTGCTGTTGCAGCTTTCCTGGCTTTCAAGAAGCACAAGGAGCTTGAGGACTACGATTATGAGGACCTCGATGACGATTTTGATGATTGCTGCGATTGCGATGATTGCAAAGAGACAACAGACGACGCTGAGGCTGATCTCGACAAGGCCGAGGACGCTGTTGAGGACGTTGACAAGGACTAATTCAAGACTTGCAAGGGACCCGCTTTATGCGGGTCTTTTTTTTGCACAAGTTTTATAAGAGCGCACAATAAAAAGGGCTTACACTATGCAAGCCCTTTGTTTTATCGTATGTTTGATGATCTATTAGCGAGCATCCTCTGAAAAACCGCTGTCAACCAGGTCAACCAGACCCTTTACAGCATCTTCTTCATCAGCGCCGTCAGCGATGATCCTGATAGTTGTGCCGCCTACGATTCCAAGAGAAAGGATACCGAGAAGGCTCTTTGCATTTACTCTTCTCTCCTCTTTCTCGATCCAGATAGATGACTTGAACTCGTTAGCCTTCTGGATAAAGAATGTTGCAGGACGAGCATGAAGACCTACCTGATTCTGAACAACAACGTCTTTTACGAACATAATAATCTCTCCATTTCATTATTATCTTTTGGTAAAAACACAATATTTACAGGTTCACTTATCCCTTTCACCTGATATATAGTATTATACTCTCAAAAATCTGTTTCGTCAACGCAAAAATTAGACAAACAGTATATTTTTGCGATATTTTTGTATGTATCAACTAAAATGTGTCAACTAATGCTGTTTGCTTTGTTTATTTTGAACTAAAAACGTGCTCCAAAATGGCGAAGAGTACAAAAGTTCTTAACATCTTTGTCAACTCTAAACAAAGAGATTAGATTTTTATGAATTATTCCTCGCCAATTTTGTGTAAAATTGCTAAATCATCAGGGGTAAGTTCAAGCTTTTCGAGCAGCTCGGGTCTTTTTTTCTTTGTGGTCAAAAGCGCCTGCTCGTGACGCCATTTCTGTATATTTGCGTGATGCCCTGACAAAAGCACCTCGGGCACCTGCTTATCGTGCCATATCTCGGGTCTGGTATACTGCGGGTACTCCAAAAGCCCGTTGTAGTGGCTCTCGTCCTCGTAGCAGTCGGCTTTTGAGAGGGTACCCTCAAGCATTCTGACAACGCTGTCCACAAGCACGAGTGCAGGCAGCTCGCCGCCTGTCAGCACATAGTCGCCGATGGATATCTCCTCGTCAACTATCTCCTCGATAACACGCTCGTCAACGCCCTCGTAGTGACCGCAGAGAATGAAGATATCTTCAAGCTGCGAAAGCTCCTTTGCGCGCTGCTGCGTGAGCGTTCTGCCCTGCGGTGACATATATATGACGTGCGGCTTTCTGCCCTCGGTAACGGCTTTGAAGCAGTTGTATACAGGCTCGCACTGCATCAGCATACCCTGACGCTCGCTGTACGGGGTATCGTCTACCCTGCGGTGCTTATCAAGGGTATAATCACGGATATTGTGGCATTTTACAGTAAAAACGCCCTTATCTCTCGCTCTGCCCACGACGCTCTGGGAAAGGTAATTCTCAAGCATTTCGGGGAAAAGCGTTGCTATATCTATATTCATTCGCGTATCTCCTCTGCGCCGTCAAACAGCCCTTCAAGCGGTGTTATAAGCATTTCACCGCCCTGGATATCTGTCTGCTTTACAACGTCCTTTATCGCGGGGATATAGTACATTTTGCCGTCAGGTGCTTTAATATGGTATACATCATTAGCGCCCGTCTGCGAGACATCCGTTATCTCACCGTAGACTTTCCCGCTGCCGGCATCCTTTACGGTCAGCCCGATAAGGTCCTGAACGAAAAACGCACCGTCCTCAAGCTCAACGTCATCGCGGTCAAGGTAAAGGACCCTGTTGCGCAGCTTCTGGGCATCATTGGCGGTATCTACGCCTTTTATCTTCATTACAACTATATTCTTTGCGACCCTTGCGTGTTCGATCTCGACAGGCGTACCGCTTTTGTAGTAAAGCGTTTCA
Organism: uncultured Ruminococcus sp.; assembly: GCA_902786965.1. Classification (GTDB taxonomy): domain Bacteria; phylum Bacillota; class Clostridia; order Oscillospirales; family Ruminococcaceae; genus Hominimerdicola. Next base: position 88,041 of record CADAEJ010000006.1, on the reverse strand, counting down.
AGCTCGCACAAAAGCTGTGGATCATCACACCACGGCTGCACCTTGACCTCGCCTTTTATACCGAACACAGAAACTATTTTGCCCGTTTCTATAAGCTTATTCATACGATCTCTCCTTTAAGCTTTCTTTATCTGATCTCTTACATCTAATATAGCACACCTTTGCACATATTTCAAGGCGGGATTTCGGCAGAATTAACAAAAATTTTAATAATTACAATTCGGTTACGAAATATATCGAAAACAGGGCGCAAAACAGCGCATAATTCGCTGTACAGGCTTGCCTTTAACAGAAAATTAACACATACAGCAGTCAAATGTGTTACAATTTGTAATATCTAATTGCAACGGCTCGCCGTTTGTCTAAAATGACAAACTTTTTTGCACATTTTTACTATATAGCACTTGCAAAATGGATTTGTTTTTGTTATAATAGTGTTATGTTACAAAAGTGTGCCTGCTTGCTGCGGGTACATTCAGCAAATTAACAATGCGAACAATATTATTAATGCAAGTAGAGGAGAAATACTATGTCAAACAGATTATTTCAGAGTGTTGTACACCAGATGCGTGATACTATTGATTGTGTGATCGGTGTTATCGACGAAACTGCAACTATCATTGCTTGTTCGGAGCTTGCTCAGATCGGTACGACTAATGAGTTCGTATCTCTTGACTTAGGCGAATCCCACGACGTTTTTGTACGTGACGGCTACACTTACAAGCCTTTCGGCGCTCATATGAAGCCTGACTATGCTGTATTTGTCGAGGGTACTGACGAAGTGGCTGCAAAGTATGCAAGCATTCTCGCTATCACCCTTTCAAGCATCAAACAGTATTACGATGAAAAGTATGACAGAAACAATTTCATTAAGAATGTTGTTCTTGACAATGTTCTCCCGGGCGATGTTCATGTTAAAGCCCGTGAGCTCCACTTCAGCAGTGATAATTCCCGCGTTGTTCTTTTGATAAGGATCGTTTCTTCAAACGAAGTTCCTGCTTATGATGTGATCCAGAACCTCTTCCCTGACAAGAACAAGGACTTTGTTTTCAACATTACAGAGTCTGATATTGTTCTGGTAAAAGAGGTCACCAGCGGTGTTGAGTCTAAAGACCTCGAAAAGCTTGCAAGATCAATTTCAGACACCCTTTCAAGTGAGTTCTATACCCGCGTAAATGTCGGTATAGGTACTGTTATACAGGGCGTCAGAGATCTCGCAAGGAGCTTCAAGGAGGCGCAGATCGCACTTGAGGTCGGAAAGGTATTCGATACAGACAAAAATATCGTTTCCTATGACAACCTCGGTATTGCAAGACTTATTTATCACCTTCCTACCACGCTTTGCGAAACTTTCCTCAGAGAAGTTTTCAAGAAAGGCTCTATCGAATCTCTCGACCACGAGACGCTGTTCACTATACAGAAGTTCTTTGAAAACAACCTGAACGTTTCGGAAACATCAAGGAAGCTGTTCGTACACAGAAATACTCTTGTGTACAGACTTGAAAAAATCAAAAAGCTGACGGGACTTGACCTCAGAGAGTTTGACCACGCTATCATCTTCAAGATAGCACTTATGGTCAAAAAGTATCTTGCCGCTAACCCGGTCAAGTTCTGATCTGACTATTTTCCCTTCGGCCTAAATATAAGGCGGTGTAAAATTTTGGTAGAGTTCAAAGATGTGTCCGTTACATATTCAAGTGGTGTGGACGCATTAAACAAGGTCAATCTTAAAATCAGCGACGGCGATTTCGCTTTCGTTGTCGGTCCCTCGGGTGCCGGAAAATCAACGCTTATCAAACTGATACTAAAAGAGATAGATGCCACGACAGGCACGGTTCTGGTAAACGGTTTCAACCTGAGAAAACTAAAAAGAAGAAAGGTGCCTGCGCTGCGCCGCACTATCGGCGTTGTGTTCCAGGACTTCAGACTTATACCGACTATGACGGTGTATGAGAATATCGCTTTTGTACTGCGTGTTATCGATGCACCTGCAAAGTACATCAGAAGCAGAGTTCCTTACGTTATCAGTCTGGTCGGGCTATCCAAAAAGGCTAAAAGCTACCCTACCGAGCTTTCAGGCGGTGAGCAGCAGCGTGTTGCTCTGGCAAGGGCGCTGGTAAACGACCCGCAGCTTATTATCGCGGACGAGCCGACAGGTAATATTGACCCGGAGCTTTCTTATGAGATCGTTGAGCTTCTCAAAGGTATCAATGAATGCGGAACTACTATACTTATGGTAACACACGAGCATGACCTCGTTCGTTACTTCGGAGGACGCATCATCAATATCAATAAGGGAAATATCCAGTTCGACGAGGTTATAGGAGGTTCCAATGAAAATTAGCAGTTTTAATTACCTGATACGTCAGGGCTTCAAAGGAATCTGGCGCAACAAGATGATGACTTTTGCATCGTTTTGTATTCTTCTCGTTTCACTTATTATGGTAGGCTTTGCTATACTCGTTTCGATAAACCTTGATAAAGTTATCGGCAACATCGAGGAAAAAAGCGAAGTCATGGTAGTTATAAAGGACAATGTATCCAAGCAGGCGATGGATGAATTGCAGCAGAAGATAGAGGACATACCTAATGTCAGCGAGCTGCGTTTATACGGTCGTGACAAGGCTTTGGAGAGCATGATGGAAAAGATGTCAGAGGCACAGAAGGATTATTTCCTCAAGTATGTTGACGACAACCCGCTGCCCGATGTTTTCAGGCTGAATGTCAAGGACATTCAGAAGATGAACGACACTACTGCACAGATATCTATGTTTGAGGGTGTTGAATCGGTACAGTCCCCTACTGAATTTGCAGATATTCTTATCAGCTTCAGAAGGATCTTCTTCATCGTTGCTATCGCTATCGTTGTTGCTCTGGTGCTTGTTTCGCTTATCATCATTTCAAATACTACAAGAGCAAGCGTTTTCGCAAGACGCAAGGAGATCAACATAATGAAATATGTTGGTGCGACAAACAGCTTTATCAGGATACCTTTCTTTATCGAGGGTATGGTAGTCGGACTTCTTGCATCGGGCTGTGCGCTGCTTATCACCAAGTTTGCTTATGAAGGCGTTTACAACATCCTGACCAGCGACTACAAGCTGTTTGGTGTGTTCGGTCTTAACAACATCTACTCGTTCGATTCGATGTTCCTGCCTGTTACTATCTCTTATCTTGTTGCGGGCGCATTCATCGGTGCGATCGGTACCTCAATAAGCACGGGTAAGCATTTGAAAGTTTAAACTCAATTATTTCAGGCGGCAGATTGGGCTTTTGCCTGACCTGCCTCTGTTTTGTGTGATTTCGGAGGAAAAAGTGAAAAAGTTATCTTTAGTCAAAAGATGTCTGGCGTGCGCTGTTTCGGTCGTTATGTGCCTTTCACTTATGGTCTACAGCGGAAAAAGCGGTGAGAACGTTCAGTCTGCCTCGGCGGTAAGCGAGGAAGCTCAGCAGAACGAAAACGAGATATCTGAGGCTCAGAAGCAGATACAAGAGCTTATGGATCAGCAGAAACAGCTTGATTCGCAGATACAGCAGGCGCAGGGCGACATCAAAAAAGAGGAAGAAACTCAAAAGGCTATCAATAAGCAGATAGAAACTGTTCAGAAAACTATCATTGCGCTTGAAACTTCTATAAAGGAATTGAACGGTCAGATACAGGATCTGACTACCGATATCGAGAAAAGCGAGATCGAGATAATCAAAAAGCGTGAGGAGATCGACACGGGCACGGAGGAGTTCAAGAAGAGACTGCGTGCACTGTACATAGTCGGTGACGATTCTTATTCGAGCATGATCGCAGGTTCTACGGACTTTTACGATATGCTGATGAAGATGGAGCTTGTCAAGAGAGTCGCTAACCACGACAATGAGATGATAGACAAGCTTATCTCCCTTAAAACGCAGTTTGAAGAGGATAAGAAAGAGCTTGAAGGCAAAAAGGCTACTCTTGAGCAGAACAAGAGCAAGCTCGAGGATCAGCAGAAGAGTCACGAAACTCAAAGGGCAAAGCTTCAGGATCTGATGAACAAGAGCAAGGAACAGGTCAAGAAGCTTGAAGAACAGAAAAAATACTACGAGGAAAACAAGGCTAAAGTCCAGAAGGATCAGACAAGCTTTGAGGACGAGCTTGCCAAGCTGTACAAAGAGCGCGAGGCTATCAAACAAAAAGAAGAGCAGGAGCGTTTGAGAAAAGAGGCTGAAGAGCGCGCAAGACAGGAAGCTGAACGTCAGCGCCAACAGCAACAGCAGCAATGGCAATGGAATCCTACGCCGACACCTACTCCTACTCCGACACCGACACCAAGCAACGGTAAACTCGCTTGGCCTGTGCCGGGATACTACGGTATCACTTCGGAGTTTGGTCCGAGATGGGGCACTAACCACAACGGTATGGACATTTGCTCGTATGGCATACACGGCGCAAATATTTGTGCTGCGGCTTCCGGTACGGTGATCCGCGTTGAGAATTACTGCCCTCACAACTACGGCAAAAACGGTTCATGCGGATGCGGCGGCGGATACGGAAGATACTGCATCATTGACCACGGCAACGGCTTGTGGACTTTGTACGGTCATCAGACCAACGTAAGCTGTTTCGTTGGACAGCACGTTGACGTCGGTGATGTTATCGGTCAGGTCGGCTCAACAGGCTGGTCAACGGGCGACCATCTGCACTTTGAGGTAAGGCTCAACAACGTTGCGGTAAATCCAAGACTTTTCCTTAACCTGTAAATATCAAAGAGGTCGGTGCAAACTGACCTCTTTTTGCTTGCTTTGACAAAGGATATGTGGTATAATCGTATTGGAAAACTTATCAGACAGGAGATATTTATATATGAGTGAAGAAAAACGCACACCAAAAAGAAGTGAGGTCGAGGAGAGGTTCAAGTGGGCGATAAATGACATTTACGCCAACGACGAGCTTTGGGCTAAAGACCTTGAAAAGCTCAAAGGCTTTGCACAAACGCTTGAACAGTTCAAGAGCAAGCTCTCGCAGAGCGCTGATACGCTGTATGAGTATATGCAGATAAGCGACGAGATATCTGTTCTGGGCGACAGCCTTGTAAACTATGCGCAGAGAAAAAGCGATGAGGACACGACCGTTGCAAAGTATCAGAATATGATAGGTCAGGTAATGAACGTGTTTATGCAGATAAACTCGGCGGGAAGCTACGAAACGCCCGAGATAAATGCAATTGAGCAGACCGTGCTTGACAAGATGTTTGAAAGCAAGCCCGAACTTGAGCTTTACAGACGCAAGATCGAGCTTATAAGGATAAAGAAGGATCACGTTCTTTCTGATGCGGAGGAAAAGATAATCGCGCTGACATCTGAAATGGGCGACTCCCCCGAAAACATTTTCTCGATGTTCAACGATGCTGATCTCAAATTCGCCGATGCTGTGGACAAGGACGGAAAGGCACATCAGGTAACACATTCGACTTATATCCCGCTGGTGCAGTCAAGCGACAGGGTTTTGAGGAAATCGGCATTTGAGTCGATGTATGCGGGATATGACAATTTCAAAAACACCTGTGCGGCTACGCTCGGTGCGCAGATAAAGGCTGTGGATTTCTACGCAAAGGCGAGGAGATACGGATCAAGCCTTGAATCTGCCCTTGCAGACAACGAGATACCTGTGCAGGTCTATCATAATCTTATCAGCGCTGTACACGACAATATGCACTATATGTACGATTATGTGGCTCTGCGCAAAAAACTGCTCGGTGTGGAACAGCTGCATTTTTACGATCTGTACACTCCTGTTGTGAGCGACTTTGATATGAAGATAAGCTTTGAACAGGCAAAGGAAACTGTTCTTAAAGCGCTTGCGCCTATGGGCGAGGACTATCTGAAGATAATCAAAGAGGGCTTTGAAAACCGCTGGATAGACGTTTATGAAAACGTGGGCAAAACAAGCGGTGCGTACTCGGCAGGTGCGCGCGTTCACCCATATGTGCTTTTGAACCACAAGGATACGCTCAACTGTATGTTTACGCTCATTCACGAGATGGGTCACGCGGTACACTCGTATCTTTCAAATAAGAATCAGCCGATATGCTACAGCGACTACTCTATCTTTGTGGCGGAGGTAGCATCTACCTGCAACGAATCTCTGCTGATAAGGTATCTGCTGAAAAATGCAAAGGACAAAAAGGAAAAGGCTTATCTTATCAATTACTTCCTTGAGATGATACGCACGACGCTTTACAGGCAGACGATGTTTGCGGAGTTTGAGCTGAAGATAAACGAGCTTGTTGCGCAGGGCGAGAGCCTTACGGCAGAAACACTTTGCGGCATTTACCGCGACCTTAACAAGCTGTATTTTGGTGACGGCATCGTGCTTGACGAGCAGATAAGTCTTGAATGGGCAAGGATACCGCATTTCTACTACGACTACTACGTTTACCAGTACGCAACGGGAATAGCAGCGGCTATCGCACTTTCAACGAGGATACTCAAAGAGGGCGAGAGCGCGGTCAAGGACTACATCGGTTTCCTCTCGGGCGGAAGCTCAAAAGACCCGATATCGCTTCTGCGCGGTGCGGGCGTGGATATGGCGACTGCAAAGCCTATCAACGATGCACTTGCAGAATTCGGCAATATGATAAAAGAAATGGACAGTTTGTTCTGATACAAAGGCAGCGCTCTTTTGCAGGGCGCTGTTTTTTTGCGTTAATTGATGCGTATTTTACGCAGTCAGACCGATGATTTTCGTGATAAGTTGTGCAATATCCCAAAAAAGCTCAAAAGCGTTGACTTTACGGCGTTTATGTAGTATTATAGTTTTGTATGTTAAATTATGAAAGAAGATAAAAAATGGAACAAAAACAACAGAAACAAAGCTTTTTAAAGCACTTTACCATTATCGGCGGCGGTACGGTGATAAATATGCTGCTCGGTCTGCTGACAGAGCCTATAATCACGCGCCTTGTTGACCCGTCTGACAATGGTAAATACGGCATTTTCAATATGTACTCAAGCCTTGCGGTAATGGTGCTTTGCATCGGTCTTGACCAGGCACTTGTAAGGTACTACTACGAAAAGGACTCGGACGATTACAAGCGCTCGCTGCTTTCAAAGTGCGTGGTGATACCGATACTTTTGTGCCTTGCGGTGAGCGGCATAGTTATGGCACTTTCGATAAGCGGACTGGTAAAGTTCAAATTCAATCCGCTAATTATGGGGATACTTTGTGTATTCACGCTGTTTCAGCTTATTTACCGTTTCAGTCTGCTGCTTGTAAGGCTTGAATACAAAAGCAAGCTGTACTCGCTGCTGAACATTATCCACAAGCTGATGTATCTTGCAGCTGTATTCCCGCTTATTTTCCTTTTCAAGCATAATCACGTTCTGGCGCTTGTTATATCAACAACTATCGCATCGTTCGTATGCCTGTTTACGAGCATCGCCGCGAACAGACGGCTGTGGCGGCCGCAAACTGACAAAAGCGCCTGTGAGACTCCGCGCAAAGAGCTTATGCGCTTTGGTTATCCGTACATACTGTCTATGGGTCTTGCAACGCTGTTTGCTGCGATAGATAAGATATCGCTGGATATTTACAGGACTGACCACGAGATAGGCGTTTACACATCTGCGATAACGCTTATAAACGTATTCGCTATCATTCAGACAACTTTCAACACGCTGTGGCAGCCGATGTCGGTAGAGCATTACACCAAGGACAAGGAAGACCGCTCGTTCTACCAGCAGGGCAACCAGCTTATAACGATAGTTATGTTCTTTATAGGCTTGTCGCTGATACTTTTCAAGGATCTGTTCGTTTATATACTCGGATCAAAGTACCGCGAGGCTGCAACGATACTCCCCTTTCTTTGCTTTAACCCGATAATGTACACCATATCTGAAACGACTGTAAGCGGACTTGTTTTCAAGAAAAAGAGCATGATGCAGATAGTTGTCTCGGCAGGTGCGTGTGCAACGAACATTATCGGCAACATGATACTTGTTCCGCGGCTTGGCGGCAGGGGTGCGGCTATTTCGACGGGAATTTCGTACATTGTGTTCTTCACTCTGCGAACGGTGCTGTCTAACAGATATTTCTACGTTGATTTCAAGCTCGGCAGATTCTACACGCTGACGTTTGCGGTCGTACTGTACAGTTTCTACAACACATTCTTCAAGTTCGGCATACTTACGATCGTTGGATACATTGCGTGCGTAGCACTTCTTGTTGTACTGTACTTTGACAGCGTAAAATGGGGGATTTCCTACATTATAAAGGCTGTGAAAAAAGTTCTGCACAAATAATAAGTACAAAAAAACGGACTATTGAACCGCATTGGAGCAATAGTCCGTTATTATTTTACTGTGCGATATCAAGGGGTTTTCTCTTGATCTCGGGCGGTGCGTCATCGGTAACGCAGTCGGCATTTATCTTGATAGATACGATGCTTTCGTCACTTGGCGCATCAAACATTATCTTGGTGAGTATCCTTTCAACTATTGCGCGCAGACCTCTTGCACCTGTTTTCTGTGCAATAGTCTTTTTAGCGATCTCGCGCATAGCGTCATCGGTCACCTCAAAGTCGATATTATCAAGCTTGAACAGCTTGGTATACTGCTTTATCAGCGAATTCTTCGGCTCGGTGAGTATCCTGCAAAGCGCCTGCTCGTCAAGCTCGTCAAGAACTGTTATAACAGGCAGTCTGCCGACAAGCTCGGGGACGATGCCGTACTTTACAAGGTCGTGCGGAAGGACTTTTTTCATTATGTCCTTTTCATCGTCTTTTTTCTTTATCGCGCTGCCAAATCCGAGTGATGATGAATCTGTCCTCTTCTGGATAATCTTTTCAAGTCCGTCAAATGCGCCGCCGCAGATAAACAGGATATTCTTGGTATCGACCTGAATGAACTCCTGATGCGGATGCTTTCTTCCGCCCTGGGGTGGAACATTGGAAACTGTGCCTTCGACGATCTTCAGAAGTGCCTGCTGAACGCCCTCACCGCTTACGTCACGGGTGATAGAGGTATTCTCGGACTTCCTTGCTATCTTATCAATTTCGTCTATATAGATGATACCCTGCTGTGCTGCCTCAACATTATAGTCGGCTGCCTGGATAAGCCTTGTGAGGACATTCTCGACATCGTCGCCGACATAGCCTGCCTCGGTGAGCGTGGTAGCGTCTGCGATCGCAAACGGTACATTCAGCAGTCTTGCAAGTGTCTGTGCGAGCAGAGTTTTACCTGTACCCGTAGGTCCGAGCAGCAGGACATTGCTCTTTTGTATCTCGACATCGTCATCGTCGGTGAGCGACATTATACGCTTATAGTGGTTGTAAACAGCCACGGAAAGCGCTATCTTCGCGTCGTCCTGTCCGATAACGTACTGGTCGAGCACTGCCTTTATCTGCGATGGCTTTTTGAGGTCTATCATTCCAAAGCGCTCGGAAGAGCCTTTTTTAGTTCTGCTTTTTGCTGAGGGCAAGCCGTTCTGCTCTGCGAGCAGGTCATAGCAATACAGCACACATTCATCACAAATATGTGTATTGCCGGCAGAGAACATACTTGTTACCCTGCTTTCAGGCTTTCCGCAAAAGCAACACTTTTTCTGGTCATTGTTAGCCATATCAATCCATACCTTTCCGGCATCAAATCAACTTATCTCTTGGTGATGACCTTGTCGATAAGTCCGTACTCCATTGCCTGCTGCGCGGTCATATAGTTATCGCGCTCTGTGTCGATATTTATCTGCTCGATAGGCTTGCCTGTGTTTTCGGCAAGTATTCTGTTGAGCTTTTCTCTGGTAGCGACCATATGGTCAGAGTGGATCTTGATATCGGTACACTGTCCTGAAAGTCCGCCGCCTGCGATAAGAGGCTGGTGGATAAGGATCTCGCTGTTAGGCAGAGCAAATCTCTTGCCCTTTGCGCCGCTTGAAAGCAGGAACGCTCCCATAGATGCTGCCATACCTACGCAAATGGTCGAAACATCGCACTTGATATACTGCATAGTATCGTATATCGCCATACCTGCGGTGATAGAGCCGCCGGGGCTGTTGATATACAGGTCGATATCCTTTTCGGGATCCTGTCCCTCAAGATACAAAAGCTGTGCTACGACAACACTTGCTACTGCGTCATCCACCTGATCGCAGAGCATGATTATACGGTCGTTGAGAAGTCTTGAAAAGATATCATAGCTTCTTTCTCCGCGGCTTGTCTGCTCCACTACATAAGGTATCAATGCCATAAAAATGCCTCCTTGTTTCGCCTGCTTTTTACAGGTCTGTGATAAGTATGTTAGAGCTGCCGTTTTATCAGCAGCTCTATTGAAAACAAATATTACTTTTCCTTGATAACTGCGTTATCCTTAACAAGCTCAACTGCCTTGCCTACAGCGATATCCTTCTTGACATCCTCTGCGCTGATATACTTCTTGACCTCGTCGAGCTTCATCTTGTACTGATCGGCGATCTTCTGCATCTCCTCAGTTGCCTCGTCATCAGTTACCTCGATGTTTTCAAGCTGAGCTATCTTTTCAAGAGCAAGACGCAGCTTTACCTGCTTTTCAGCCTGCTCTTTATATGCCTTCTTAACAGTTTCGATATCCTGACCTGTGAACTTGCAGTACATTTCCATTGTGATGCCCTGTGGTGCAAGTCTCTGCTCGAGATCCATCATCATCTCGTTGACTCTGTTATCGAACATTACCTGTGGGATCTCTGCGGTCATCTTCTCAACGACCTTATCCATAAGTGCGTCCTCAACATCGTGCTCTGCGTGATGCTGTGCATGCTCCTCAAGCTTCTTTCTCACATCAGCCTTGTACTCGTCAACTGTTTCAAACTCAGTTGCGTCCTTTACCATTTCATCGTCAAGCTCCGGGATCTCCTTCTTTGTGATGCCCTTGAGCTTGATCTTGAATACAACAGGTGCGCCCTTGAGGTCTTCTACCTGGTAGTCCTCGGGGAAGGATACATTGATATCGAACTCCTCACCGATGTTATGACCAGCGACCTGCTCCTCAAAGCCCGGGATAAACTGACCGCTGCCAAGACCGAGAGTAAAATCCTCTGCCTTGCCGCCGTCAAAAGCTACGCCGTCCTTGAAGCCTTCAAAGTCGATAACAACGTCATCGCCCATTTCAGCTGCTCTGTCGTCAACTGTGATGACTCTTGCATTCTTTTCTCTGAGAGCGTCAGCCTGCTTGTCAACGTCATCGTCAGTTACAGTCTTGACCTCTTTTTCAACTTCTATACCCTTATAGTCACTAATTTCAACCTCAGGCTTTGTGATAACTGTTGCCTTGATCTTCACGCCGTCAGCCTTTGAGATATCTGTGATCTCAACGTCAGGTCTTGCAACTATCTCAAGTCCGGACTCCTTAACAGCGTCGTCGACCTCCTGCGGATAGAGGATATTTACGGCTGTCTCAAAAAATACCTCTTCGCCGTACTCTCTCTCGATGAGCTTTCTCGGAGCCTTGCCCTTACGGAAGCCTGCGATCTGGATCTTGTTCTTATCTCTCTGGTAAGCCTTCTGGATACCCTCCTCGAACTTTTCGGCAGATATCTCTATCTCCAGCTCGTACTTATTGGTCTCAACGTTGTTTGTAGCTTTTAAACTCATTTTAAATTCCTCCAATATAAATATATCTTATTCATTATATCATATAACCGCTGCTTTTTCCAGCGTTTTTTTACGTTTTGTCACTTTGCACAATTTTAGTAATATCCATTGGGTCAAAATGCAAAAAATCAGCGGATACGAGCTGATATGTTATGCCGTCGCGAGTGCCGTTTATGGCGAATGCGTGGGTATTTCCGTGAAGATGCCCGTAAAAGCAGTTTTTTATTTCGTACTTATGCAGCACCTCAAGGATATCAAGGTTACAGTTATTGGCATAAACAGGCGGATAATGCAGGAACACTATCGGTTCAAGGTCTTTATCAAGTGCCGATCTTATCGAAAGTTCAAGGCGGATAGCCTCTCTTGCTATCACCTTGGCATCGGCGGGCTCGCTGTCGTCATTTATCCAGCCGCGAGTGCCGCATACTGCGCTGCTGCCGATCTGATAATGGTCATTCTGCACAAGGCGGAGAGTTTTGAAGCCGTTGTCAGCCCAGAATTTCTCGACCTTGCTGCGCGTACTCCACCAAAGGTCGTGATTGCCTTTCAAAAATACCTTTGTGCCGTTAAGTTTTTCGATGAACTCAAAATCTTTAAGCGAGTCCTCTATCTTCAATGCCCAGGAGATATCCCCGGGGACTATGACTATATCATCTGCTCTGACCTTGTTTTGCCAGTTATCGCGGAGCCTGTTTACATAGTTGTCCCAGCCGCCGAAAATATCCATCGGCTTATCGACACCAAGCGACAGATGCAGGTCAGCTATTGCAAAAACGCTCAATAATTTCACCTCGGCTCTGATAATCGGCAGAAAGCTGCACATAATAGATCATGCAGGACAACTGCAAAAAGGAGTGATCTCAATGGATAAGGAAAAGATTCAGGGCATCAACTGTGATGTCAGCAGCTGCGTTTACAACAGGAACTCTCACGAGTGCGTTGCAGGCAGGATAGATGTTTGCTGCACCTGCAGCGAGCCTGACTGCTGTGACGAGACCCAGTGCAAGACCTTCAAGGCAAGAGACTGACCATTTGTCAAAGTGACCGCCTGAACGAGTCAGGCGGTACATAAGCTATCAGATGCCGAGTGTTTCAAATACGAAGTCTTTCATCTCGGTCTTGTCGATGACCTTATCAAAGCGCACGCTCTTGCTCTTGAGTGCGGCAAGTGACTGCGGAACAGGCAGCTTTGAGCATTCTGCCAGCTCGTCAACGAGATCGAACTCGTCCTTATCGGTATCCTTGCCGATAGCTGAAAGAACGCTGCCCGAGAACTTATACGGGCTTGCGGTAGATGCGATGATAGTCTTTGTCTTATCGCCTGTTGCCTTAACGTAGTCCTCATAGACCTTTACTGCAACGGCTGTATGTGTATCGCAGGTATAGGAGAATTTATCGTAATACTCCTTGATAGTTGCCTTTGTCTGCTCATCATCACAGCAGCCTGCGTAGAACTCATCAAACAGGGCTTTCTTAACGTCTTCGCTGACCTCGTACCTGCCTGTCTTTGCAAGTGCGCCGAACCATTCTCTTATCTGTGCGTCATTCTCGCCGCAGAGAAGATAGAGAAGTCTTTCAAGGTTAGAGGAGATAAGGATATCCATTGACGGAGAGATAGTTGCGTGGAACTGTCTGTTTCTGTCATAGACACCTGTTGTAAGGAAATCTGTAAGCACGTTATTTGCATTTGATGCGCAGATGAGCTTGTTTACGGGAATGCCCATATGCTTTGCGTAGTAGCCTGCAAGGATATTGCCGAAGTTGCCTGTTGGGACAACGATATTTATCTTCTCGCCCTCGTCGATCTGGCCATCTGCAAGCAGCTGTGCATATGCAGATACATAGTAAACGATCTGCGGTGAAAGTCTGCCCCAGTTGATAGAGTTTGCAGAGGAGAACATAAAGCCGTTTTCTGCAAGCTTATTCTTTATCTCGTCATTTGTGAAGATAGCCTTTACGCCGTTCTGGGCATCGTCAAAGTTGCCCTTGATAGCGCATACGCCGACGTTGCTGCCCTCCTGTGTTGTCATCTGCTTTTTCTGCATAGCGGAAACGCCGTTATCGGGATAGAACACGAGGATAGAGGTACCCTCTACGTCCTTGAAGCCCTCAAGTGCAGCCTTGCCTGTATCGCCTGATGTTGCAACGAGGATAACGACCTTTTTATCGAGGTTTATCTTTTTGGTCGCAGTTGTGAGCAGATACGGCAGTATCTGAAGTGCCATATCCTTGAAAGCGCAGGTAGGGCCGTGCCACAGCTCAAGCATATAGGTGCCGTCGAAAAGATGTGCTATCTCGGCGATATTATCGCTGTCAAAGCTCTTGGTGTTATATGCGCCGTCAACGCAGTATGCGATCTCTGCCTCGGTGTAGTCGGTGAGGAACTTGGAGAAAACAAACTTTGCTCTCTCGCGGTAGTCCATACCGCCGAGCTTTTTGATATCCTCCATAGAAATCGAGGGTATCTCGCTTGGGACAAACAGTCCTCCGTCAACGGAGATGCCCTGCGCGATAGCCTGTGCAGATGTCACGTTCACCGACGAATCTCTTGTGCTTTTGTAATACATAATTATACGACCTTTCCTTACTGTTTGCTGCCGTCAAAGGCATTTACATAATACTTCAAATGCTTGACGGCATTATCCGAGACTGTAACGACTGCCACATCAAAGCGGCAGGTATCACAGTTCATCATTACCTCGTCAATATATCTCTGCGCCGCGGCGACAAGGCGCTTTTTCTTGGCAGGTGTTATTGCCTGCTCGCCCTGCTCAAGAGGGTTTTCCTTTCGCGTTTTGACCTCAACGAATGCGGTCACGTTATCTTTAGATGCGATGATATCAATTTCTCCGCCGCGCACGGTATAGTTGCGCTCAAGTATCGCATACCCGTGCCGCTGCAGGAAATCAGCGGTCGCCTGTTCACCGATATCACCTATTTTTCTGCTGTTTTTCTGATAGCTTTGCATAATACTTTTTCAAAAAGCTTGGTCTGTGTATCGGGCTTTCGCCGTACTTATCTATCATTTCATAATGCAGCTTTGTACCGTAGCCCTTGTGCCTTTCAAACTGCCATTGAGGGTACTGCTTTGCCATTTCGAGCATATATCTGTCCCTTGCGACTTTGGCAAGGATAGACGCGGCTGCAATACTTTGTGACTTCGCATCGCCGCCGACAACAGCCTCTGCTTTAACATCAAGCTCGGGCGTTTTATTGCCGTCGATAAGGCAGATATCGGGCTTAACGGGCAGGTCCTCGACTGCTCTTTTCATAGCGAGCATCGCACAGTTGAGGATATTGAGCTTTTCTATCTCCTCGACCGATGCGGTCTTTATCGACCAGTAAAGTGCTTTTTCTTTTATCTCGTCAAAGAGCTTTTCGCGCTTTTTCTCGGTAAGCTTTTTGCTGTCGTTTATACCCTCGATGACGGTATTTTCATCAAAGACCACTGCCGCAGCGAATACATCGCCTGCGAGAGGTCCTCTGCCTGCTTCGTCACAGCCGCAGACGATTTTACTGTTATTTCTGTACTGACTGTCAAACTCTGCAAGACTCATATTTTCACTTCCCTGTCAGGAGTCTTCACCCGTTTTATATCTGCTCTCGCCCCACCAATTCGGCATAAGCTCACCCAATGTGACGGCTTTTCTCGTTTCGTAATCGGTCATTATCTGCATATCGCGGTTTTGCTCGGAAAGCTGCATAAGAAACTCTCTGCAAGCGCCGCAGGGCATTCCGCTGCCGGTTATTTTTTCTGTCGGTGGAGTATCACGAAAGGCGATAAGCCTTTTGATAACAGTCTGACCGCTGTTTACATACATATTGAGTGCTGCTGCCCTTTCGGCGCAAAGATTCATCACGCCGCTGCAAGCCTCGATACAAAAGCCTGTGAATATCTCGCCGCTTTCGCTTTCAAGTGCACACACAACGTGGTGGGCATATACGAACGGGGAAACATCATTCGGGTGATACTGCTGCTTTGCTTTTTCGTACAATTTCTCCCATATATCCATTTTTTATACCCCGGTCATTGCGGCTGTTCAAGAGTCATTCTGCCTATTTTTCCGCTGCGGTACTCGTCAAGGACGGTATCAGCAGCTCTTTGCGTATTTATCTCTCCGCCCGAGACAAGAAAGCCTCTTTTTCTGCCTATTCTTTCAAGTATCTCAAATCCCACAACGCAGCCGATAGTTTCGTCATCATTTGGCGGGATATCGCCTGTTGTGATGCCGTAGCGCGCTTCAAGCAGGTCGTTGTAGTTATCTTTCAGGAACTCAAGCAATCTGCACGCAAGGAACTCGGTATCCATTATCTGATCCTTTACTGCGCCTGTGAAAGCAAGTCTTTCACCGACCAGCTTATCCTCGAACTTCGGCCAGAGAACTCCCGGCATATCAAGCAGCTCAAAGCCCTCGTCAAGACTCACCCACTGCTTGCCCTTGGTAACTCCCGGTCTGTCCTCGACCTTTGCCATTTTAGAGCCTGCAAGGCGGTTTATAAACGATGATTTGCCGACATTCGGGATACCGACGATCATAAGCCTGATGGGTCTGCCTGTCATACCCTTTGCTTCCCACTTGGCTATATCGTCTTTAAGTATAGCTTTAAGCTCGTTATAAAACTTTCCTACGTTTTTTCCGCTTCGGCAATCGGTAGCGATCGCACGAACGCCCTGCTTTTTATAATACTCTATCCAGCGGTCAGTCATATTCGCATCGGCTGAATCGGCTTTATTCAAAAGCACCAGCCGCGGCTTTGAGCCGACTATCTTTTTTATTTCGGGATTCCTGCTTGAATAGGGTATCCTTGCATCTGTTATCTCGACCACGGCATCGACCAGTTTCATATTTGAAGCCATTATCCGCCGTGTTTTAGCCATATGTCCGGGGAACCACTGGACATGTGCTGCTTCGCTCATTGTTTCACCTTTGCCCTTTACTTTACCTTACCCAGCTTTTTGAACGGGTAAAGCCTGAATATCACGTGACCGAGGACATCTTTATTGTCGATAAAGCCTATCGTTCTGCTGTCGGTCGAATTGTTTCGGTTATCGCCCATTACGAATACCTTTCCGTCGGGGACTTTATACTGGTAGACCCCGTCTGAAATAAGGTAATTGGGGTCAAACATACCCTTATTTATCATAGTGCCGTTGATATGCTCGTTGCTTATCTCCTCACCGTTGACAAAGACCTTATTTACGTTGTAATCTATCTTTACCGTATCTCCGCCGACACCGATAACGCGCTTGATGATAGTCTTATTAAGCACACTGCTGTTGGCGACCACGACATCATCACGCTTTGGCGTATAATTGAGGTGGGTGATTATCACCCTGTCCTTATCATCAAGGGTCGCATTCATAGATTCGCCCTCAACTGTGACTATACGCAGAAGGAATATGAAAATAAGAATGATGATAAACATCGCAAACACGAAGGATTCTACCCAATCGAGGATCTCGTTGAATATGCTTACAGGCTCTTGTTCCCGAAGGTCTGCGGGAGCAGCTTTCTTTGCAAGCTCGATATCCTCTTGACTGACCTTAAAAGTCTTTTTATCTTCGTTCATAATGAACCCCTTAAAATTATTTTTATACCATAATATTATAACAAAAATCAATCAGGATTACAAGTGTTTTGCGCAAAAAAACACACTCAGTACAATTATTTTTTACACTTTCGGGCAACAAAAAACGTCTGCCCACAAATTCGGGCAGACGATATTGCTTTATACAAGCTTGATAAGCTCGGTAACGACCTTATTTATATCCTCATCGGACTTATACGGGTCAAGCGGGAGGCTCAGGACTCTTGTGCAGATCTCATCGGTGACCTCGCAATCGGCGATCGCGCTGTCTGTACCCTCAAAGGCACCCTGGCAGTGCATCGGCTTGATATAATAGATCATTGTCGGGATACCGAGAGCTTTCATCTCGCTCTGGATCTTTTCTCTGTCGGCACCCTTTGGTAGCTGAATAGTGTACTGCGCCCACGAGCTGTAAAAGCCCTGCTTGATAACAGGCAGCACCATTCCCTTTTCAAGCGCACCAGCGGCTTTGAAAAGCTCTGTATACTTTGCTGCGACCTTATTGATATCCTCAAGCTCGTACTTTTTGAAAGCATCGAACTTAACGTCAAGCACGCACGCCTGAACGGTATCAAGTCTGCTGTTTACGCCGACACGGATATTATCGTACTTGCTGCTTCCCTTGCCGTGAACGGCATAGCTTCTGATAAGGTCAGCCCACTCGTCGTTATCTGTGAATACCGCACCGCCGTCACCATAGCAGCCAAGCGGTTTTGCGGGGAAAAAGCTGGTCGTGGAGATATCGCCGAAGCTGCAGGCGGTCTTGCAGCCAAGCTTTCCGCCGAAGCCCTGTGCGCCGTCTTCAAGCAGCAGCAGGTCATACTTTTTGCAGATCTTCTTTATCTCGTCAAAGTCGGCAGGCAGACCGAAGAGGTCAACTGCGACAACGGCTTTAAGGTTATACTTGCCCTCGCTTTTAGCCTTGATTATAGCCTTTTCAAGCTTGTCGGGGTCTATGTTATAGGTATCGGTGCAGACATCGACAAAGATAGGTGTCGCGCCCTCGTAGGCAACGATCTCGCCGCTTGCAAAGTATGTAAAATCGGGAACGAAAACTGCATCGCCCTGCCCTATCCCCCACGCCATGACTGCGAGAGAAAGCGCATCCGTGCCGTTTGCGCAGGTGATACAATGCTTTACGCCGACATACTCTGCGAGTGCTTTTTCAAGGTCTTTGACGGGTGCGCCGCCGATGAACTGTGCATTTGCGCAGGCTGTCTGCACCTTGCTGTCGATCTGCGTTTTAAGAACGCTGTACTGCTTTTTTAGGTCTCTGAATTCCATTTATTTCACCTCGAGGATAGTATCCTCACTCTTTTCAAATTTTCTGCCGCAATCGGGGCAAACAAGGTCTTTGCCAAGCACCTGACCGCACTCGCAGGTCCAGCCTATCTGCCTTGCGGGAACGCCTGCCATAAGCGCATGCGCGGGAACATTCTTTGTAACGACTGCGCCTGCGGCTATCGTGCAGTACTCGCCGAGAGTATGACCGCAGACTATCGTTGCATTTGCGCCGATGGTCGCATCGTGCTTAACGAGCGTTCTCTTATAGCCCGCGTGACCTTTGGGGTATCTTGTTCTTGGTGTGAGGTCATTTGTAAAGACGCAGGAGGGACCGCAGAAAACGTAGTCCTCAAGCTCAACGCCCTCGTAAAGAGATACGTTGTTCTGCACCTTGACATTGCTGCCGACTTTTACGTTGTTGGATATGTTGACGTTCTGTCCGAAAGAACAGTTTTCGCCGATAACAGCGCCCTTCTGAACGTGGCAGAAGTGCCATATCTTTGTGCCCTTGCCTATCTGAACGCCGTCGTCAACGTAGCTTGATTCGTGAAGGAAATAGTCAGCCATCAGAACTCACCTTTCATATCAATACTTGCAAAGTCTTTAAGAGGGAGCTTTACAGGCTCGCCTGTTTTCTGGCTCTTATATATTGCAAGGATCATTTCAAGGGCATTTCTGCCTGCGACAGCGTCTACATACGGCTGTCTGTCGTTGTTTATTGCGTCGATAACGTCAGCGAAAAGGCTTGTATGGCCGTTGCCGTAGACGTTGCTCGTAGCCTCTTTGAGTCCCTTGTTCTCCTGATCGGCATCGCTTTCATCCGCGAAATCCCAGACGTCAATATTGTTGGTAGATGTACCGCCGATCTTGACTGTACCCTTTTCACCAAAGATGTAAAGCGTTTCCTCAAGGTTCTTGGGGTAAACATTGGTCGTACCCTCAATTGTTGCAACAGCGCCGTTTTTGAACTTAACGACTGCCATACCGACGTCCTCTGCCTCGAGGTAATCGTGGAACTGCTGTCTGGTAGCGCCGTAAACCTCATCGACCTCGTTGCCAAACATCCAGCGAAGCAGGTCGATGCCGTGAATGCACTGATTCATAAGGCATCCGCCGTCCTGTGCCCAGGTGCCGCGCCATTTTGCCTGATCGTAGTAGCTGTGGTTTCTGTTCCAGCGGACGTGGATAGAACCGTGAGAGAGTCTGCCGAAGCGTCCTGATTCAAGTGCTTTCCTTGTTTTCTGGACAGCGACGTTGAATCTGTTCTGGTGGCAGGCGCAGACCTTGACGTTCTTTTCTTTGGAGCGTCTGATTATCTCGTCTGCATCAGCCATATTCATAGCCATCGGCTTTTCGATGATGACATTGATGCCCTTGTCGATGCAGTAAAGAGCGATCTGTGCGTGAGGACCGCTTTCGGTAGCGATGCTGACAAGTGTTGGCTTTATCTCATCGAGCATTACCTTATAATCGGTATATCTTTTGATGCTCTCGTCATTTTCAAGGCCGTGCTTTGCGAGAAGCTCCTGCATTTTTTCGGGAAGGATATCGCAAACTGCGGCAATTTCGAGCTTATTGTTTACAGCGGCTTTTATATGATTGGTAGAAATTCTTCCACAGCCTATCAGTGCATATTTCATTGACTTTGCTCCTCCGATCAAAGAACTTCGATGTTATCTCTTGGCTGGATATTCTTCATTACATTCTTGGTATCGAATATTGCCTTTGCGTTCTGCTGGACCATAGCATAGTCAACATTTGTATGTGCGCAGGTTATCATAACAAGGTCTGCTTCCTTTACTGCCTCGGGGGTAAGCTCCGGAATGCTCCTGCCTGTTTCGCCGTAGCCCTTGAACTCCGGTACCCACGGGTCAAAGTATGTTACATCCGCGCCGACCTTCTTGAGTTCCTTGATAACTCTGATGGCAGGGCTTTCTCTGTAGTCATCAATATCCTGCTTGTAAGCTACGCCCAGAACGAGCACCTTTGCGCCGTTGATAGCTTTCTTGTGTCTGTTGAGGATATGCATAGCTCTGTCTACGCAATAAGCAGGCTGACTGTCGTTGATGACCATACTGTTCTCGATAAGTGTGGTATGGAAGCCGTACTCACGAGCCTTCCAGGTGAGGTAGTATGGGTCAAGAGGGATACAGTGACCGCCAAGACCCGGGCCCGGATAGAATGCCTGGAAGCCGTATGGCTTGGTTTTAGCGGCATCAATAACATCCCATACGGAGATGCCCATCTCCTTGCAAAGTCTGGCGATCTCGTTTACAAGACCGATATTGATGTTTCTGTATGTATTTTCAAGGATCTTTTCCATTTCTGCAACGGCAGGGTTATTAACGGTGAACACTTCGCCCTCAAGAACTGCACGGTACATAGCCGAGATGACCTCTGCTGCGTCATCGCCGATAGCGCCTACTACCTTCGGGGTGTTCTTTGTCTTATAGATAAGGTTGCCCGGATCTACTCTCTCGGGGCTGAAGCCGAGGTAGAAGTCCTCACCGCACTTGAGTCCCGAGCCCTCTTCAAGAATAGGCTTGATAAGCTCTTCGGTAGTGCCGGGATAGGTGGTGGATTCAAGAACTACCATCGTACCTTTTTTGAGGTACTTTGAAACTGCTGTCGCGGAATCGCGAACATAGCTGATATCAGGCTCCTGATGTGCATCAAGAGGTGTTGGTACGCAGATGGCTACAAAATCAACGTCCTTTATGAAACCGAAATCTGTTGTCGCCTCAAGCTGCTTGTTCTTAACAAGCTCTGCAAGATCGGAATCAACAACATCGCCTATATAGTTCTTGCCTGCATTGACCATATCGACCTTTGCTTTCTGAACATCAAAGCCTATTGTCTTAAAACCTGCCTTTGCCTTTTCAACTGCAAGCGGAAGTCCGACATAGCCAAGACCTACAACACCTGCGATGATCTTTTTTTCTGCGATTTTTTTGAGCAATTCCTGTTTCATATTATTTCATTCACCTTTCGTAAATAAATATATCCTATACTGCTTATCAAAGCAATTATTATCGTTTTACAGCGTGCCGTAAAGGGAGATAAGCTTTTGTGCGATCCCTTTTGGCGAATAGTTCTGCACACAAGTTCTGTGTATTCTTTTGCGGTCATAGCTTATTGCTGTGAGCATCATAAGATCCATTGCTTTTACGAGCGAATCAACATCGCCGTTTTCGCAGATCAGACCGTTTTGCTCACTTATGAAATCCTGTGGTCCGCCGCACGCGGTCGCTATGACGGGAAGTCCCGCGCACATTGCCTCGGCATAAGCAACGCCGAATGTCTCTGACTTTGACGCGAGCACGAACGCATCGCTTTGTGCATACTCTTTTGCGATCTCTTCGCGCACCCGGTGACCTTTGAAGATGACCTTATCCGCAATGCCAAGGCTGCGGCAGAGATCTGCAAGCTCCTGCTTTTTAACGCCGTCACCAAAGACCGTAAGCTGCGCATTGGTATTATGGAGCTTTGAAAATGCTGTGAAAAGCAATTCAAAGTTTTTGACATCCACAAGGTTGCCGCAGGATACAAATCTGAATGTATCCTGTCCGCTGCCATTTGAGATGCTGCTGAAAATGTCGGTATCAACGACATTTCCTATTACAATGGGCACAACGCCCGTTGATGCTTTGATGTTTTTTGCAAGCGCGCTGCTGACCGCGATGACCTTATCAGCCGAAAGATAGGCTTTTTTAGCCTGTGCAAGATTTTTAGCATCGGGTGTTTCGGTATTCATCAGCGATGAATGCTCCGTGACAACGAACTTTGCGCTTGTATCACCTGCTGCTTGTGCAAAGCAGCTTGCGATCTCGGTAAAGTGAGCGTGGATAACGTCGGGCTGCCAGCCGTCATTGCATATCCATTTCAGCGCTGTTCTTGCGGCTTTTGCGCCCTGTCTTTCAGCAAGTCTGCCGGGCAGAAAGCTGCTGAAAGAATTGACTGTAACGCAATGCATCGAACTGTTTCTGAAAAGCTTTGCGCCAAACGGTCTTACTCTTTTGAACGAGCGCAGATCCAGCGATGCTATCCTCACATCGCAGCCCGCAGCTTTAAGTGCCTTCGCCTGATCCAGCTCAAAGTTGCCTATTCTGTTCTCGGATACTGAATTATAGCCTCTGGCACAAACAAGTATCTTCAAGGCTTTTTCACCCTTTCCGAAAAGTCATATCACTCGCCCAGTACTTTTTTATAGACTGCAAAGAGTTTTTTCTCCTGCGATGCCCAGTTATACTTTTCTCTCGCAAGGCGCTTTCCGTTTTCGCACATTTGCTTATAAAGCTCACTGTCATTTACAAGCTTCATAATGGCGTCTTTGAGCGCCTGCTCGTCATCGTGTCTGATGCAAATACCTACATTATTGCCCTCAACGATCTTTTTCCAGAGCTTAAAATCGGAACAGATGACAGGCAATCCTGCATTCATTGTTTCAAAGAGCTTGGTGTTGCTGAGGGTACCGATATAACCGCCTGTATTATGGCTCGGTTTGATAAGTGCCATACCGATGCCTGCCCGGCGCATAGCCTGCTGCACCTCGGCAAACGGTGCTGCTCCGTGATAATTTACCTTTTTCCAGCCCTCAAGGCAGGTTATGGTTTCAAGATATCCGTCATCGGGATTACCGTAGAGTTCATATGTAATGCCGTCAAGATCGGCAATGGCGTTGATTATGGTCTTATGCGACCACTGCTCCTGAAGTCCGCCTGCGAAAAAGAGCGTTCTGACATTCTTTTCGCAGCCCTCGTACTGCTTTTCAGCCTCCTCGTCGACTATCGGGTAATTGGTCACCATAGCAACATTCGGATTGAACTTTTTCAGGTTGGCTACAACGTGAGGGGTGCAGCAGATGAGATAGCTGCACTTTTTCAGTACAAGTCTTTCGATAGCGGTATAGACCGTTCTTGCGCACACGCGCACTGCATACGGCATATACGTTTTATCAAGGATACTGTCGGCAACGTCCTCGTGGGAGTCAAAGATGACCTTTTTGCCCCTTTTGACAAAAGCGCCGACATACTGCAAAAGCTCGGGATCGTGAAAATGATAGACATCGGCATCGACCTTGAGAGCTTTTTTCACAACTTTTTTTGAGAACTCGAACATTCTCTCTTTTCTTGAAGACGGGATCTCGCCTGCACCGATAATGCGCACATTATTCCTTGTATAGCTCTCGCCCTGTGCTACAAGATAAACTTTATAATCAGGGTTCTTGGCAAGCGAGGTACATTCTTTTTCAAATATTCTTACATCTGTGCTTTTATGAGCACTTGTTACGTGACATATCTTATACATCAGCTTTTCTCCTTGCGCACGGTCTGCGCTTTGAACTTTTTGATCTTTCCTTTTCGGCAAAGTCAACACCTGCGACCGCAAGCACGGTCATAAGCATTATTTTCAGTTCGCCCAGCAGGCTGAACTCTTTGATAGCCTTGAGGTTATACTTCATTTTTTCGGGGAGGATCTTTTCGACGTAGGTCTTATCTACGTCCTGTGCGTTTTCAAGCAGCTTGTCCTCGTCCTTATAGAAGATACTTGCCTGTGAGGTCACTCCCGCGGGCAGAAGCAGGGTCGCTTTCATCTCGGGGGTATACTTGTCAACATACTTGGGGACTTCGGGTCTTGTGCCGACAAACGACATCGTACCTCTGAAAACGTCTATGAGCTGGCAGATCTCGTCAAGCCTGAACTTTCTTATCATACTGCCGACTTTTGTGATCCTGCTGTCGTTGCCGACTGTTACCTGGGTACCCATTTTATCGGCATTATTGACCATAGTTCTGAACTTGAATATACGGAAATGCTTTTTATACTGCGTTACTCTCTCCTGCCTGAAAAAGACAGGGCCCTCGGAGTCTTTCTTTATCGCTATGGCAAGCACAAGAAAGACAGGTGACAGCAGTATCAGCATCAGTGCCGAAACGATGATATCGAATCCTCTTTTAGCCGCGAGGCTGAAACGTTTTTTTTGCAGTATATTATAATACTTTCGCACCTGAGGTGTCTTCATATCCTCGGGCAGCTGTTCCCATTTTTTCAACGGATATACTCCTTAACAATTTTTGCATAGCTGTCTGCGACATACTCGACCTGCTCATCGGTAAGGCAGGTATGCAGAGGCAATGTTATCTCATTTTCAAAATTTGAATAAGCGTTCGGGAAGTCCTTGATATCAAATCCCATTTCTTTATACGCTGTAAACATCGGCAGCGGTTTATAATGGACGTTTGCTGCAACGCCAAGCTCTGCAAGCTTTATGATGATCTCATTTCTCTGCTCGGGTGTTATGCCCGGAACTCTTGTCAGGTAAAGGTGACCTGACGATTCATACTCATCGGTATAGTGCTTAAGCACTCTCACGCCGGCCGGCTTGAGTTTTTCATCATAGTACTTGACGATATCCCTGCGCCTTTGGAGTATGCTGTCATATCTTTCGAGCTGTTTAAGTCCGACAGCGGCAGCCATATCAGTCATATTGCATTTATACCAGGTGCCGATTATATCATACTCCCACGCGCCGAGCTTTGATTTTGCAAGCGCATCTTTGCTCTGACCGTGCAGGCTGAACAGCTGGAGCTGCTTATATATCGACTCATCATCAAAGCCGTCGATAGTTTTCCAGGTAAGTGCTCCGCCCTCTGCGGTGGTAAGGTTCTTTACGGCGTGGAAGCTGAACGCGCTGAAATCGCCGATAGCGCCTGTTTTAACGCCTTTTCTCGATGCGCCGAGCGAATGCGCGGTATCGGCATTGACAGATACTCTGCCAATTGCTTTCTGAATGACATTTGACGGTCTGAAAAGGCTCTTTTTGCGCTCGACGATGTCAAAAACCTTATCATAATCGCAAGGGATGCCCGCAACATCTACGGGGATTATCACCTTTGTGCGTTCATTTACCGCATTTTCAAGAGCATCGTAGTCCATTTCAAGACTGTTTTTCTGTGTATCGACAAGCACAAGCTTTGCGCCGACGTGGCACACGACCGATGCTGATGCGGTATATGTATATGCTGTTGTTATTACCTCATCGCCCTCGCCTACGCCGAGCAGCCTGAGTGCAAGCTCTGCACACGCTGTCTGCGAATTAAGGCAGCAAGCCATTTTTGTTCCTACATAGTCTGCTATGTTCTTTTCAAACTGTTTTGTTCTCGGGCCTGTGGTTATCCAGCCCGAGCGCAGAGCCTGTACTACTTCATCTATCTCTGCCTGTGTTATATCCGGTGGAGAAAACGGTACTTTCATAGTTATCATTATCCAATCCTACAATTATTGTCTCAATTCATTTTTGATTTATTCCCCTTTGTATCGCGCCCATATAATGCCTTGTCAAAAACTGCATACGGGCACAACACATCACGATATAATGATACTACAAAAGCGCCATAATGTCAACCTTTTCAAGCGTTTTTTCGTATTATTGCACAATAGCTTTCGGGCGCAAAATCGAATTTTGTTAAATTATTAGCACGGGTATGCGAAAAGTCCGAAAAATCACGCAATTTAAGGTACGGGACAAAAGCGATCATCTGCCGGGGCACAAAAAAAGAGAATGCGGAAAAAACCACATTCTCTATGCCGCTGACCGGGGTCGAACCGGTACGGTATTTCTACCGAGGGATTTTAAGTCCCTTGCGTCTGCCTGTTCCGCCACAGCGGCTGACCGACTTGATTATTATACATCACTTGAAAGCGATTGTCAAGCGCAGTTTTTATTTATCGCAGGTACAGTTGACAGCCCTGAACTCTGCCGGAGAGATGCCCTCGTGCTTTTTGAACACGCTGCAGAAATAGCTGCAATCGTTATAGCCGACTATCTGCGCTATCTCATTGACGGTATACTTATCCTGGACAAGCATAAGTTTCGCTTTCTGGATACGCCTTTTGGCGAGATACTCGAACGGGCGCATAGCATAGCAGTCTTTGAAAAGTCTGCAAAGATACTGCGGAGAAACGTCAATGATCGCGGACAGCTTATCAAGCGAAAGGTCGGACTGGTAGTTGCCCTCGACGAAATCAATAACAGGGGCAAGCTGTGCGAACTTTTGTCCGTCAGACGTTTCGGACTCGATATTTATCTGCTTGTGCAGCTGCATGAGCAGGTCGTAAGCAAGTGCGGAGCTGTCGCTGACAACGGCATTGCCGCCCTCTCTGACGGTATTCATGATGGCGAGCATTTTCCTTGCGGGAGTTTCGTGGTCGCTCAATTTTTCGCAGCGCAGCTTTGTAAGCTTGATGCTTTCAAGAAGTGTTTCGATGCTGCTGCCATCGAGGTCAACGCCGATAAGCTGCCATCTTGTATCGGTCGGGATAAACTCGTGCGCAGTGCCTGCGGGGATATACACAAAGTCGCCCGGAAGCACGTTGCAGCGCTTATTTGCCGCAGATATCTTTCCGCTGCCTTCGCTGCATATAAAAAGCTGGTGGTAGGCATATCCCGTTTCTCTGCGGACGATGCCGTCAAGCTCTCTCACGCCCACGCCGCTCACGCAGACAGGCAATGATTTGGTATCGCTGCATACAGGGTAACAGTACGAGGTCATCATAACATCCTTTCAGTTGTTTAATATCTTTAATAGATGTATTATGATGATAGCACATTTTTCTTTATTTGTCAACACCATATCACGCAAAACCGACATAAAAATAAGAGGACAGAAATGTGTCCCCTTATTGATAATATGTTTAATTTATTCGTACAGTGGGTACTTCTTGCAGATCTCGTTAACGCCTGCTCTGATCTTATCGGCGCTGTTCTCGAAATCAGAAGCTGTGAGGTAGATGTACTCTGCGATAAGCTCCATATCCTCCTCAACAAGACCTCTTGTAGTAACGGCAGGTGTACCGATACGAACGCCGCTTGTGATGAACGGGCTCTGCGGGTCGTTGGGGATAGCGTTCTTATTGACTGTGATGAACACCTCGTCAAGCTTCTTTTCAAGCTCCTTGCCTGTTACGTTGAACGGGCGCAGGTCAACGAGCATAAGGTGGTTATCAGTACCGCCTGAAACGAGGTCAAAGCCTCTCTTGAGAAGTCCCTTTGCAAGAGCATCTGCATTTGCGACTATCTGCTTGCCGTACTCCTTGAACTCGGGCTTGAGAGCCTCACCAAGACATACAGCCTTGCCTGCGATAACGTGCATAAGCGGGCCGCCCTGTGTACCCGGGAAGATAGCCTTATTGAACTTCTTTGCAAGCTCCTCGCTGTTGGTGAGTATCATACCGCCTCTTGGTCCGCGCAGAGTTTTGTGAGTAGTTGTTGTAACAACGTCTGCATACGGGATCGGTGATGGGTGCATACCTGCAGCAACAAGTCCTGCGATATGTGCCATATCTACCATGAAGTATGCGCCGACTTCCTTGGCAACGTTTGAGATCCTCTCAAAATCTATAACTCTCGGATAAGCAGAAGCACCTGCTACGATAAGCTTAGGCTTATTCTCCTTTGCGAGCTTTTCAAGCTGGTCATAGTTGATATAGCCGTCATCGGTAAGGCCGTAAGGAACAAAGTTATAGTTCTTACCACTCATATTTACAGGTGAACCGTGTGTGAGGTGTCCGCCTGCGTCAAGGCTCATACCCATAATGGTATCGCCGACATCGCAGAGTGCGAAATAAACAGCCATATTAGCCTGTGCGCCCGAATGCGGCTGAACATTTGCGAACTTGCAGCCGAACAGCTTGCACGCTCTGTCGATAGCGATGTTTTCTACAACGTCAACGCACTCGCAGCCGCCGTAGTATCTCTTTGAGGGATAGCCCTCTGCATACTTGTTGGTGAGCGCGCTGCCCATAGCTGCCATAACGGCAGGTGATACGATGTTCTCGCTTGCGATAAGCTCAAGATTTCTCTTTTGTCTTGCAAGCTCGGCAGCCATTGCATTACCAACCTCGGGGTCAAAGCCCTCAACAAATCCGATAGTGTCAAGAATTTTCATTTCCACAAACTCCTTTTCGATTATTGTCATTAAAATAACCTTTTCTATTATAAACTATTTTTCAGCAAATAGCAATAACTTTTTTTGAATTTTGCAGATTATTTTCATTTAGCGCCCGCTATGTTTAACATTTTATGAAATCAGCGTGCGCAGGGGTTGCATTCGGCACAAAAAAGTGCTATAATGGACTTTCAGAATATCAAAGAAAGGCGGGATATGCATGCCTATCAAGATACCTAACGACCTCCCTGCGTTCCAGACGCTTGAGGACGAGAATATATTTGTCATTGGCAACGAGAGAGCTTTGCATCAGGATATACGCGCGCTGAAGATAGCCATTGTCAATCTGATGCCTGACAAGATATCTACGGAAACGCAGCTTTTGCGGCTTTTGAGCAACACTCCCCTGCACGTTGACATTGACCTTGTGCAGATGAACCACGTTTCAAAGAACACCTCGCAGGAGCATATGCTTGCTTTCTACAAGGGGTTTGAAGAGATAAGGCAGAACCGATACGACGGACTTATCATCACGGGTGCGCCCGTTGAGCTTATGGATTTTGAGCAGGTCGACTACTGGGACGAGCTTTGTGAGGTCTTTGAATGGTCAAAGACGAATGTTTTCTCGACGATACACATTTGCTGGGGCGCACAGGCAGGGCTATACTACCACTACGGCATACCCAAATACCAGCTTAAAAACAAGATGTTCGGTGATTTCAGGCACCGCAATCTGAAGCGCAAGCACCCGATACTGAAGGGTTTTGGTGACACGTTCCACTGTCCGCACTCGCGTCACACCGAGGTCCGCAAGGAAGATGTAGAAAAGGTCGATGACCTTGTGATACTCACAGAGTCCAAGGAGGCAGGTCTGCATATGCTTGCAGACAAGTCCGAGCGAAATTACTACATTTTCGGGCACTGGGAATATGACCGCGACACGCTTGCAAAGGAATATTTCCGCGACCTTGACCGCAAGCTGAAGATAGATATGCCGCAGCATTATTTCCCGAATGACGATGTTACGAAGACACCGAATTTTGACTGGGCTTGCTCGGCTAATCTGGCATACGCGAACTGGCTCAACTACTGCGTATATCAGAAGACTCCGTATGATCTGTCCGAGCTTGAAAAATACAAGTAAAAGAAAAGAACTGTACAGAAATTTGTACAGTTCTTTATTTTTATTCAACTGAAATGTAGTAGTAGTAGACAGGCTGACCGCCGTTGATAAGGTTGACATCAAGGTTTGTGAACTTGGCGCTCACCTGCTTGTACAGCGCCTCGGCAGCTTCGTCGGTAACATCTGCACCGTAGAGAATGGTGATGAACGCAGAATCTCCCTTGACAAGCTTTTTGGTGAGCTTATAGGCAGCCTTTGACAGATCTCTTTCAACAAATGCGAGCTTGCCGTTTTCCATACAAAGTATCTCGCCTTTTTTGATAGCGTGACCCTCAAAGTCGCTGTCTCTTGCGGCAAAGGTGACAGAACCTGTGGATACTCTTTCAAGTGCGGCTGTCATTTCCTTGCGGTTGGTATTGAAATCGGCATCGGCATCAAACGCGAGCATCGCTGACATTCCCTGCGGAATGGTCCTTGTCTGAAGCACGCATACCTTTCTGTCGGCGAGCTTCACAGCCTGCTCGGCAGCCATTATGATATTCTTATTGTTCGGCAGCACGAAAACTATCTCCGCAGGGCAGGATTCGATAGCTGCGAGGATATCCTCGGTGGATGGGTTCATTGTCTGACCGCCCTTAACGATGCAGTCAACGCCGACATCTCTGAACATAGCCTCGATGCCGTTGCCTGCTGCGACAGCTACAAAGCCGTACTGTTTTTCGGGCTTCGCGGGGACAAACTGCTGCTTGACCTCCTGCTGCTTTGCCTCGATCTTGGGAAGGTTGATATAACCGAACTCAAGGCCTTTCTGGATCGCTTTACCCGGGTCGTTGGTATGTACGTGTACCTTGATTATCTCGTCATCGTCAACAACGACAACGCAGTCGCCTATCGTTTCAAGATATGCGCGCAGCTTTGACGGATCTGCGCAGTCCTTTTTCTTGGTGATGAGCATTTCCGTACAGTAAGTAAAGTGTATTTCCTGGTCAAACTCGCCAACTGCTGATGCGAAAGTTTCGACAGTTATCTTTTTCTTTTCAGCCTTTTCAGCCTGGACTATCTCGCCGCCGTCAAACACATCTCTGATTGCCTCAAAGATGATGAGCAAGCCTTTTCCGCCTGCATCGACAACGCCTGCTTTTGCAAGTGCGGGCAGCAGCTTTGGAGTTTCCTCCAGCGATTTTGCAGCCTGCGTGCAGACCTCGTCCATTATCGCGCAGGGGTCATTGGTCGAATGCAGAGCCTCTCTTGCCTTTTCGGCTGATTCCCTTACGACTGTGAGTATGGTACCCTCGGTCGGCTTCATTACCGATTTATACGCGCCGCGAACGCCGTTTTCAAGGCTTACTACGAGATCCTCTGCGGACATAGTCTGCTTGCCCGAAAGTCCCTTTGAGAAGCCTCTGAATATAAGCGAGAGGATAACTCCAGAGTTACCTCTTGCGCCGCGCAGAAGTGCAGAAGCCATTACTTTTGTGACCTCTGAACAGTCAACGTCATTCTTCATCTTATTAAGCTCGGGAAGAGCGTTGCCTATGGTCATAGACATATTTGTTCCCGTATCGCCGTCTGGCACAGGGAAAACGTTCAGCTCGTCCACGGATTTTTTCTGATTTGCAATACTGTGTGCCGCACTTATAAATGCGTCACGAAGCATACTTCCTTCTATCACGGGGTCTTCCTCCAGTCATCAGTTGTTGATCATTTCGTCGATAAAGACATTTACGGATTTTACGCTGACACCAGCCTGCTCCTGCAGGACATAGGTGACCTTATGTATTATGCTTTCGACGATGGCGCCAACATTTACACCATAATTTACTGTTATATGCAGATCCACGACCAGCTGCTCGCCTTCCTGACGGATTATAACGCCTCTGGTTGTGTTTTCTTTTTTAAGCATAGCGATAACGCCTTGTTTTGCGCCGTAGGCATTAAGTCCTGCTACGCCGAAGCAGCTTTCCGCAGTATTTGAGATAAGCTGTCTTAAATACGCTGTTGAGATGCCGATAGTTCCAAGATGGTTCTTATACTTTATCATGATACCACTCCTTTTACCGCAATGCGAATAATTTGGCAATACCTATTCAATTTATTATATCACATAAGTTCCCGATTTTCAAGCCCTTAACAGATTTTTTAGAGTTAGTTTGTTCTAACTTTCTTTATTGTGCGTTTCTGCTGGCTTTGTGTAAGCTATGCAGGCTGCGATGACTTTCTTTGCGCCCATATCTTTAAGGCACTTTGCGCAGGCATTGACTGTTGCGCCCGTTGTATACACATCATCGCACAAGAGGACTGTTTTACCGCTGATACTGCTATGCTTCGGGTTTGGGAAATAGCTTTCCTGCGCGTCTTTTATCCTATCCTCCCTTGAAAGCTTATGATGCTCGGTGAGTGTAGGCAAATGCGTGAGCAGGTGCGCATCAAGCGGCTTTTCAAGTACTGCGGACAGGTGCTTTGCTATCACCGCCGCCTGATTATATCTGCGCTTTTTCAGCTTTTTCTTTGACATCGGCACGCAGGCAACGAGGTCGATCTGTTCACAAAGGCTTTGCTTTTCGAGCTTTTGTTTCATAAGGGCTGCACTGTACTCGGCGAGACCGAACGCTTTGCGGTGTTTAAGGGCATATATTGCGTTGATAAGCGGCTGCTCGTAGTAAAAGAGCGTAATGCGATCATCACAGCTGATCTGTAAATGGTCGGTACATGGCTCGTCATCTGTCGGCAGGAGTTTTTTCTCGCACTTCGGGCACAAAAGCTTATCCCAGGTTATCAGCTTTGAACAGACGGGACAGCGGTTCGGCAAAAAGATATCGGCAATATACTTTTTCATTCTGCCAAGACGCTCTGAATTCATACCATCGCCCCCGATCACACGGTCGTTTATACTATAATAGCGGTTATCACATCAAAAGTAAAGGGTTTATTTATATCAAAAGTATTACAATTTACAAACAAAAAAGCCCGCGCATTTTACACGGGCTTTGCTGTATTACTTTTTTTCATCGTTCACAAAGAGCATTGACGTACCGTCGGTATCATTCCATTGGATACCATTATCGGTCATTGTGAATTTTCCGCATTGGTTGGAGCTGATCGGCTCTTTGCGGATCAGGTTGCCTTTATCGTCACGCTTGACGGCGCTTTGTGTGCCGTTTTTGTAGATAAGTGTTTCGCCGTCACATTCTGCGGTAAAGCTGTAGGAAATGCACTGTCCTCTTTCGCCTGCTTTGGTCACCTCACAGCTGAAAGTCTTATCGTCCAGCTTGACGATGCCAAGCGATACTTTTCCGCTGCCTGCATCATAGAAAAACCCTTGTCTGAACTTCTTATTGACGTTCATTTTGTTTTCGCAATTACTTACAGTGTTTGCCAATCTGACGGGTGCACCGGATATATGCGCCGCTGATGCTGTAAGAATAGCATATCCCATTATACACGCCAGTATTGCGATGACCGCAAAAAAGACAGCTGCGGTCTTTATATTTGATTTTTTTGTTATTTCAAGATCATCCATTTTAGTATCTCCTTTATTATCTTTGTTGAACTTATGATACCAAAAAATAGTGAAAAATACAATAGACAATGGGTTTAGACGATGTTGTATATACTACATCTTCCCGACTATCTGTAGTTTATGCTACATATCGTGTTCGATTGTAAAAAAAGCGGCACAAAAAAATTCGTTCAGGATATTGCAAAGCTCGACTTATTATGTTATACTTATTAAAAAGATTAAAAGCGAGGTAATATCAATGAGTGAAAAAGCACCCGACCGCCGCACACAAAGGACAAGAAAGGCATTGTTCGATGCGCTTGCAGAACTGCTTACAGAAAAGCAGCTGCACAAGGTAACTGTTCAGGAGATAAGTGACAAGGCACAGGTCAACAGAGTTACTTTCTACAATCACTTTCTTGACGTATATGACCTTTATGACAAAATAGAGGAAAACACTCTTGTTGAGCTTGGTCTGCTGGTACTTCAGCTTGAAGAGCTGCCCGCGCAGGAGTTTTTCAAGCATATCATCGAGTACATCAACGACAACCGCACTATCTTCAAGATGATATTCAGCCCCAACGCGACAGGTCAGCTGCGATACAAGCTGAACAAGCTTATTGAGGGCGTTTTCAGACAGATACAGACAGAAAAGCTCAAGGCTGATATAAACGATAAAAAGCTCGAATACATCAGCTGTTACCGTGCACAGGGCTGCCTTGCCGTGATATCAAAGTGGGTGCTTGAGGATTTCCGCGAGCCGAACGATTTCATTATCAAGGCGATATCCTCTCTTGACAGCAGCCTTGAATCATCATTCTGACAAAGCAAAGAAAAACCACCGATTTTTCGGTGGTTTTTTTATAATTCCGTATCATCGTCCTCGCCTGCGAGTTCCTGTATCATTGGTTTGAGTGCGGTTATGCGCGTATTGCGGTTAGAGCTGCGTATCATCTTATTAAAAAGCGCTGTTGAGCCGACCACTATAAGCATTTTCTTTGCCCTGGTGACCGCTGTATACAGCAAATTGCGGTAATACAGCCTTTCAGAGCCGCCGTAGAGCGTCACAACGACGTAATCAAACTCCGAACCCTGACTTTTATGTACCGTTATGGCATAAGCAAGCACGATATTTTCAAGCAGACTGGTGCTGTATACCGCTACCCTGCCGTCAAAGTTTATCTCGCATATCCCAAGCAGTTTATTCACCTTTTCGATATAGCCGATGTCGCCGTTGATGATGCCTGCGCCGCTTTCTTCTCCGCCGTCATCAGTTTTTCTTTTCCATTGTATCTGGTAATCGTTTCGTATCTGCATTACTTTATCGCCTGTGCGGAATATCGTTCCGTGGCTTTTTATCTCGCTTTTGCCAGCCGCTTTGGGATTTAGCAGCTGCTGGAGAGTCTTATTGAGCTCCGCCGTGCCGGCAGGTCCCATATGGGTAGGTGTTATCAGCTGCATATCAAGCATCGGGGAGATGTGGTACTTTTCGGGCAGCCTTTTGCCGAACAGGTCACACACGAGCGCGGAAACACCGGCAGGGTCTGTACGCTGCATAAAGTAAAAGTCGCTGTCCTGCGATCTGTCCGAAAGATCGACAGGTTCGCCCTCGACTATACGGTGGGCATTGACTACGATCTTTGATCTCTCGGCTTGTCTGAACACTTCGGTAAGACGCACGACTGACATCGCACCGCTGTCGATGATATCTTTCAGCACGTTGCCCGCGCTGACAGACGGCAGCTGATTGCTGTCGCCGACAAGCACGAGCTTACAGTTTATGCTGACAGCCCGAAGCACTGCCTCGAAAAGCTGCGCATCTACCATTGACATTTCATCAATTATAAGCGCATCGCAGTCGAGCATATCGTTTTCATTCTTTTTAAAGTGGGTAAATCCATCGCTGACGTACTGTGCTTCGAGCAGGCGGTGGATAGTTTTTGCCTCAAAGCCTGTGAGGTCGCTGATACGCTTGGCTGCTCTGCCTGTCGGCGCACAGATAAAGACTTCAAGTCCCTGCTGCTGATAAAGCGAGATTATGGCATTCAGCGTTGTGGTCTTGCCCGTACCCGGTCCGCCGGTGAGCACGAGAAAGCCTTTTGAAAGCGCGAGGTTTATCGCCTCTCTCTGTGTTTTTTCGTACTTTATGCCGTTGTTCTGCTCCTCAAGGTCGATGACGGCGGAAAAGTCGGTCTGTGTATCGTATGTAAGCTGGCGCATAAGGCACAAACGGCGCGCGATAAAGCTCTCCGCTGTGAAAAGGCTGCGCAGCATTATATGTTTTTTTCGGTCTATCTCGTAGCAGAAAAGCATTTCGTCATCAAGGCGCGAGCGAAGTGCCTGTTTGAACTGCTCGCTCGTCACGCCGAGGCGATCGGTAGTTTGTTTGCCAAGTGTGGTGATAGGCATTGCGGTATTGCCGTCCTCCGCCTGCTTATTGAGCAGGAACTCCATATAGGCTGCGATCCTGTGCTCGCTGTCTGCGGCGATACCGAGCTTTCGCGCCAAAGTATCAGCCTCCTCAAAGGACAGCGCAACAAGCGGTGAGCAAAGCACATACGGGTTTGACTGTATCATTTCAAGTGCGTGCTCTCCCCAGTTGTTCCACGCACGGTAGCCGTAGTCGGCACTGATGCCGTGATTTTTCAGGAACGTGAGGAGCGAGCGGACTTTGTTGGTTTCGGCAAAGCCGTCATGGATCTTCT
Organism: uncultured Ruminococcus sp.; assembly: GCA_902786965.1. GTDB lineage: Bacteria > Bacillota > Clostridia > Oscillospirales > Ruminococcaceae > Hominimerdicola. The sequence continues at coordinate 52,300 of CADAEJ010000006.1, read as the reverse complement.
TCGCAGTCTTTTTTGAGATGCCCTCGACCTGCGTGAGTTTCATATAGTCATTCTCGATAACATCGAACGACTCTTCACCGAAAAGGTCAACGATCCTGCGGGCAACTTTTGCTTTCAGTCCTTTGATAACGCCGCTTGAAAGGTACTTGAAGATGCCTTCGGTCGATGCGGGGAGCTGCGGGTAGCACACCTCTGCCCTGAATTGCAGACCGTACTTTGCGTTATTTTCATAGTAGCCCTCGACGGTTATCATCTCGCCTGCCTGCACATCTGCAAGGCTGCCGGTGACTGACTCAAGGTCATCACCTGTATCGAGCATAATGACCCCGTAAGCAGAGGTCTCACTTTTGAAAACTATGCTGTCGACCTCACCGCTGAGGGTAAGGCGCTGCTTTTCATCGATCACTCGGCACGGCACTCCTTTCAGTGTTTTGTCATTCCCAGAAAGCCTGCAAGCTCTTTAACATCAACAGTTCTGACTATGCTGAACTGTCTTTCGAGACTTTCGGCTCTTGTGCGCATTTTGTCATTTCGTGAGGTCAGCAGGATGATGTCACGTTTACAATCTCCTCCCGACATGACCTGCTCCCAATAACAGCCCTTGACCAGCAGTTCAAGCTCGCGCTCGGTGCAGGTGCAGGGTATGAGCAGGTAGCTTTTGACTGTACGCCTGCATTTGTCAAGCCTTACGGCTTTGAAACAGAATATCCCTATGACTGCGGCAGCGATGGCCGCTGTTATTATCACGCTGTAAAGCATATGCTCACCTCCGTACATTTTGCTTTATGATATGCAAAACTGCACGGCTTTGTGAACAAACAGGCGGACAGCCATAAACTGCCCGCCTGAAATAATGCAAATTACTGCTCTGCGTTCTTCTTTGCCTCGATGTCGGCAAGAGCATCTTTTCTGGAAAGGTTGATCCTTCCCTGATTGTCTATTTCCATTACCTTGACAACTATCTCGTCGCCTACGGAAACAACGTCCTCGACCTTTTCAACTCTCTGCTTGTCCAGCTTGGAGATATGAACAAGTCCGTCCTTGCCCGGTGCGATCTCAACAAATGCTCCGAACTGCATCAGCTTAACTACCTTGCCCTTGTAGATAGCGCCTACCTCGGGATCGTTTGCGATAGTATCAATGATAGCGATAGCCTGCTTTGCCTTGTCAAGATCAAGACCCGAAACGAATACGTTGCCCTCTTCTGTGATGTCGATCTTGACCTCGCAGTCAGCGGAGATCTTCTGGATGACCTTTCCGCCCGAGCCGATGACCTCACGGATCTTATCAACAGGAACCTTGGTTGTAAGCATCTTGGGTGCCCACTTGCTGACAGTAGGTCTTACCTCAGGGATAGCCTTGAGCATGATCTCGTCAAGGATATAGTTTCTTGCCTTGTGTGTTTTTTCAAACGCGCTTGCGATTATATCGTAGGTAAGTCCGTCTACCTTGATATCCACCTGGATAGCTGTGATACCATTCTTTGTACCGCCTACCTTGAAGTCCATGTCGCCGTAGAAGTCCTCAAGACCCTGGATATCAACCATTGTCATCCAGCTGCCGTCTTCCTTGGTGATAAGACCGCAGGAGATACCTGCAACAGGTGCCTTGATTGGCACACCTGCGTCCATAAGGGCAAGTGTTGAGCCGCAGATAGAGCCCTGTGATGTTGAGCCGTTAGAGGAAAGGACCTCTGATACGCAGCGTATAGCGTACGGGAAATCCTCAACGGACGGGATAACAGGAACGAGCGCTCTCTCTGCAAGTGCGCCGTGACCGATCTCACGTCTTCCGGGTCCTCTTGAAGGCTTTGTTTCGCCTACGGAATAAGATGGGAAGTTGTACTGGTGCATATATCTCTTGCTTGTTTCCTCGTCAAGTCCGTCGAGCTTCTGCGCATCGGAAACAGGGCCGAGGGTAGCGATGGTCATTACCTGTGTCTGACCTCTGGTGAAGATACCAGAGCCGTGTACTCTTGGCAGAACGCCTACCTCGGCAGCAAGAGGTCTTATCTCGTCGATGCCTCTGCCGTCAACGCGCTTACCGTTATACAGCCACTCTCTTACGATAGTTTTCTGTGCCTTGTACATTACCTCGCCGATGATATCGGGGAGGTTTTCATATTCCTCGGAGAATGCTTCAAGGATCTCGTCCTGGATAGGAACAAGTCTTGCATCTCTTACAGTCTTGTCATCGGTATCAAGTGCATACTTGAGCTTATCGCCGAACTGGTCAAGGATCTTATCCATCATATCGTGGTCAAGCTCCATAGACTCAAACTCAAACTTAGGCTTGCCTATCTGCTTCTGGATATCGGAGATGAAGGCAACCATATTCTTTATCTCGGCATGGCCGAACTTGATAGCCTCGAGCATAAGGTCATCGGGGATCTCGTTAGCGCCTGCCTCGATCATTACGACCTTTTCAGCAGAACCTGCAACTGTGAGGTTGAGGTCGTTATGCGCTCTCTGCTCAAGTGTAGGATTGAGAACGAGCTGTCCGTCAACGTAGCCGACATTTATAGATGCAACAGGTCCGTTCCACGGGATATCTGAGATAGAGATCGCGATAGATGCGGCGATCATGCCTGCGATCTCGGGTGAGTTGTCGGGATCAACAGAAAGAACTGTGATAACAACAGTCACGTCATTGCGCATATCCTTCGGGAAAAGCGGTCTGATAGGTCTGTCAACACATCTTGATGCAAGGATAGCCTTATCGGAAGCCTTGCCCTCTCTCTTTGTGAAAGAGCCCGGGATCCTGCCTACTGCATACATTTTCTCCTCAAAGTCAACAGAAAGCGGGAAAAAGTCAACGCCCTCCCTTGGCTTTGCAGATGCGGTAACGTTTGCCATTACTACTGTCTCGCCGTATCTTACCCAGCATGAGCCGTTTGCAAGTCCGCAGGTCTTGCCTGTTTCGACCTTTACAGGTCTGCCTGCGTAGGTCGTTTCAAAAGTTCTGAAATTCTCAAACATTTTTCTTCCTCCAAAATATTTATTTATCTGGTGAAAGCATTAGCAATAAACACAGCTCACGCCTTTGCATAGGCTCTGTTTAATGCTAATACGCCTGCACCAAACAATGTTCGTTTTTTGTGTATGATACACCAAAAGGCAGTGACAATAAATTGCCTCTGCCTTAATGGATGATCACAATAATTACTTACGGATACCCAGCTTCTCGATAGTTGCTCTGTATCTGTTGATGTCCTTCTTCTTGAGGTAGTTGAGAAGGTTTCTTCTCTTACCTATCATCTTGAACAGACCGCTTCTGGAGTGGTTGTCCTTCTTATGAGTCTTGAGATGCTCGGTCAGGTCGGAGATCCTTCTGGTAAGGATAGCGATCTGTACCTCAGGGGATCCTGTGTCGTTGTCATGAGTCTTGTTAGCCTCGATAACGGCTGTCTTTTCGTCTTTTCTCAGCATTTGTTTGTACCTCTTTCATTATTATTTTCCGCTGTCGAAGGATATGGCAGGTAGCTTTCCCGTTCGGGCTTTACCCATATTCTGCGGCAGGGATACGCTGTCAACACAGCATTTATTATTATACAGTATAGGCGCTGTTTTGTAAAGGGTGTTCACGAAAAGTTTACACTTTACTTTACGCCGTGATGATCCTTGCCTGCGGTGAGGGTATTCTTCATCAGCATAGCTATCGTCATAGGTCCTACGCCGCCCGGAACGGGTGTGATATAGCCAGCCTTATCCTTTACGCTTTCAAAGTCAACATCGCCGCAGAGTTTGCCGTTTTCGTCCCTGTTCATCCCGACATCTATAACGACTGCGCCCTGCTTTACATAGTCAGCTGTTATCATTTTAGCTCTGCCGACTGCGGCAACGAGGATATCTGCTCTGCTTGCGACAGCTTTGAGATCCTTTGTCTTTGAATGGCAGATAGTTACTGTACCGCTCTGGTGCAAAAGCAGCATCGCCTGCGGCTTGCCGACGATATTGCTCCTGCCGATGACAACGCACTCCTTGCCCTCTATCTGCGTGCCTGTTGACTTGATAAGCTCCATAACGCCTGCGGGTGTGCATGGCAGGAAGCTGTAATCGCCTATCATTATCTTGCCGACATTTACGGGGTGGAAAGCGTCAACATCTTTATCGGGGCGGATATTGTTGATTATCATCTTGTCGTCAAGGTGCTTCGGAAGCGGCAGCTGAACGAGGATGCCGTCCACCTTGTCATCGTTATTGAGCTTGTCAACGAGTGCAAGAAGCTCCTGCTCGGTAGTTTCCTCTGGAAGTGCATACTTATAGGAGTTAAAGCCGACAGCTTCGCAAGCCTTTTCCTTATTTCTTACATAGACCTGCGATGCGGGGTCATTGCCGACGATAACTACTGCAAGTCCTATCTCGATGCCCTGTGCTTTGAGCTTTTCGGTTTCGATCCTTATGTCCTCTTTTACCTGTGCGGATACTGCTTTTCCGTCAATTATATTTGCCATTTCAAGTCACCTCTTAATTATTATTGCCGGGCTTGCTGCCTGTTTTGTTATTGCCCGTTTTATTGTTGTTATTGTTATTGTTCTTGTTTTTGCCGCCGCCCTGCTTATTGTTGCCGGGTTTGCTGTTTGCGCTGTTATTCTGCTTGTTATTGCTGCCGTTATTGCCGCTGCCCTGCTTGTTATTCTGCTGACCGCCCTGTTTATTGCCGCCGTTTGAGTTTTTATTCTTATTGCGGTTTTTGCCGCGGTTGTTACGGCTGTGGTAGTTGTTGTTCTTTTTCTGTCCCTGATTTGCGCCGTTCTTGTTCTGATCCTGCTGCGGCTTGGTCAGGTCTTTCTTCTCCTCGGGCTTGGAGTCCTCCGCCTTTGGCTCGCTCTTTTTCTCCTCGCTGTTGGTGTCCTCCGCCTTTGGCTCGGTCTTTTTCTCCTCGGGCTTGGTTTCCTCTGCCTTTGGCTCGGTCTTTTCGTCCGCTGGTTTGCCGACAAGCTCTGCGCGAGCAGCCTTGCGCTCGGCGGCAGCCTTTATATCAGCCTGCTCCGCCTTGTCAAGAGCCTCCTGTCTTGCTTTCTTGGCGGTCTCGCCGAACTGTTCCTCGTACTGTTTTTCAAGCTCTGCTGCGTCCTCGCCATTCTTTTTAGCCTCGGATATTTTGGACTTTAATTCTCTGCGCTCTTTCTCAAAGCGGTTGAGGTTATCGTACTGGAGTATCATCTCGCGCGAAAGCTCGGTATCCTTGAAGAAAACATAGTCCTTGAACTTATGGATCCTTACGCGGATAACGATTATCGCTGCGACGCTCGCAACAAAGCAAAGTCCCGCAAGCAGCTGTGATGCTCTTACGCTGCCGATGTACAGTGAATCTGTGCGCAGTCCCTCGATGAAGAATCTGCCAAGTCCGTACCAGCCTGTATAGCACAGGAAGATCTCGCCGTCAAACTTTCTGTGCTTGAAAAACAGGTGCAGGAATACAAAGCCTGCTATGCACCAAAGCGATTCATACAAAAAGCATGGGTGGATAGGAAGTGTAGGGTCAACGCTGCCGTCTGTGATATGGTCACTGACATAGTTTGCTGTGGTAAGGCTCATCATTCCCCAGGGCTTGTCGGTGTTTGTGCCAAAGCACTCCTGATTGAAAAAGTTGCCCCAGCGCCCGATCGCCTGACCGATGAAAAAGCAGGGGGCTGCAACGTCGAGCATGGTCATCAGCCGCAGCTTTTTGCGCTTGGTGATGTACCCGCCGACAAGTATCGCGCCTATGACTCCGCCATATATCGCAAGTCCGCCGTCACGGAAATCAAAGAACTTGGTTATGGGCGTATCGGAGAAGATGATATAGTAAAGTCTTGCGCCGATTATTGCGCCGAAAAAGCCGCCGATGACTGCATCTGTTGCTCTGTCGGGGTCGATGCCGACCTTCTTCATCTTCTTGAAGCCGTAGATAAGTGCAAGCACGATACCCACTGCGATAAGAAAACCATACCAGTAGATCTTGAAATTCGTCCCGGGTATCGTGAACATAACTCTGTCGATGTCGATGCCCGATCTCAGAACATTGTCGCCGTCACCGAAATTGGGAAAGTACACCCTCTTTGGATTATCGTTCAGCTTGTCCCAGACCTCGCCCGATCGCTCTGCTAATGTCTGAATAGCTTGTATCATTTTACATTCTTCCTTTCTGTCCCTATAACCTATTTTTTATTGGTCACTATGCTTATGCTGCTGCGGTCTGCGGATAGAATATCATCTATCATATTCTCGCAGTCCTCCGCGGTTATCGACGCGATCATTCCAAGGTCGTCAAACAATGTCATATCCTCGCAGTCAAAGCTGTAGTAGAGCATAGCATCTGCACACGCCTTGACATCATTTATGCTGCTGACCTTTTCGCCGTAGCGCACGCGCTTGTCTGTTTCAAAAAGCTCCCTGTCGATACCCTGTGTTTTGAGGCGTTCGATCTCGGCATAGATGCGCCTTGCGACCTCGTCGGGATCGGCTGATTCTCCCTCGATGATACAGGTAAAGAACCTGCCGGGGCTTGCGTATACGAATGTTCCGAATGCAGGGTTTATAAGCCCATCCTCGAGAAGTGAATTGTAAAGCGGTGAGGTCTGACCGACAAGCTGTTCGAGCAGCATAGCGGCTATGACCGTTTTGGTGAAATACTCCCTGCCCTGCGGTGCATCGGATTTAAAGCCTATGCAGAAAACGGGTATCCCGACCGCCGACTCGGCAGCGACCCTTTTTTCATTGACCTGTGCAGGTTCGTCGGGGAAGCTTGTTTCAAGGTGTATATCTCGGCTTGGCTTGAGCTTTTTATCGCAGATATCAAGCACCGTCTGCTCGTCGATATTTCCCGCTATCGAAAGGGTCATATTGTGCAGGTTGTAAAAGGCATTGTAGCAGGTATACAAAAGCTCGGGAGTTATCTTTGCGATAGACTCGACCGTACCTGCAACGTCTATCCTTACGGGGTTGTTGACGTACAGCGCTTTGAGAAGGTTCTTAAAGCACTTTCTTGTCGGGGAATCATCACCCATTTTTATTTCCTGCGCGATTATGCCCTGTTCCTTTTCGACATTCTCTTTGGTGAAATAGGGCGACTGCACAAAGTCGAGCAGAATTTCAAGAGACTGCTCGTAGTTATCGGTACAGCTGAACTGATAGGCGGTTATATCATTGGCGGTGAAAGCATTTGCCGCCGCGCCCGTTCTGGCATAAAGCTCAAAGACATTGCTGTTGTCATCAGACTCGAACAGCTTATGCTCGAGGTAATGGGCTATGCCGTCGGGGACCCGGATGAATCCGTCTGTATCATCGGTCTTGAAGCAGTTGTTTATCGAGCCGTACTTGGTCCCGAAAAGCGCCTCTACCGTGGAAAAGCCCTCTTTCTTCCACATCAGTATATCAAGCCCCGAATCGTGATGGACGAGCGTATACTGCTCGCCGAGAAGCTCGCTTCTGATAACCTGTTTATTCATCCTCGCTCACCTCCTGCTGTGACTGCATTACATAGAAAGTATCGTATGTGAATGTTTTTGCGCAGTCGATGACCTGCTGTCTTGTAACTGAACGGAATATATCGCAGACCTGCTCGGGCGTATAGGCTGTGCCGCGCGTGTTTTGCGCAAGGTAATACTCTGCCATTCTGTAAATGGAATCGTTGTTGGATTTAAAGCCTGTGCAGAGGTAGGTAACTGCGTTTTCAAGCTCCTCGTCGGTAAAGTCGCCGTTTCTGACTGCTTCAAGCTGGTCAAGGATAGCTTTCTCGGCTATCTCGATATTTTCCCTTGCGATACCGCTTGAAACTATCATCGTGCCTTTAAGGTCGGCATAAAGCGCGGAGCAGTAATAGCACAGCGACATTTTCTCGCGCACGTTGGAAAACAGCTTTGAAAACGGTGTGCCGCCGTACAGCGCCGCAAACACCTTGGCAACATAGATATCTTTGTGATCTGATTTGAAAGCCATTATCATCTTGCTCTGGTTGACATCCTGCGTTTCGCTGACACGCTCCGGCGCGCTCTTTACGGGCGACGGGTTCTGATAGCTGACCCTGACCACGTTTTCGCGCTCGAGCCTTCCCATAGCTTCAATTATAACGGGCTTGACCGCTTCAAAGTCCTTGCCGCACATGGTGATGTTTATCTGCCCGCTGCGGATAAGCTTCCTGTATGCATCATAAAGCTGCTGCGGTGTAACGGCTCTTGCGTTTTCTATCGTGCCAAGCACGTTCACGCAGGCAGGCTCGCCTTTGTAAATGATCTCTCTTGCGCGGCGCATTGAGTAGCCGAATTTATCGTTTATCTCGGCTCTGATAGTATCCTCAAGCTCTTTTTTGCGCATGGAAACATACTTTTCGCTGAAGGCTCCGTTTTCAAGCTGGGGATCGAAAAGACAGTCAAGCATAGTCTGCACCGCTTTGACGGAGATGACCTCCTTGTTCATTGTGAACTCGTCACTGATATACTCGATGCTCAAGCCGTTTTCCTGTATATCCCCCACGCGCCTTGAACGCGCCGAAAGCACCGCACCGTAAAGATAGGCAAGGTTTCTTGTCATCTGCGGCATTGACGGGCACTTGCGGTTTGATGATGCAAGGATATCTGTGACAAGGCTGTTCAGCGGCGCTGTCTTTTCATCGACAGGCACGGCAAAGGTCACGGTGATATAGTTTGATTTGTACTTTTCATCGGTTATCTCGGTAAGGTATATGCCCTCACCTATTTCCGATTTTTTATATGCGATCGGCATTTCATTCCTCCTGACACATCTGCGGTCATTATCGCAGCATTATTTCTTTTCCATAAAAGCTGTATTGTCCTCGCCCGCTATTTTTGCAAAGCCTTTGAGCGTTTTTGCATCAAGGGTGATAAACGGAGTCTCTTTTATAGCGGTTTTTCTTTTGAGGTCTGCAAAGTAGATTATAAGGCGGTTTGTGGCGGCGGTGCTGCTCACGGTTCTGGCATAGTCCTTTATGCGCTGCATAAGGTCGGCATCACGGGAATCTGCTCTTATGCACAGATCGCGCGAGAGGCAGCTTTGCACAAAGCTGTCGGCACTTATGATATGCTCTGCGATGATTTTAGGTTTTTCGTCCTCGCGCCCTGATACCTTGCCCTCGACACAAACAAGCTGCCCTTGTGATAGCAGGTGCGATGCAGCACGGTAGACCTCGGGAAATACGACAAGCTCTATCGACGAGGAAGCGTCCTCGATCTCGGCAAAGCACATCATATCGCCCTTTTTGGTTTTAAGCTCCTTGCGGGATATTACCATTCCGGCAGCTTTGACTGCCCTGCCCTCGTCTGCGCCGTCGGTGCGCTCGTGCTCGGCGATTATCTGCGCGCAGGTAAGGCACTTATCGGCTTTTGCAAAGGGCATTATATCGTCCGCAGGGTGACCCGAGATATACATTCCAAGCGCCTCGTGTTCAAGTGCAAGAAGCTGCTTGGCAGGATACTCTTCCTTTTTGGGTATAGGCTTTTCAAGGCTTGCGCCGCTGTCTTCACTGCCAAGGCCGAAAAAGTCAAGCTGACCTTCAAGGTTGCTCTCACGGCTCTGCGCCGCGCTTGTCATTATATCGGCACAGGCATCGAGCATTTCGCGGCGGTTGTTCGGGAAGCTGTCAAAGGCTCCGCTTTTTATAAGCGCCTCGACTGTGCGGGTATTTATATCACGCCCGCTGACACGGGTGCAAAAGTCCCAGAGGGATTTGAAATCACCGTTTGCGTTTCGCTCGGCAATAATGTTTGCTATTGCCGATCCGCCGAGGCTTTTTACTGCCAGCAGCGCAAACCTTATGCCGTCCGGCTGTGCGGTGAAGCCCTTCTCGCTTTTGTTTATATCTATAGGAAGCACCCTGACGCCGTTTGCTGTGACTGACGAGATATAGCCGAAAAGCTTATCCGTGGAATCAAGCAGAGCGTTTGTCATAAGCGCCGCCATATATTCTTTGTAGTAGTGGCATTTCAGATACGCCGTCTGATAGGAGATAGTCGCGTATGCGGCGGCGTGAGATTTATTGAACGCATAGCTTGCAAAGGAGGACATCTCGTCAAATATCTCGTTGGCGATCTTTTCGGGGACACCGTTTGCAACAGCGCCCTCGCACTGCCCCTGCTCGCCGTAGATGAAGGCTTTGCGCTCTGCCTCAAGTACATCGGCTTTCTTTTTTGCCATAGCCCTGCGCACGATATCCGCTCTGCCGTAGGAATACCCCGCGAGCTTGCGGAATATCTGCATAACCTGCTCCTGATAGACTATACAGCCGTAGGTGACCTCAAGTATATCCTTCAGAAGCGGGTGCTTGTAGGTAACAAGCTTTGGATTGTGGCGGTTGCGGATATAGGTCGGTATAGAGTCCATAGGGCCCGGGCGGTAAAGAGAGATGACTGCTATCAGGTCCTCGATGCCGGTAGGTTTAAGCTTGGTTATTGTCGCAGTCATACCCGCGCTTTCAAACTGGAAAACGCCCTGCGTCCTGCCCTGCGAGAGCATATCGTACACAGCCTTGTCATCAAGTGGTATTTTGTTTATATCAAAATCGGGGTGAAGCTTTTTTACCTGCTGTGCGGTGTGGTTGATTATGGTCAGGTTGCGCAGCCCGAGAAAGTCTATTTTGAGCAAGCCGAGCCGTTCGAGGATAGTCATGGTATACTGCGTTGATACCTGTCCGTCACGCGCATAGACAGGAACGTAATAGTCCACGGGCTCTTTGGTTATAACAACACCTGCCGCGTGCGTGGATACGTTCCTTGGCATACCCTCGACCTTTATGGCGGTGTCTATAAGCTCTTTTATCTTGGGGTCGGCGTTATACATTTTTGCGACCTCTGGGATCTGCTTTACAGACTCTGCAAGCGGCAGACCTCTCGGCACAGCCTTTGATACCATATCGCCCGTCTGGTAAGGAAGTCCCATTACCCTTGCGACATCGCGCACCGCCTGTTTTGCGGCAAGCGTACCGAATGTCGCTATCTGCGCAACGTGGTCTGCTCCGTACTTGTTTATAACGTAGTCGATGACTCTCTGACGGCCTTCCATACAAAAGTCAACGTCAAAGTCGGGCATGGATACTCTTTCGGGGTTGAGGAACCTCTCAAAGAGCAGATTATATTTGAGCGGGTCGATACCTGTTATGCCGATGCAGTAGGCACAAAGGCTGCCTGCGCCCGAGCCTCTGCCGCAGCCGACGGGTATGCCGTGCGTTTTAGCGTAGTTTATAAAGTCCCAGACTATCAGATAATAGTCGGTATAGCCCATTTTAGTGATGATATCAAGCTCGTATCCAAGGCGCTTTACAGCCTCGTCTGTGGGCTGTGCATAGCGCTTGTACAAGCCTTTTTTGCACATATCGCGCAGGAACTTTTCGTTGTCGTCAACGCCATCGATATGAAAATACGGCAGTTTGGTTTTGCCGAACTCGAACTCGACATTGCACATATCGGCTATCTTAACGGTGTTCTCGATCGCCTCGGGGTAATTTGCAAAAAGCTGTGACATCTCATCACCGCTTTTAACGTAAAACTCCTCGGTCGGAAACTCCAGCTTATTAGGGTCGTCAAGCGTGGTCGCGGTGGAGATGCACACAAGCACGCGCTGCGCTTTTGCGTCCTGCCTGCGAAGATAGTGACAGTCATTGGTCGCGACGAGCGGTATGCCCGTTTCACGCGAAATGCGCGCTATCAGCGGAATGATCCTTTGCTGCTCTGCTATGCTGTGATCCTGCAATTCAAGGTAGTAATTGCCCTGCCCGAAGATCTCGTTATAACGCATCGCGGTCTGCTTTGCGCCATCATAATCGCCGTTTGAAAGCTTGCGGGGTATCTCGCCCGCAAGGCACGCCGAGAGGCAGATAAGTCCACGGCTATACTTTCGCAAAAGCTCCTCGTCTACTCTGGGTCTATTGTAAAAGCCCTCGGTGTACGAAAGAGAGACAAGTTTTATAAGATTGCGATAGCCCTGCTCGTTTTTGCAAAGCAGTACAAGGTGGTATGGCGAGGAGTCTATCCTGCCCGCTTTATCAAATCTTGTGCGCGGTGCAACGTAGGTCTCGCAGCCGATCAACGCCTTTATGCCCTGCGCCTTGCAGGCGTTGTAGAACTCGACAGCGGCGAACATATTTCCGTGATCGGTAACGGCGCAGCTTGTCTGACCAAGCTCCTTGATGCGCGACACGAGCTCTGTCAGGCGGCAGGCACCGTCAAGCAGCGAATATTCGCTGTGCAGGTGAAGATGTACAAAGTCTGTCACTTCTTTTTCGCCTTTTCCTTTCGTATACTTTCGGCTATCTCGGCGAGCTTTTGCATTCTGTGGTTCGCACCCGAGCGCGATATAGGCGGTTCAAGCGCAGCACCGAGGTCGCTGAGCGAATAGTCGGTATTCTCCAGCCGCAGCAGCGCGATGCTTTGCAGGTTCTCGGGCAGGCTGCTGATGCCCATTGTGGAGTCTATCAGCTCGATGTCGTTTATCTGCTTTTCAGCGGCGCACAAGGTCTTATCAATGTTGGCGTTATCGCAGTTCATCGAACGGTTTATCTTGTTCTTGACATCTTTGAGCATTTTGACATTCATTATCTCAAGCGAGGACATCTGCGCGCCCATCATCGTGAGTATGTCGATGATGTTCTCGGAGTCCTTGACATAGACTATCTGGTAATGCTTTCTCTCAACGTGCTTGGGGATTATGCCGTAATTGTCGATAAGCAGGAGCCCCAGCGAGTTGCAAAGCTCGAGTGTTGGCATCACGAACTCCATATGATACTTTTTTTCGGGGTTGTTGACGCTGCCGCAGGCAAGGAATATCCCGCCTACAACAAAGGGGTAGAACTTGGGCTTGGGCAGGTCGTCCTTTGTCATTCCCCGGCTTTCGTCAAGCTGGAAATAGTCAAGAAGATAAAGCCTGTCCTGCGCATCGGTTATTTTAAGATCATAAAGCACGGCAGAGCTTTTACGCTGTATCTGCGTGACCTGGACCGCGCCTTTTTTTTCAAGTATGCGCTCGGCGTTGAGCACAAAAAAATCGCGCAGAAGATCGTTCTCGGTCAGCACGGTGATATCATCACAGCTCAGCGAATTGGCGCACAAAAGCACACCCATCAGGCAGGCATCAGCCTTTTCCCGTGAGTTGATACGCTCGATTATTTCCTGTTTTGCGCGGTATGAAAACGATTGCTCCTGCATTTATAAAACTGTCCTTTTAGTGTTTTTCGATATCTCTGTGCGAGATCCTTACCATATGGTTCTTCTCGCGCAGATGCTGTGCGAGCGCCTCTGCAAAGGCTACGCTGCGGTGCTTTCCGCCTGTGCAGCCAAAGGCAATCACAAGCTGCGCCTTGCCCTCTTTCTCGTAAAGGGGGATAAGAAAATCTACAAGGTTGCAGAGCTTATCGAGCAGCCTTTTGGACTGGTCGAACTTCATAACATAAGAGTAGACCTCGGGATTGAGTCCTGTGAGGTTTTTAAGCTCGGGAACATAAAACGGATTCGGCAGGCAGCGAACATCGAACACAAGGTCGCCCTCGGGCATATAGCCGAATTTGAATCCGAATGAACGCACATCTATGCGCATAAAATCTGTCGCCTCGGAGAACACCTCGCGCATTCTCTCGCGAAACTCGTTGGCGGTCGAATTGGTGGTATCAAAATAGTAATCCGCCATAGCTTTTATCGGCACGAGAGTCTCGCGCTCGGTCTCTATCGCTTTTCTGATATTGCCAAAGGATACCTCGTCAAGCGGGTGCTTACGGCGCGTTTCCTTATAGCGCCTGATGATAGCATCATCCGAGCAGTCAAGGAAGACAATCTTGAGCCCGATGTCCTCCTCTTTGAGCAGCGTCAGCGCGTCCTTCATCTTTGAGAAAAGCTCGCCGCTGCGTATATCTATAACGAATGCAACTTTTTCTATTTTACCGTCGGACTGTTTGCAGATATCCACAAACTTGCCGATAAGCTCGGGAGGCATATTATCTATGCAGTAATAGCCCATATCCTCAAGCACTTCAATGCAGCTTGACTTGCCAGAGCCCGACATACCCGTAACTATAACGAACTGCATTTTTTAGACCTCCTGTTTGAAAGGGATGATCCTGACTTCACATTCAAGGAACTGCCCTGTTTTTTCATGTACGATTTTTTGGACTTGTTCGATAAGCGAGACAACGTCCCGTGATGTTGCGCCGCCCTTGTTGATGACAAATCCGCAGTGCTTTTCGGACACCTGCGCACCGCCGACGGTAAAGCCGCGCAGTCCGCTGTCCTGTATCAGCTTGCCTGCAAAGAAGCCCTCGGGGCGCTTGAAGGTCGAGCCTGCGCTTGGGAACTCTATCGGCTGCTTATCTCTGCGCCTGCCCATAAGCTCGTTCATTTTGCTTTCTATCTGCGCCCTGTCGCCTTTTTGCAGCTCAAACACCGCATCGCAGACGACACCGCCTGTCTGCATGATGCTGCTGTGGCGGTAAGAGAGATCGAGCTGTGCATTTGTCAGCTTTTCAAGCTCGCCGCGTGTATTGACTACCGAAGCGGACTTTATAACGTCCTTTATCTCGCCGCCGTACGCGCCTGCGTTCATAAACACTGCGCCGCCGACTGTACCCGGGATACCGTAGGCAAATTCAAGCCCTGTCAGCGAGTTTTCAAGCGCAAAGCGGCAAAGCTTCATCATACTGCACCCTGCCTGCGCAAAAACAGCCGTTTCGCCGAGCAGCCTGACCTCACTCATCTCGCTTGCGATATGCAGCACGACTCCGTCAAAGCCCTCATCTGCAAACAGCACATTTGAGCCTTTGCCGAGGACAAAAGTGCGCACCGAGTCCGCACGCGCAGCATCGAGCAGCTTTCGCAGGCTTTCGGTGGAGTTGACCTCGATAAGCGCTGTACAGTTGCCGCCGATCTTAAATGTAGTATGCCCGCAAAGGGGTTCGTTCATAAGTATTTCGCAGCCGCAGCTTCGTGCGGTATCAAACAGTCTTTGTGTATTCATAGGGGAACTGTCCAAAAATATGGACTCTCCTTTCTCAAAGGAATTCTATCTCGGGGTGCTTGCGGTGGATGTATTCTGCAAGCCTTTCGTGATCTGCATTTATCACAAGGCGCTCGGGGAAACCGACCTCCTGCGCGATCTTCTGCGCGGTATCAACTACGCCGATAAGGTCGCAGTAGTGTGCATCGGAGTCGAAAACGACAGGCACTTCGTACTTTTTGCAAAGGCGCAGCACCTCGTATGAGTTCTCAAACGAGCCGCTTTTGTAAAGTATCGAGCTTTCGTTTATCTCGACAAGCTTGCCGCACTCCTTGAATTTCTTGATGCACTTTTCAAAATCTATCGGGAATATTGAGGTCGTGCAGTGCCCGATAACGTCAACTATCGGGTCTTCGGCGACTTTAAGATACGCTCTTGTGTGGTTTTCAACCGTACTCGGCGTGTAGACCTGCCTGTGCATTGATGCGACCACCCATTCAAGCTTTTCAAGCGTTTTTCTTGGCATATCCACCTCGCCGTCATCGTTTTTGATGTTGGTCTCAACACCGCGCAGAACGGTCACTCCGCAAATTCGGCGCGGCAGGACGCGCAGGTTCTCAAAGTGCCAGATGTGCGGAGAATCAGGCATTTCGCCCCAATGATCCGTCATCGCAACGACCTTTATGCCTCTTTCGGCAGCGCTGCGGCAGTTCTCGGTGATAGTCGAATATGCGTGAGTTGATGCAAGGGTATGCGTGTGCATATCACCTATTATGTTCAATCAGATTCATCTCCAAAGTGTACATAAAATTGTACTATACTATATATCTATACAAAATTTCGGACAATTAGAAGTTGTCCCAGCTCTTGACCTTATCCTTTTTATCCATTTGCAGGCCGAGGTTTTCAAGCAGCTCGGCAGCGGCGTTGTAGCCCATCTTCTTCTGACGGTTGTTCATAGCTGCGACCTCAAGGATAACTGCAAGGTTACGTCCCGGCTTGATGGGGATAGTAAGGCTCGGTACCTTTACGCCAAGTATCGCTGTATACTCGTTGTCAACGCCCATTCTGTCGTATATCTTGGTGCTGTCCCACGGCTCGAGCTCAACGATAAGGTCTATCTTCTCGCTGACCTTGATAGCACCCATACCGAACAGTCTTCTGGTATTGATGATACCGATGCCGCGCAGCTCAAGGAAGTGGCGGATATTATCGGGCGAGGAGCCGACAAGTGTTTTGTTGGAGGTCTTTCTTATCTCAACAGCATCGTCTGCGACAAGGCGGTGACCGCGCTTGACAAGCTCGACAGCTGTTTCGCTCTTACCTACGCCGCTTTCGCCGACGATAAGCAGACCTTCGCCGTATACCTCGATAAGCACGCCGTGGCGGGTTATCCTCGGTGCAAGCTCAACGCTGAGGTAGCCGATAAGTGATGCGATGAATGCGGTGGTACTGTCGTGAGTTCTTGCGATAGGCACCTCGTATTTCTTTGCTATCTCCAGCATTTCGGGATATAACTCGTGACCTCTTGCAACGATAAAAAGTGGTATCTTGGTCGCAAAAAGCGCGTCGATACGCTGGTATCTTGTGTTCTCGTCAAGAGATGCAAGGTAGGCGAACTCCATATTTCCGCAGATCTGCACGCGCTCTGCGTTGAAATACTCGTAAAAGCCCATAAGCTGCAGACCCGGACGGTTGCAGTCATTTTCGGTAACGGTTATCTCGTCAAGATTATCGGGGGAATAGATCATCTCGCAGTTGAGCTGATCGACAATATCCCTTACCTTTACGCTGAATATCTCTGCCATAGTTTTTCTTCCTTTCGTTTTTTGATACTTACCGATAGTTATTCATCATCAGGTTTAGGTTCGTTTTTCCAGAAATCCTTTACGGTGATCTGTATGCTGTCAATGATGTCAAAAAGCCTTTGCGTACCGCAGAACTCAAACTGTTCTTCCTCTCCGAGTGTTATGCCCAAGCCCAGCGCGTCGCTGCAAAAGCCGTCAGAGCTTATCTCGACCTGCGGATCGCGCTTGTGTACCCATTGGAACAAGCCCCAGAGAGAATTGTTCTCGGTGAAGCTTTCGCCGTCCATCGTGAGCTTTTCAACATCGGTACAAATTATAAGATCCACGCAGCCGCTTTGATCGTAGGATATCTGAAAGGTATCGTTGCTATCACAGGTAACTTCATACGGGTAGCCGTAGGGAGTTTCCTTGTATTCTTTCAGGTCGTCAAACAGCCTGCGCACATCGTCCATATGCATTCCAAGCTTTACATCGCCGACGCCCTCGCCGATTTTGACTTCATACATAGCATTTATCACCTCAAAGTCTTAACAGTCCTTTTTTGCACATCTCGTTTGCGGCAACGAGTATCCCCATTCTGCCGCTTGGGTAGGTTATGCCGCCTTGCAGCCACGCAGCAAACGGCTCTCTTATCGGTGCGTCTGCCGAGAGCTCGATAGATGCGCCCATTGTGAACGCTCCCGCTGCCATTATTACCTTGCTTTCGTACCCCGGCATATCCCACGCTTCGGGGGTTACAAAGCTGTCGACAGGTGAGCCTTTTTGTATGCCCTGACAAAACGCTGTGAGGTTCTGCTCGTTTTCAAGCAGGACAGATGCGATGATGTCGGTTCGTGTTTCGCTGCTTTCGGGGAGGGTTTTAAAGCCGAGCTTTTCAAAAAGTCTGCACGCGAATACCGAGGTCTTTACGGCATTTGCGACAGTCTGCGGCGAGAGGAAAAAGCCGAGCAGCATTTCTCTGTTCTGCGAAAGCGTACAGCCGACCTCTTTGCCCATACCGACGCAGGTGAGCCTGTCGGCACACTTTTCAACGAGATCTGCCCTGCCGCAGATGTATCCGCCCGTGCTTGCGATGCCGCCGCCCGGATTTTTGATAAGCGAGCCTATTATAAGGTTTTTGATAAGCGAGCCTATTATAAGGTCTGCACCGACCGAAAGCGGCTCGCGCTTTTCGACGAACTCGCCGTAGCAGTTATCGACCATAACGATTATATTGGGGTTTGCTGACTTTGCAGCCTGTGCTATCTTACCTATTATCTCAACGCTGAGTGACGGGCGCAGGGAGTATCCTCTCGAGCGCTGGATATACGCGACCTTTGCACTTTTCGCCTTTTGTGCTATCGCGTCAAGGTCGGGAGCCTGCTCGTTGACAAGGTCGACCTGCTCGTACTTAACGCCGAAATCAATAAGCGAGCCCGAGCCCTTTTCGCCTGTAAGACCTATCACTCCCTCAAGGGTATCGTACGGTCTGCCGACGCAGGAAAGCAGCGTATCGCCCATTCGCAATGCGCCGAACAGCGCGGTGGAAAGCGCGTGCGTGCCGTTGACAAAGGTGTGGCGAACGATAGCGTCCTCGCCTCCAAATGCCTGTGCAAAAACCTTATCGAGCGTATCTCTGCCGCAGTCGCCGTAGCCGTAGCCCGTTGTGCCTTTAAGGCAGCTCTCGCTGACGCGGTTATCAATAAAGGCTTTGAGCACCTTTTCGCCGTTGAAGCGGGCTATCTCGTCCGTCTGTGCGAACATCTGCTCACACTCTTTTTCAGCCTCGTGCGCAAGTGCGAGGATACGTTCATCTATTCCAAACAAGTTTTCTGTCATTATTATCTTCCTTTGATTTTTAATTATAGATCGGTTTATCTTATTTTGCCTGATGTATTTTTTAGTTCATTCATACAATTTCGCAAGCCGATGATCCTGAACACTATCGCAATCACAGCACCGCCTGCTATGATGCCTATAAAATCGGTAAACAGCGGATCGTCAGCGAGCGATGCGAGCCACACGGCGAAGTTCACAAAAAGGTGCAGAAGTATCGCCAAAAGCAGCCAGCGTTTTTCATAGTGGATCTTCTTGAATATCAGAAGTGAAAGTGCTATCTGCACTCCAAAGGTCACGATGCTGCCGAGCGAGTCAACGATACTTAAAAACAGCGAATGGTCTGCATAGGTTTGCAGCTGCCGTGTCATTGAGTCTGCCTTTTCAGCCGATTTGCCCGATATAAAGCTGTCAAGCCCTTTGCTGTTAAGGCGCTGTCCGTAAGAATAGATCTGAAACTTCTGATATGCGCGGATAAAGCATTCAAGCCCTGCGTGACCGATGCCGTAGCAAACGGCGGAGCTGGTGTTTTTAATATCGGTGACGGGATATTTCATAGCAAAATACCGTCCCGTTTCTTCAAGGTAGCAGATTATCTCGGCTGCTATCACCGTCTTGCTCATAAAGCCCTGAGAAGCACCGAAAAGGCTTGCAAAAAGTGCGCTGAAGCGTTCTGCTATAAAATAGACTATAACACCTGTGACAACGGGGTAAAACCTTGCGGCTTTGCGGTGCATCATCAGCAGGTATGCAGCTATCGGCAGCAAGATATACACAACGCCCGAAAGGAAATATCCTGACAGTACGGAGCCTGTAAAAACTATCTGCTGCGTCTGGGAATGCACCATAACTTAATACACCACCCGTAAGAGACTTATTTAAGGCTTCTTTCAACGTGGACTGCGCAGGCAGCAGATGAAATTATCTGTGCTGCGAGCGGCAGGATCTGCAAGACAACATCGGCATTTGTATTGAGCCTTGGCATTATCACAAGCGGGATAAGCATCGTCAGTGCAAAGCCTGCTGCGCCTGTCAGCAGCCACAAGCTGCCGCATTTGCTGTTGGCATTGTGCCAGTTGGTGACGTTGAGCATCGCCTTGTGTGTTCTGAAGCCGACTGTTTCGCTTATGGGCTTATTGGCACTTATCTTCATAAGTATCCCGCCGAGCATAAGCGAAAATGAAACGATCGTGCTTACTACTGTGAGTATCATATTGTTCTCCTTATTGTTCTAAAAATCTTTATCTTTTCTCTCTAAAACTATATCAAGTCCGCACTTTTTGAAGCCTATCTCCTCGTAATAGCTTACGCGGTGCGGACGGGCAAACAGCCGTACCTCAAAGCCGTCAGCCGTGAGCTTTTCGCCTATCCAGTAAAGCAGCCTGCGCGCATGGTGCTTGCCTCTTTCCTCGGGCAGCGTACCGACGTGGCCTATCAGCGCTACCCTGTCGATTATGTACTGCACGGTCGCTGTGGTGCAGCCTTCAAGGATAAAGCTCTGTGCAAGACCTCTGCGCACGCGGTGCGAGGTATCTGTGAGCCACAGTCCGTGGTTGTTCTTTATCGCGGGGAAACAGTCTGCAAGGATATTGAAAACATCATCAAGGCGCGGAAGCTCCTGCACATCAAGCTCGGGCAGCTCACCTGCTGCGGAAAACGCAAACTCTGTACGCTTATCGCCAAGATATTCTATACTGCACATTCTTTCGAGCGCAGGTGCATACTGCACGGGAAACTCGACCGAGTACGGCTTGTTCATTACTATGAATGACGCTACCTCGGAGAGCGTATCCTCGCTGAAAGTCACTCCCTCAAAAGCCGATACCATCATTGACGAATTGAAAACGCAGATAATGCCGAGGTGACTGTCGTAGTCATCCACTGCGAAAAAGCGGCAGAACTCGTACTTGGTCGAGTAGGCAAGAAAGTGCGATTTAATGCGCCGTGTATAGTTGTTCGGGGTGAGCTTTTCAAGCATATGAGCATTTATTGTAGGCTCGTTAAGCTGATAGATCATTTATTGTAAGTCCTGTTCAAAAGTAGTTTTACAAGGTCATACGCGCTTTGCATATCGCGCTCGTTTATAACGCAGCTCGGTGAGTGCAGATACCTGCACGGCAGCGAGATAGCTGTCGTTCTCACGCCGCCGCGCGAAAGGTGAATAGCGCCTGCATCATTTCCGCCCGCTATGACCGATTTGGTCTGAACGGGAATGGAGTTCTCTTTTGCGGTCTCAAACGCAAGCGAGTACATCTCTTTATCGTAGATAGTGTGTCTGTCCATATACGATACTACTGCGCCCTTTCCAAGCTCGCAGACCTTTTTCTCGTTCTCGCTTTCGGGGATATCCGAGGCGGTAGTTGCCTCAAGCACGAATGCAAAGTCGGGGGCAACGGTATAGCTTGCGGCAGCTGCACCGCGCAGACCGATCTCCTCCTGCACAACAAAAGTGAAATAGGTATCGAACTTTGGTCTGTCCTTTATGAGCTGTATCATGATCGCACAGCCTGCCCTGTCATCTATCGCCTTGCATTTAACAAAGCCGTCACCGAAGCGGGTGAAATCGGAAACAAAGCAAACGCTGTCGCCCTGTCTGACGAGCTTTTCCGCCTCCTGTCTGCTCTCACAGCCAATGTCGATAACAAGCTTATCAAAAGGCACGGCTTTGCTGCGGTCAGCCTTTGGAACGTTGTGTATCGCTGTACCTGCGATGACGCCGAGTATCTTATCCCTGCCGACTCTTACGCGCTTGCCGTAGACGACCTTGGGATCAACTCCGCCGACACAGTCGCATTTGAGCGTGCCGTCCGCATTGATATAGGTGACTATCATTCCGACCTCGTCCATATGCGCGGAAACGAGGACTTTGTTTTTTGGTGTCTGCTCGCCCTTGCAAAAGGCGATGATGCTGCCCAGCGGGTCAACGGTTATCTCGGCGCAGTCTTTTATCTGTGAGATTATAAAATCGCGCACGCGTCCCTCGTCGCCCGATATGCCGTCAAGCAGGCAAAGCTGTTTTAGCAATTCTGTCATATCTCACACCTGCCTTGTGCAAATTCTGCGATAAGCGACGCAGTATAGTCGATATCGCGCAGGTCAAGCACCTCGACGGGAGTGTGCATATATTTGAGCGGTATCGACAGGGTGACTGTTTTTACGCCCGATTTTGTAACGCTTATCTTATCGGCATCTGTGCCTGTTTTGCCGTTCATCACTTCTATCTGATACGGTATCTCTTTTTGCTGTGCGGTGTCGATAAAGGCTTGCGAAAGCTCTCTGCAAAGGCTCGGCGAAACGCCTATCATAGTGCCCTTGCCCATTATGCCGCAGTCCTCCTCGCTTTCAAAATGCGTTTTTGCAAAGGAAACATCGACTGCAACAGCGAGGTCGGGAGCGATACTGAAAGCGCCCGTCTGCGCACCGCGCTCGCCTGTTTCCTCCTGCGCGGCAAAAAGCACGCTGATGTTGTAATTTGTCTGCTTGCCTTTGAGCTTATCAAGTGCAAGAAGCACCGCCGCCACGCCGCTTCTGTCGTCAAGTGCCTTTGATGTAACGATATGTCCGCGCATAAGCTCGAGCGTATTCTCGACAAGCACCCTGTCGCCGAGCGAAACGATCTTTTCAGCCTGTGCTTTGGTCATACCGATATCAACGTAAATGCTCGCGCTGTCGCCGCTTTCGCCGTCTTTTTGCAGGTGGGGCGGGATAGATGTGACCACGCCCGTGATGCTCTTTCTGCCGCAGACTGTGACCTGCTGTGCGGTCAGCACCCTTTCGTCCGTACCGCCGCATGGCGAGATCTTCAAAAATCCGTCATCGGTGATATAGGTGACGATCATTCCTATCTCGTCGATATGCGCTTCAAGCAGAAGCGTCTGCTTACTGTCATCGTGCGAGCCGACTGTGCCGCAGACGTTGCCGAATGGATCGGTCGATACGTCTGCATATTCGCTCAAAAGCTGTGCGGCTTTCTCGCTTGCCGTTTTTTCATCGCCCGAAACTCCGCGCTGTGCGCAAAGCTCGGTGAGAGTTTTTAGAAGTTCCATATGATCTTTCCTTTAAAGCTCGTTGACGAGCTGTTTGAAATGTCTGCCTCTGTCCTCGAACATTCTGTACATATCAAAGCTTGCACACGCAGGCGAAAGCGAGACTATATCGCCCTCAACGGCGTAGTGGTGAGCTATCTCGACCGCCTCTGCCATATCTGCGACTCTAACTATACGAATGTTTGCAGGGTCGTACTTTTCGGATGCCTTGACGGCGTCCTCTATCTTCTGCGCGGTCTCGCCCATAAGGATGAGCACCTTGACCTTTTCGCAAAGCGCGTCTGCCATCGGAGCAAAGGATATGCCCTTATCGGAGCCGCCCTGTATCATTATCTGCTTCTGGTCAAAGGCATCAAGGCAGGCAAGAACTCGTGTAGGGCTTGATGCGATGGAATTGTTATAGTATTTCACTCCGTCAAGCTCGCGCACGAACTCTATCCTATGCTCGACACCGCCGAAAGTCTTTGCTACGTTTACAACGCTCTGGACGGAAACATCGCCGTAGGTCATTGCGATAGCGGTGAGGTAGTCCTCGACATTGTGCATACCCGGTATCCTGATGTCCTTCATATGAACGTACTCGGTGACTTTGCCGTGGTCGTTGTAGCAAAGCATACCGTCATCGCGCAGGAAGCTGCCGTTGTCGGGCATTGTGGTACGGCTGAAATAACGCAGATTTCCGCGCACACAGTCATTAAGGCTCCTGGTCGTTTCGTCATCATAGCTCAGAACGGTCTTTGAGTAGGCGTTCTGATGCAGGATAAGATTCTTTTTGGAGTCGATATACTCCTGCATATCCTTATGGACATTGAGGTGGTTGGGTCTGATATTTGTTATGCCCGCTACATCGGGAGATTCGCGCATGGAGATAAGCTGGAAGCTTGAAAGCTCGACAACTGCAACGTCCGCCTCGGAGATAGTTTCAACTATCGGCAGAAGTGCCTTGCCGATGTTTCCGCCGATATGCACGCGCTTGCCCTCTGCCTTGAGGAACTCGCTGATAAGCGTGGTGGTCGTGGTCTTGCCGTCAGAGCCTGTTACACCGTATGTCCTGCAGGGGCAAAGGTCAAAGAATGTTTCCATTTCGCTCGTTACTACTATGCCCATCTGCCTTGCCTTTTCAAGCTCGGGGCGATTGAAGTAAAAGCCGGGCGTTCTGAAAACAACATCGCAGTTATATATCTCGTTTATGTAATCCTTGCCGAGCGAGAAATCCGCACCCTTTGCCACGAATTCCTCGTAGATAGCCTCGTCAAAATCGTCCTTTTCCTTCTGGTCGCAGATAACGACCTTTATGCCCTTTGAGAGAAACAGTCTGATAAGCGCGAGGTGGCTGACACCTACGCCGATAAAGGCTACTCTCTTTGTTTTCATTTCGCTGAAATACCTTTGTGACCTTGTCATAAACACATACTCCTCACTATGATTTGCTGAAAATAAGGCACTGATGCGCAGTTTTTGGCATTTCGCAAGCCCTTGACCGCGCATACCTAATCCATTATATTATACAACATTTGCTATTAAAATGCAAGCATTTAGGTTAATTACACATTACAAAAAAGGCGCTATACTGTGAACTTTTTTGGTAACTATCCACACTATGCGTTTTATGTATAATATTTTATGGTCAGGCGGTTCGTTTTTGTTCAAAAGGTTGAAATTTGGAAAATAGCGCAAAGGGTATTGTAAATTGTCGAAAAGTGCAGTATAATTAGTTTGTATGCGATGCAGTCTGTGCGGCTGTAAATTTGTGGATACGGAGGAAGAAATAATGGGTAATAACGCTGACAAGATACTTTTTGACAACAATTCAAGAGTCGCTCCTTTGGGACTTATAGCTATGGACGGCGCTAAAGATCTTGGAGAGAAGGTCAACTGGTATCTTACTAACTGGGCAAACGAAAATGAGTATGCAGTGGACACTTTCCTTGTAGAAGCTGACTGTCCGAGATTTTCTTCGGGCGACGGCAAGGGACTTATCAAGCAGACTGTAAGAGGAAACGATCTTTTCATTCTGTGCGATGTGGGCAACTACAACTGCAAGTACAAGCTTTTCGGACAGCTCAACTGTATGTCACCTGACGATCACTATCAGGATCTCAAGAGGATAATCCAGGCGGCAAGCGGAAAGACCCACAGAATAAATGTTATAATGCCTACCCTTTACGGCGGCAGACAGCACAGAAGAAACTACCGCGAGTCGCTCGACTGCGCAGTTGCTCTTCAGGAGCTTCAGGCTATGGGCGTTTCAAACATCCTTACATTTGACGCTCACGACCCGAGAGTTCAGAACGCTATCCCGCTTATGGGCTTTGACAACATTATTCCTTCCTATCAGGTGCTTAAGGCTATGTTCAGAAGCATCGAAGATTTCAAGCCTAACAAGGATCACTATATGATAGTTTCACCTGACGAGGGTGCTATCAGCAGAAATATGTACTATGCGTCTATACTCGGTGTTGACCTGGGTATGTTCTACAAAAGACGTGACTACTCTACTATCGTAAACGGCAGAAACCCTATCGTTGCACACGAGTATATGGGTAATGACGTTACAGGAAAGGATATATTTGTTGCTGACGATATCATATCCTCTGGCGAATCTATGCTCGACATCGCTATCGAGCTGAAAAAGCGCAAGGCTAACAGGATCTTCTGCTACGCTACATATCCGATATTCACAAACGGTCTGGAGGCCTTCGACAAGGCTTATGCAGACGGCATAATCGACGGAGTTTTCGGCACGAACCTCACATACAGGACTCCCGAGCTTCTTTCAAGCCCGTGGTTCCACGAGGTCGACTGTGCTAAGTATATTGCTTACTATATCGCATCGCTCAATCACGATCTTTCGATATCAAATGTTATTGATCCTCACTCGAAGATACAGGCGCTGCTCAAAAAGTACGACATAAAGTAAGACAGTCTGGCGCTCCTCGCAATGCGGGGGGCGCTGTTTATTCAGAAAAAAAAGTGATACACATATGCTGACAGAGCTTGATGAACAAAAGTATATTCAGACTATGCAGGGCGGTATGAAGAACGTTACCGACACAGCCGAGCAGATAACGGATATATGGGATTATGCGCACGAGCTGGCGCGCAGCGGTCTGATATCGCAATACGGATACTGCGGTCATCTGATAGAAGCGGTTTATGCCAACAGCGAAAACACCTATCAGCACGTTCTGCTTTTCACGGATACTGAAAACTGCTATATGGTCATTGTTATTGATGTGGCGCGCAAAACGATCGCAGGTCATCATCTTCTTGATCTGAACAAGGAATACGGCATCAGCTGATGTAAAACGAACGGTAAAAAAGGAGAAAACAAAATGATCTTTGCGGGAATAGTTGCCGGCGGCAGCGGAACGAGAATGAAAAGCTCGAACGTGCCCAAGCAATTCATACGGGTGCTTGATAAGCCGATAATCATTTACACGGTGGAGAAATTTGCGGCGCAAAAGCACATTGACGAGATATACATCGGGATAAAGCCCGAATGGCACGAGGTAATGGACACTCTGCTCGCGGAGTACAGCATCGACACAAAGCGGGTAAAGGTAATTGACGGCGGCAGCGACCGCAACGCTACGGTAATGAACATCGTTTCGGCGATAAAGGCTGCGCACAAGGTCAAAAAGGGTGACATCATACTCACGCACGATGCGGTCAGACCTTTTCTGACCGACAAGATGATAGAGGACAACATCATAGGTGCGCTCAAATACTCGGCGTGCGGAACGTACGTCAAGTGCGTTGACACGGTGGTAAGCTCGCAGGACGGCGAAACTGTTGACGAAACGCTTGACCGCAGCAGGCTGTACCGCGCACAGACTCCGCAGAGCTTTGACATCACGCTGCTTGACAAATACTACAGCGAACTTGACGAGAATCAAAAGGCACAACTCACCGATACTTGCAGCATATTCACGGCAAAAGGCGAGAAGATACACATCGTTGAGGGCGATGCGATAAACATAAAGATAACCACCGACAGCGATCTTATTATCGCAAAGCTGCTGGCATCGCGCGTGTGATGCAGCAGATAAAACAGAAAATAAGCCGCAGCTTTGTTTTTTTACGGGGCTGCGGTTTTTATTGACAATTGGCGCAGATTAGGCTATAATCTAAATAATACATCATTTTAAGAAAAGGAGCTGATGCGTTTGGATATAAAGCAGGCTCAGAAGATCAGCTATGCTGTCAATTCGGCAATGCTGGTTATGACGATCGGGTTTGCGCTTTTGTATATACTGCTTGATGCGGGTTTTCTTATACTTTTCAGTATACCTACGGCTTTGCTGTATCTTGCACTTTACATAACGATATACAAGCAAAAGCTCGATGTTTTTCTTTGGACCATATATGCGTGGCTGACTCTGTACACAAGTGTTACGGCGGTATGTCTTGGCACGGGATACGGATTTCACCTGTACTGCTTTTCAATGATACCGTGTGTTTACACGACTGAATATATGTCATTCAAGCTTGGCAAAAAGAGCGTAAGATCGTTTTATATAAGCATCGGCATTACTGTATACTACATGATCTTTATGGGGTATCTGTCACACAGCGGACCTGTATATGACAGAAACGGCAGGTTCTCGGTATTCTTTCTGATGTTCAACTCTATCACGGTATTCAGCTATCTTGTTATCTACACGAACTATCTTATCCGCAGCATCATCAGCTCCGAAAAAAAGCTTACCGAAATGGCACATACCGACCGCCTGACAGGGCTGTACAACAGGCACTATATGCTCACAAGGCTGTCAGAGCTTCTTGAGGACGGATCACAGATGACGCTTGCTATTGCCGATATCGACGACTTCAAGAAGATAAACGATACCTACGGACACAATGCAGGCGATGAGGTGCTGAAGGTATTAAGCGAGAAGATGAAGGCTGTCTGCAAGGGGTGCGAGATAGCAAGGTGGGGCGGCGAGGAATTTCTGATACTGCTTTACTGCGGCGAGGACGATGCTCGTGAAACGCTTGAAAAAATGCGCGGGGATATAAATGCCGAGCCTGTTGTGTTTGACGAAAAACGCATCGCTGTCACTATTACGGTCGGTATGTCACGCAAGCAGGACGGTCAGTCTATCGACGAATGGATACAGCACATTGACGATCTGCTTTACGCAGGCAAAAACAGCGGCAAAAACAAGGTCGTGCAGGAAAAGGATAAATAAAATGCAAAGAGTTCCCCGAACGGAGAACTCTTTTTGTTGTACATATTTTGGGACAGTTACTTCGCCTTGAAGTCAGAGCCAATATATTCGATATAGTCGATAGTATCGGGGTCGATAAGCACTCTGAGGTCTATGATAATTACAGTTCTATCGTCCTTGGTAAGATACATAGAAACAATGTTGATCTTTTCAGAAAAGGATTGTGTCGTACCGTCCTTGTAATGTATACTGATGTTTTTGATGCTTTCAATCGTATCGTTGTTGATTTCTGATTCAGCCTTTCTTACATCGATCTTATCAGTCTCAATTGCAATTTCAAGCTCTGAAACATTCAGCACATCACCGCTTGGCGAGCTGAACTTTACGCTCTTTGACTGCTTGATGTCCTTCAAATCAAAATGCAGTCCCTTGAACAAATCTACATTTTCTGCTGTCTTGTTGCGCTCGTCTCTTTTCATTTCAATATGGATAGGTCTTGAAAGGTCAACAGAGCCGTTAACAGTATTAACAGGTACATTAAGGCGCATAGAATATTCCTTGCCCTTTTGATAAGTATCAATGCCCGTGAGGAATGCAAAGCCATCCAATTTCTCGCCCGTATCGGAATATGTTGCATCGGTAGCTATCTCGCTGAGCTTTTCAAGATACTGCTCTGCATAGCTGTCAAGAGCCTTTACAGTCACAACTGCGAGAAAATTATAGTCATCCTTGATAGCTGTATCAAGGGTCATTCTGAAATGCTCGTTCTCGGTAATCTGGTTGGCTACATATCCCTTGCGCTCTATCTCGTCCATAGCGCTGCTTTCGTAAAATGTTCCTACGCTCGAGAGCCTTCTACGCTGCGAATGCACCTATCGATAGAGATGCTGTCAGCGCTGCTGCTACTGCGAATGTTATTATCCTCTTTTTGAGCTTTATATTCTTCTTGGGTTCAGCTGCTGCTTCAAGGATATACTTTTCATCAAGATGTTTTGTCATTTCAAATATCTCCTCTTTTTTCATATTTTGAACCCCTCCTGTTCCAGATAGTTTTTAAGTTGTTGTCTCAGCCTGTGGAGTGTCATATTCACATTGCCCACACTCAAATCACATTCCTTGGCGATCTGTTTTGAGGGGCAGAGATACCAATACCTTTTGACAAAAATTATTCTTTGCTGTTTTTCAAGTCCTTTGACAAATCCGTTTATAAGCTCACTCATCATTTTAGCATCTGTAATGCTCTCGGGAGTATCCGTTTCAGCCTCGCGCAGCTCGTCAATTATCTCATCGACTGCTCCGCTGCCTCGTTTTTTGGCATTGTGCTTTCGCACCATTGACAATGCAGCATTCCTCAAAACCTTTGCAAGGTATGCTTTAAGGCTCTGCGGTTTCTGCGGCGGGATAGTGTTCCAAAGCGTCACATACGCATCGTTGACACACTCCTCACTGTCCTGGCGGTTTTGCAGGATATTATCAGCTATGTACATACAATACCTGCCGTACTGCTCGGCTGTTTCGGATATAGCCTGTTCATTTCTGTCAAAATACATTTTCAGCAATTCATTGTCTTGCATGGTGACCTCCGTTTGGTTTCAAAAGCGCTTTCACTATAACAGACGCAAAGCGCAGGGAGATATAACAAAAAAATTTCACTCCCCGAAAAATTTTTTTCCGAGGAGCATAAATTGTACAGAATTTCGGACTGCTCAAATGTCGATGCTGTAAACGTAATCGTCCATAACAAAGCCGTTTCCGATGTCGGTGACCTGTTCTCTTATCACTTTCATTCCAAAAGCCTCGTAGACTTTCATTGCGCCGTAATTGTGGCGGTTGACTGTCAGCCAGATGCTTTTGCAGCCGTGCTGCTTTGCAAGCTCTTTTATGTACGCGAAAGCCTTTGAGGAATATCCGTTGCCGCGATACTCCTTATACATATACAGCTTTGAGAGGAACAGCGTGCCGTCACTTTGCGGTGCGACAGCAAAATACCCTATGCGCGTACCGTCAAGCACAAAGTTATAATACTCATAATTCTCCGAGCCGACCTGCCTTTTTATCGCGGCAAACGACTGGTAGTTATCGACCAT
The DNA here is from genome assembly GCA_902786965.1 of uncultured Ruminococcus sp. Classification (GTDB taxonomy): domain Bacteria; phylum Bacillota; class Clostridia; order Oscillospirales; family Ruminococcaceae; genus Hominimerdicola. Next base: position 22,458 of record CADAEJ010000006.1, on the reverse strand, counting down.
ATAATCTATCTGTTCATCGGAAATAACGCCCTCGAAGCACTCGTGCCAGATGTCGCTTGCCATTTCGGCAGTACGTCTGAGCTTATGGTCGGTCTCACATTTTACGAATTCAAGCATTATCTCCACATCCTTTCAAGTATTCGACAAACTGCTTTGCCACTCTCGGTGAGCGTCCTCCCCTTGCAAGCGCGTAAGCCTCTGCCTGCATAAACAGCTCGTCCTGCGGTATCTGAAGCTCGTACTGCGCTGCGATGTCCTTTACAACATCAAGGAACACCTTTTTATCGGGCTTTTGGAAGGTAACGGTCAGCCCGAAGCGGCTCGAAAGCGAGAGCAGCTCCTGCATTGTATCTTTAAAATGTATCTCATCGCCCTGCCTTGCGGAGAATGTTTCTCTGACAAGGTGACGGCGGTTTGAGGTCGCGTAGATAGCGAGGTTTGCGGCGGTCGAGGAAACGCTGCCCTCGAGTATTGCTTTGAGTGCGGCGAAATCGTCATCGTCCTCGGTGAACGACAGGTCGTCGATGAAGATGATGAATTTCAGCGGGTTCTTGCTGACTGTTTCGACTATCTTGGGCAGCTCGTGCAGCTGTTTCTTTTTCAGCTCGATAAGGCGAAGTCCCTGTGTGTAATATTCATTAGCTATCGCCTTGACGGTCGAGGATTTGCCCGTGCCGCAGTCGCCGTACAAAAGCACGTTGTTTGCAGGCTTGCCCGCAAGCAGCGCAAGTGTGTTCTTTATGACCTGCTCCCTTTCGAGCTGATAGTTTGAAAGCTGGTCAAGGCGTATCGGGTCGGGGCACTCAACAGGCACGATGGCTGCGTTTTCTATAACAAAAACGTGATACTGCGAATAGATGCCGTAGCCGTACTTGGCTATCTTATGTATCCTGTCGGCATAGATCTGCGAGAAATCAAGCTCCTGCGTTTTATAGCGCGGTAAAAAGCCGTCATAGCCGATACCTGAAATGATTTGCTCACACGGGATCTCGGCAATCTCCTGGATAGTTTCAAGCTCGCTTGCAAGGCACTCCTCAAGCAGAACGCCCGTAGGCTTGCCCTCGCCCTTGCGCAGCATAAACAGATTTTCATTCTCAAGCACAAGCTTTAAGATGTACTCGGTGAGATCGTCGCTGTATGTATAAAGCTCGCTGACAAAGTCGCAGTACTGTGCGACAGCTGTTTCGCTGTCATCAGCAAGACTTGCCTGCACTGCCGCGAGAAATTTTTCAAATACGCTCTGCTTATGCAGACTTTTGAATATTACAAGTGTTTTTGCCTGCAAAAGCAGTTGTTTAAGATCGTTCAAAATAGTTGCCTCTTTTCAATCAAGATCGTTATAAACCTTTTTAAGATAAATCAGAATTTATCGATGCTTTGCACCGATAAGCAATGAATAGTGAAGAGTGAAAAGTGAATAGTGAATAATTGTGGTGTTCGCTTCGCTCACATA